>DAOUDX010000388.1:0-14156 GCA_034430835.1 Anaerolineae bacterium
TCGTAATCAACCGTTTTGAATTTGCGGGCCATAAACGTCACCCCTTGCCAAGAGTTTTAGACGTGTTCAATGACCGCAATTTTACCGCCAATTGTGTTCGGAGAGAAGTCCTCTCTCCGACAGGCTGCTAGGCCGTGTCGCTCCTCAACCGCGGACCCTTCACCCGGACCGAAAGGGGAACGCCGTATCATTCGAATGAACCGTGACGATCCGTACAAGTGCGGTCACCTGGCATCGCTTGTGAATGAGGTGCTGGCGCGGTAATGGAGGTTGGCAGATGTCGGAAGTCATAGGGCAAGACCCGACAGCAGCGGATGAGTACCTGGGTGACACCTTCAAGGTGGTGAGAGAGAATAACAGGTTTCTCCACGACAAGGCAGAGGACGCCTACAGGGAGATAGTGGGACTCGCGAACGACGCTATAGACTACGTTGGGCTCGACGTCAAGAGAGCAGAGTGTAAAGAGGACTACGTCAAGCGCGCAATGAGCTTCTTCCTCTATCACATTCTCCAGCCATTCAGTTACGCGATCTACTCAGACGTGCTGACTGGCAACCTCCCTGTGTGTTTCATGGAGCTCAGAGTGGTGCTCGAATCGCTGGTGAAATGCTACCTCGCGGATCTGAAGTATCCTGAGCAGACTTTCTTTCAGGAGAGGCTCGAATACCTGGAGAAAGAGAAACAGCAGGGAAAGGAGGTGAGCATTTCCAAATGGATGATAGAGCTGGGCGGACTGTTGGGACTAGAGGATCGCTTTGTCGCTCTGTGGGGCAAGCTCTCTCAAGATTGGGTCCACACGACAGGGATCGTGAACCGCTTTGTAGCCCAGGTGACCGAGAAATCAGATGTGCCAGGGTGGGCTTTGGTGATACCAATGATATACGCACAGGGTGACCTGGACTCTCTCGAAGAACTGGGTAAGCGCATATCTCAACTACGGGGTCTCCTGAAAGCCGCGATACAGGCATACCACAGTTTAGGTTGAGGCGAATGATGGCAGATTCGTCACAGCCAACCGAATCCGGCGCCCGTCGCTGGACCGGTTGGATCTCGTTTCGGATTCCACTGGCAGGCCTATCAGCCTACACTCTGGGTTCTCCAGGAGCGTATCAGGGTTGACGCAACGCGGTCTGCTCGAATCCGAGTGCGGGGAGTGAACGCCGGAGGGTTATTGCAGTGAACCGTCGGGGGGATCCTGGATGACACAACCTGGTGCACCAGCAGCCTTACGAGGCTACAGGCTTCAAGCACTCTACACTCTCAAACGTATTTTCGCGCCTGGAGTGGAAGGAACCCAGGTGTTTTGTCCCGAAGGAGCGGAGGATTTGGACATCCGGGATCAGGCGGGGCAGTGTGTGGAAGTGATACAGGTGAAGTCTTATTCCAATCTGGCGTTATCGGACCTTGAGCCTGAAAAGGCGGGGTCCTTTTTCCATCGTGCAGTCAGCCTGCTGCAAGCGGCAAACCCGCCGGCTATCAAGATTGCGAACTTCGGCGCGCTGGGTCCCGAACTACGTCAGGCCTGGGAAGGCAGTGTAGAGCACCGACAACGCATCGTTGCCAAATTGGCGGAAAAGGGCTTCAGCCAAGCGGATGTCGAGAAATGCTTCGAACACATTCAGATTGTGTCGCTGGATGAGTCAAGTGAACAGGAGGCCGTCCTCTCGCAAATCCAGAATCTCGCTGCTGGAATTGATCCCCTCAATGCATTTGATCTGTTTGTCACGTGGTACGATCAACTTGCGGAACGGCGACAGACGGTCGAGTGCGCGGCGCTTGTGGAGAAGATCAACCAAGTGGGTCGCTTTCTCGCCGAACGCTACCATTATCACCAACAATGGTACACCACGATAGCGCCGCTTGAAGCTCACTCGATTGCCGATGATCAACTCCCGCGCCTCCGCGCCGAGTTCTATGCCGGCGTGCAGGCTCGATACGAGCACATCCTCTCCGGGCTGGACTTTCGCCGCGACCACAAAGTGACAGAGATTGCCCGGGCGTTTCAAGAGCACAGGGTAGTGATCGTCCACGCAGCATCGGGACAAGGTAAGAGCACGTTAGCGTACCGCTATCTACACGATGCGTACCCCGAGAAGTGGCGTTTTGCGGTCAGGCGCGTGCAAGACGTGGAACATGCGCTTAGCATCGCCCAGGCGCTCTCCGGGTTCGCTGATGCTGTGCAGGTACCCATCGCGGTCTATGTTGATGTGCATCCCAGAGATAGCGAATGGCCGGAACTGGTCAAACAACTGATACGTCAACCCTACCTCGATGTGCTGGTGACGATACGTGAGGAGGACTACAGGCGTGCCAGCATTTCTGACGCCGGATTTGATTTCACCGACATAGAGCTAGAGTTTGACCAGGAAGAGGCCCATCGTATCTATGAACGCGCACGTGAGACTGGCGAAGGCCGGGACTTCCTAGACTTCGACGCTGCCTGGGAAGCCTTCGGCGGCGAAGGGCCATTGATGGAGTTTGTTTACTTGCTAACGCAGACTCAAACTCTGCGACAGCGTCTGCAAGGGCAGGTTCAACGCATCGAAGAAGAAGTGCGGATGGGCGCATCTGCGGACGAACTCCGGCTGCTATGTATGGTATCCGTCGCCTCGGCCTATGGCGCACAGCTGCGCACCCATGACCTCATCCAAACATTGAGCCTGCCTGCACCGGATCGCACGCTGGCACAATTCGAGCGAGAATACCTACTGCGGCGCAGTGCGGATGGGCATTACCTAGAGGGGCTGCACCCCATTCGGTCGGAAATCCTCAGTGATCTACTGGTCAAGCCAGACATCAACCCGTGGCTGGATGTCGCGACTCAGGTGCTGCCATTGATGCCGGAGGAAGACCTGGAGACGTTCATCCTTCACGCTCTGGTAGCTCGCCCTGCAGACTATACACAGCTTCTTGATCGAGTGGTGGCACACAAACCCAAGACTTGGTCAGGCGTTGCCGGCATTCTACGCTGTCTGCTATGGGCTGGTGCAAAAGACTACGTGGATGCCAACCGTCTAGTGATGGAGGAAGCACACGAAGCGCTGGGGCCGGCATGGTGGTTCGCCGTTGACCTCAACTTCTTGTCTCCAGGTGAAGGGCCATCATTGGACGAGTGGTGGACAACGTTAGGTGATATGATTCCGCCGGAACGACAGGAGCGTATCAGAGCGATACGCCGGAGTCAGACACCCAAGGATGCAGTTTTCTCTCGGGCGACGGATTGGCTTCAGCGTTTAGTAGATAGACCGACTGTGCCTTCTGAACCTGATGCCTGGGGAGACGTGGCCGAGGTCTGGTACTGGGCAGCGCGATTGGCGCCTCAGAAGCAGATGACCGATTGGATTTCTGACGAGACATTGAGCGCGACGATAGAGCATCTTCCGCTCACCACGATTGCGGACCTATCACTGGCGCTTCATTTATGCGACCCGGCGCGACATTCCCGGTGGCTAGATACGCACATCGCACTTCTGCATAGCAGGCTGGCGGACGAATACGAGGTTCTTGCACTAGAGAAGATCGGTACTACCCTCAAGATACACTTCGTCCCTTCTGGGAAGGCATCAAGTGATTCTGACCCACTGCATGCTGAGACGATAGACAGAATTGGCTTGGTGCGCAGGCTGTTCCCTGGTTATGAGCGGTACGGTGCTCAAGGATATGGTTTCAAGCCGGCAGGAATAGAACTGCCTCAAGGTGATAGCACCTACAAAGAGGGGATTCCCTCGGACCTCCTGTTGCCTGAGTGGGGCACATGGTTGAATGGTCTCGCAAGCGGCTTGGCTCATAGTTGTTACCGACCCGATACATGGGAGCGGTACCTTGATAGCATGATCAAAGCCCGTGAATTAGTCGTCGATTGCTTATCAAGCCTCAATCGCGGATTGATGAGATACTATCAGCGTGACAAGCCCATCAACGTTTTAGAGCGCATCGACTTTCAGGAATGGCTACACGGCTCAGATGTTCTGGGCGGCATGCCCGATTTGCCGAAATCAGCGGTTGATCGGTGGGGCTTTGCGAGCGAAAGTAGCTCGGCTTCAGTTTTGCAAGAGCTTGCTCAACGGGGGCATGTTCCAAATGCCCTTGCGCTTCAGAAGTACAGAGCATACCTCGAAGCGCGACGGGAGTACTTTTCTTCGCTGCAAGGCTTTTTCAATCAGGCCCCGGCAGTCTGGGTAACCAATTTCTACGCTGGGAAGCTGCGCCCTGGTGATCCCCGGAGAAAGGGCATCCTGAATACTTTGGAAGAGAAACAAGTGACTGCCAATCCACACCTGTCAATCTATAATCTGTTCCAGGCAAAAGCTGCGCTGGCAGCCTATCAACAGCAGTTCACTGCCTTGTTCGGCCAGCATCTCAATGCAGACAACATTTGCACGCTGGAACAGCGCGAGCGAGAGGTGCTATCCACGACCTGGACGCTGTGGTACTTTTACGCTCATGAACCCTGGAAATCCGCAGCCAGCCGTTTGCAGCAAGTATCGAATTGGATGGTGGCAGCACAACGCCATTTGGATTCGCAGATCCAGCAGGTGCTGGTGGCTATCCAGACACCCACTTTCGAGGCGGCACGGTTGGATCTTGACCATCCCTGGCAGGGGCACCCGGCAGTGTGGATCAGCTTTGACCTCACTGACCCCACGGAACTATACACGAAGTTGCTTGAGGAGTTTCCGACCGCATTACGTAGTGCCATAGGGCCCGTGGGCTTGGAGGAACTCACTTACTATCTAATCCAAGGCACCTGCGAGTACATCGTTATCGTGCCGCTGGTCCGGGGACGGATGCTTGATGCGTTGGTCTGGCCTTTTCACACACTTACTGTCTTGCAGGAGGAAAACCTGCAGGCAAAACCTTGGGCCTATTTCCCTCAGCCATTGCCCGATGAAGCCGGTGAAGATCTGGCGATAGAGACGTGGGACATAGAGGAAATTGCGTTGGCCAATCAATTCTCACAGTCCGTCGCCACATTGCGCCAGCTCACTTCACAGATCAGCGAATTCCAGGCTATGCCAGATCTCACAGAACCCGGGGGGGATAGGTTGCAGGCATACATGGGTGATGAACTCTCAAAGCCGCTAAGCGCGGCACTCCAGGCATTCTTTGATACAGGCAGCGAACTCCTCAACCGATTCAATGCCTTGTCGGAAGATGAACAGCAAAAGAGGGTGAAGCTTTGTGAGGCAATCGGAGCCTTGATTGAGATACACGACGTAGTCAAACCAGGCGAGGGGGATGGGGTCTTCCAACTTGGGTTGCAGGAGATTGTCGAATATGCCCAACGCTTGGAGTCAGTTCTTCCAATAAGCGAGAGCATTCGCTTATTGTGGATAGCGGACGTCTTGGTGTAGATTCCCGCGCAGTGTGTTTGGCTCGTTTCTAGAACAAGTGCTGACGGTGTAGCATAGTCCCCATCCTTGACTTTCCGATTGCAGATCTATTGGACGAGGATCCAAGGCCACAATCTTGTTCTCGATGTGAACCAGATTACACGGCTGCCTATCCGCCTCAGTATTCATCGATTTGCCCTGATTCTCTCCCTGCACCGCCTATAGTCCTCCCCCCCCATTCGGCACCACCTGGCACACCGCGATGTCGGGGAAGCGCGAGCGCAGCCTCGGCTCCGGCACCTCCTCCGGTCGCACGTTGCTCACCACCAGCGTGTACGCCCTGGCCGTGTAGCGCGCGTTGAACACGCGGAACAGCACTGCTCGGCTGAGGACTTCGGCTGAGCCCAGTCGAAGCCCCTGCGCCTAACCCTCGGCGGCCCGGTCGGTCAGCCGCTCCGCCTCCCCTGTGCGCCAGCCGGGAATGGGGATACGGCGCTCCACGACCTGCGCCTGGACGACGGGCAGGAGTTCTGCCAGGTTCACCGCCCTCCCACCCCGCATCGAGGGGATCGCACGACGACCCGCCGACGTTGGTCGCAGCGTAACGGCTGAGGGGCACAGTCAGGAAGCCCTGAAGAATCACCAACCTGTGTCAATTGGTCGGTTCAAGCATCGAGCGATGCTGTCCCTTGAACTGGCTCATATACAGGTGGTGATAGAAACCTCGAAGCGCCAGCAGCGTCTCGTGTGTGCCCCTCTCGATGATCTCGCCGTCGTTGATCACCAAGATCTCGTCCGCCTCGCGGATCGTGCTCAGGCGGTGGGCGATGACGAAACTGGTCCGGCCTCTCATAAGACGCAGCATGGCCTCCTGGATGTGCTTCTCCGTGCGCGTGTCGACGCTGCTCGTCGCCTCATCCAGGATCAGGATGCCAGGGTTGGCCAGGACCGCCCGGGCAATGGCCAGCAACTGTCGCTGTCCCTGGCTGATGTTGCTCCCCCGCTCCGATAGCAGCGTCTGATATCCCTCCGGCAGACGGTGGATGAACTGGTCGGCGTTGGCTAGCTTGGCGGCGGCGATCACCTCTCCGTCGGCGGCGTCGAGTCGCCCGTAGCGGATGTTCTCCATCACCGTGTCGGAGAAAAGGTACGTATCCTGTAGCACAATGCCCAACGTGCGGCGCAGGTCATCCATCTTGATCCGGCGGATGTCCATGCCGTCTACGTGAATCGATCCGCTGTCGATGTCGTAGAAGCGCGTCAGCAGATTGACAATGGTCGTCTTGCCTGCCCCCGTCGGGCCGACCAGCGCGACGGTCTGTCCCGGTTGGGCACGCAGGCTGACGCGCTTGAGCACGGGCACGCCCTCTTCGTAGCCGAAGCACACGTCATCGAAAACCACCTCTCCCTGGACCCGCGTCAACGGCTGCGCGTCCGGCGCGTCCTCAAGTTCCGGCGTCTGGTCGATGATCTCGAACACACGCTCGGCCCCGGCGATGGCCGACTGGATCGAGCTGTACAGGTTGGCGATCTGGTTCAGCGGGCGCGCGAACTGCCGTGCGTAGTTGACAAAGCTGGCAATGGTGCCCACCGTCGCCAGACCCTGCACGGCCATCCAGCCTCCCGCCCCGGCGACAATGGCAAAGCCGACGTTGTTGACAAAGTTGGTCAGCGGCCCCATCGTCCCGGCAAAGATCTGGGCGTAGGTGGACGCCCGTCGCAGCTCGCGGTTGGCAGTTTCGAACTGCTCGAGGGTCGTCTGCTCGCGCACATACGCCTTGATGACGCGCTGCCCGGTGATCGCCTCCTCGACGATGCCGTTTAGCTCGCCCAGCGCCTCTTGCTGCTCGCGGAACCCCCGGCGTGTGCGCTTGCCGATCCACTGACTCAAGAACATCATCATCGGGATCGTCACCAGGCTGACCAGAGCCAGGCGCTCGTTGATCACAAACATCATCGTCGCCACGCCGACCACGCTCAGGAGGCTGGAAAGCAGTTGTGTGACGCTTTCGGTGAGCACGTTGCTGATGTTTTCCACATCGTTGGCCAACCGGCTCATCAACTCGCCGTGCGTGTGTTGATCGAAGAAGCGCAACGAGAGCGTCTGCAGCCTGGCAAAGAGATCGTTGCGGATGTCGCGCACGGCATGTTGTGAGGCTCCGGTCATCACGTACATCTGCAGCCAACCGGTCAGCGAGCTGCCCAGGGCAACAGTGGCCATCAGCAGCGCCGTGCGCGCCAGGCCCGGCAGGTCGCCTTTGAGGATATGCTCGTCAATCGCTTTGCCCATCAGATATGGCCCCAGCAGATCGAGACCCGAGCTCGCGGCCACCAGCAGGGCGGTCCCAGCCAACGCCCATGTGCGGTGCTTCAGGTATCCCCAGATGCGCAGCAAAGTGCCGCGTGTGTTCCTGGCGCGCTCCTTCTCGCTCATCAGGTGGCGCCACGGCGGCCCACCGCGCCCTATGATCGGGGGTGGAGCAGATAGGTTCTGAGCCTGACGCGATCTAGTCTCCGCCATGGGGTGTTGCTCCATCACCCAATTGGGATTCGTAGATTTCGCGATAGATCGGGCTTGAGGCCAGTAGCTCGCTGTGCGTGCCTTCGGCGGCGATCCGTCCATCGTCGAGCACCAGGATCTTGTCGGCTTTCAGCACCGTGCTGATGCGCTGGGCGATCACGAGACTTGTGCGCTCCCGCATCGAATCCTCCAGTGCGTCCTGGATCTTGGTCTCGGTCTCGACATCAACCGAGCTGGTGCTATCATCAAGAATGAGGACGGCAGGTTGCACGAGAAGTGCGCGGGAGATCGCGATGCGCTGTTTCTGCCCGCCCGAGAGGTTTACTCCGCGCTGGCCCAGTATGGTGTCGTAGCCATCTGGGAACTGAACAATGAACTCGTGAGCCTGCGCCGCTCTGGCGGCGGCGATTACCTCCTCGTCACTGGCATCTGGCCGCCCGTAGCGGATATTGTCGCGGATCGTGCCGGTGAAGAGCACCGATTCCTGTAGTGCGATGCCGATGTTGCGCCGCAGCGCGGCCTCGCACACGTCGCGCACATCCACGCCGTCCATGGTGACTCGTCCGCTGGTCACATCGTAGAAACGGGGGATCAAGTGAATCAGGCTGGATTTGCCCGAACCCGTCGCACCGAGGATAGCGACGGTCTGCCCCGGCTCGGCCACAAAGCTGATCCCGCGTGGTGGAGAGCCACCGCCGAGCACCAGATCGCGTCGATCTCCGCCATAGCCAAAGGTCACGTTTTCGAACGCCACCCGGCCCCGTGGCGCAAACGTTCTCAGGGCGTCGGATTTGTCCCGGACGTCGGGTTCGCTGTTCAGCACTTCCCGGATGCGTTCCGCCGACGCTTCGGCGCGCGCGGCGCGCATAATGAGCATGCTGACGAATGTCAGCGACATCAGCGTGCGCATCAGGTAATTGACGAAGGCGATGAGTTCCCCCATCTTCATCCCGCCACCGGTCACCTGGAGGCCGCCGAACCAGATGGCACCCACCACACCGAGGTTGAGCGCCAGCGTCGTCGCCGGCCCCGTTACAGCCACTGTGCGCGCTGCGTAGACGGTTTGCGTCATCAGGCTATCGTTGGCGATCCCAAACCGCCGGATCTCGTGCGCGGCACGAACGAACGCTTTGACGACACGCACGCCCGCCAGATTCTCCTGCATCACCGTGTTTATCCTGTCGAGCCGGCGTTGCACCTCGCTATAGAGCGGGTAACCCCTGTTGATCGCCCAGACCAGCACGGTCAGCGCTACAGGCCCCAGCACGGCCAGCAGGAAGGCTAGGCGCGGACTGGTCAAGATCGCCAGGAGCACACTGCCGACAAGCATCAGGGGTGCGCGGACCATCATGCGCAGCATCATCGAGACCGCCTCTTGTACCTGGGTCACATCGTTGGTCAGTCGTGTGATGAACTGCCCCGTTTCCAACCTGTCCAGGTTGCCGAAGGAAAGCGACTGCACCTTACGGAAGAGAGCGTTGCGCAGGTCGGTGCCGAATCCCTGTGAGGCCAGTATTGAGAACACGGCACAGCCCACGCCGCCCACCACGCCGATCGACGCCAAGCCGATCATCAGCAGCCCCGTTCGGGTGACCACGGCCATGTCGAGCTGAGCGATTCCTTCGTCAACGATGCGCTCGATCATCCTGGGTTGCATCAGGTCCATCGCTACCTCGAGAACCATCAGCAGCGGCGCCAGGACGGCGGAGACCCAATACAGTTTGAGGAACTTGAACAGCTTGGAAAGTTTCATCTCGCTTTGTGACTCCTTGTTGTGTACTTTGCCGCCTGACAGAACGAGGACAAGAGGAAATCACTCGTAAAGCGCGCAGAGGGCAGCGGTTTGCCCTACGACATCACGGCAGAATGATGTTCGGGATCGTAGACTGCACGTTGACTCGATCCCGGGGCACACATACCATAACTGTACAACATCTTGCCTTCTATGACAATCTGGTCTACATGCCTTCGGCGAGTTCGCTTTCCTCACCCTGCCAGCCTGGGGAGCACCCAGCGAGGCTCCGGCATGTACTCCGGGGGTGCGCCATCACGCGCCGATGGGGTTTGTCAAGCCGCCACATTCGAGTACAATACTTTTGTCGTTAGACGCGCCGATGCCCGCAGTGATCACTTCCAACGCATCGACAACCTACTGCACCCTTCATCACTCAAGGCACTCAAGCAGAGGTATGCTTACGTATCCGCTGCACCCAACCTGCCAATCGCGCGATGCATTCGAAGGTGGACGTGCTATTGCGGGCTATTCCGAGGAGTAGAATTCGCTGCAAACCCGCAGGCGGGTGAGTTTCGCGCTCGGCGGCTCCGCTCTGCCGAGCGCTCCGGCGGAACTCGCCAGGGCGTTCGGTTGTACAGCCAAACTCTCATTCTAGCACTAGAAAGGAAACAATGACTAGAAAACGATACGTTCAAGTAGGGGTGGGAGATCGTTCCCGCATGTACCTGGAAGCCATGGCAGATCGATTTACTGACACCGCCGAACTGGTGGCCCTGTGTGATAAGAACGAGGGACGGCTGCGCTTACACGCCAAATTGGTTCAGGAACGCGGCGTAATCGTCAAGACCTATCGGGAGACAGCGTTTGAGCGGATGATTGCCGAAACCAGACCCGATATCGTGATTGTCACCACCCCAGACGCCACCCACGACGACTACATTTGCCGGGCCATGGAACTGGGCTGCGATGTGATCGCCGAAAAGCCGATGACCACCGACGAACAGAAATGCCAGCGCATTCTGGATGCCCAAGAGAAAACCGGGCGCCAATGTAGGGTGACCTTTAATTACCGTTACGCCCCACCCCGTACACAAGTTAAAGACCTGCTGATGTCAGGCGTGATCGGTAATGTGATCTCGGCAGATTTTCACTGGTTGCTGGACACCCATCACGGGGCCGATTATTTCCGCCGCTGGCACCGCAACAAATGCAACTCCGGCGGCCTGCTGGTCCACAAAGCCACCCATCACTTTGACCTGATTAACTGGTGGCTGTCAACCGTGCCGGAAAGGGTGTATGCCACCGGCGCGCGCAACTTTTATCGCCCGGAAACGGCCGAGCGATACGGGTTCGCCAATCGCGCTGAACGATGTCTGGACTGCCCCGAAGCCAGTCGATGTCCATTCCATCTGGATTTACGCGCCTATCCCCGGCTCAAGACCCAGTATCTCGATAACGAAAAATATGACGGCTACTTCCGCGACCGCTGCGTTTTTAGCGACGAAATAGACATTGAGGATACGCTGAACCTGGTGGTCAATTACCGCAACGGGGCCTCGTTGAGCTATTCCCTGCACGCCTTTATGCCCTGGGAAGGTTACGTGATTGCCTTTAACGGCAGTAAGGGCCGCCTGGAACACAAGATGCAGGAAACGGTTTACTTTAGCGGCGACGGCTCGGTCCCCGGCGAGGCCGTTGCCGATGAGACCACCATCAAAGTGATCCCCCACTCCCAGCCCGGTTATGAGGTCAAGGTTGACGAGAGCGAGGGCGGCCACGGCGGCGCCGACCCGATTATGCTGCAAGACCTATTTATGCCGACAGGCGTTGACAAATACAAACGCGCGGCAGATTATCGCGCCGGCGCGTGGTCAATTTTGACCGGTATTGCCGGCAATTGTGCCCTTGAGCAAAAACGCCCGGTCCGGATCGACGAACTCATCCGGGGACTGGAAATCCCTGATTACCTCCCTATGCCAGATCAAACCGAGGCCATTGACCCGCTGCCCTTCAAACATGCAACCGCAAGACGCGGTTAAACGTTGCAAATTCAGGAATCCCACGAATAAGAGACAACTATGGTGACCGTCGCTAATTTACGGTGTGAATATCAAGCCAACCCCTTGGGCCTGGACATCGTACCGCCCCGGTTAAGCTGGCAATTGCAATCTGACCGGCGCGGCGCTCGACAAACCGCCTATCAAATTATCGCCGCCGCCGGCAAGCAAGCCGCGCGCAATGAACAATCCATCCTATGGAACAGCGGCAAAACGAAATCTGACCAGTCCATCCATGTCCCCTATGCCGGGGAACCACTTGCCTCCGGCCAACGGGTGTGGTGGAAAGTGCGCGTGTGGGACGAACACGATCAGCCCACCATCTACAGCGATCTCGCCTGGTGGGAAATGGGGCTTTTGAACCGCGACGACTGGCAGGGCCAGTGGATTGGCGCGTTGCTGGTGGGGGGCAAATACACCACGATCCCCTGTCCATTTTTGCGGCGGGAATTTGTTCTGGAACAAACGGTCATCTCAGCCCGCCTGTATATCACCGCCTTGGGGCTATATGTGGCCTATCTCAACGGGCAGAGTGTCGGACAAGATGTACTCACCCCTGGTTGGACCGATTATCAGCATCGCGTCCGTTATCAGGTGTACGATGTAACCTCCCTGATCACTAACGGACAGAATGCCATCGGCGTGATTTTAGGAGACGGCTGGTATTGCGGTCACGTGGCCTGGTATGGGCGGCAGCTCTACGGAGATCGCCCTCGGCTGCTGGCTCAACTTCATTGTACGCTGGCCGATGGGACAACCACAATCATCCCAACGGACAACACCTGGAAGACCGCCTTTGGCCCCATTCTGGAATCAGACTTGTTTATGGGCGAGAGCTACGACGCCCGCCTGGAATTCCCAGATTGGCACAAGCCGGGGTTTACCGATGCCCGATGGCAGCCGGTAGAGATTTTTGATAAGCCCGATATTGCTCTAGTGGCCCACAACGGCCCGGCAGTTCGCCGCATCCAAGAGCTCCAGCCGGTGGCTGACCCCATCGAAATCCCCGCAAGGAGCAGTACGCAGTGGATCTTTGATTTTGGTCAGAATATGGTAGGTCGGGTGCGACTGAAAGTTAACGGGCCTGCCGGCGCTACCGTTACCCTCCGCCACGGCGAAACGCTTGACGCCGACGGCCGTCTTTATACGGAAAACTTGCGGGGAGCGCGTCAAACCGATCACTACACCTTGCGGGGCAATGGAGAAGAGGTCTACGAGCCACACTTTACCTTCCACGGTTTCCGTTACGTGGAAATTAGTGGCCTGCCCTATAGACCTACACGTGATACACTAACTGGCATTGTGCTGCACTCTGACATGCCTCTGACCGGTGACTTTGAATGTTCCAACGCCCTGGTGAACCAGTTGCAGCACAACATCACCTGGGGTCAAAAAGGCAATCTTGTAGATATCCCCACCGATTGCCCGCAGCGCGATGAACGTTTAGGCTGGACCGGTGATGCGCAAGTTTTCATCCGAACGGCAACCTTTAATATGAACGTAGCCGCTTTTTTTACCAAATGGCAGCAAGACTTGGCCGACTCTCAATACTCGTCGGGAGCAATTCCCCCATTTGCGCCCAATCCCGATCTGTTTAAAATCAATAGCACGGAAGCCCCTGGCGGTCCGGCCTGGGAAGATGCCTTTGTTATTTGTCCGTGGACCATTTATCTCTGCTATGGCGACAAACGCCTGCTGGAAACTCACTATCAGGCTATGGCTCGCTTTATTGAGTATCTGAGCAACAAACTGTCAAAGGCAGAATTTCCAATCAATGGTGGCGAGTCCATGCCGGGTGGTTATGGCGACTGGCTGGCCACGGATGTCCCGCCCGACCAACGTGTCGGCGCCACTCCTAAAGACCTGATTGCTGTAGCTTTTGCCGCTTACAGCATACGTTTGATGTCGCAGATTGCCGCTGCTCTGGGCAAAAACCGAGAGGCTGACGCCTACAACCAGAGATTCCAAGAGATTCGGTGTCTTTTCAATGAACGTTATGTGACCTCAGCTGGTCTGATAACCGGTCAAACTCAAACAGGGTACGTATTGGCCCTTCATTTTGATCTGCTGCCGGATGAATTGCGCCCCATCGCAGTACAAGAGCTGGTCCGCAATATTGAGGAACACGATATGCATCTCACTACCGGCTTTGTGGGTACGCCCTACCTGCCTCACGTTCTTACCGCAGGCGGACGAGTTGATATAGCCTACAAACTACTTTTGCAGGAAACGTGGCCCTCCTGGTTATATCCCGTTACCCAGGGCGCTACCACCATTTGGGAACGCTGGGATGGCTGGACGCACGACAAAGGGTTTCAAAATCCCCGGATGAACTCGTTTAACCATTATGCGCATGGAGCCATCGGGGCATGGTTGTATGTAATTGACCCCAAAAACTGGACCATATGCAAAATGAAGATCTACAGTATTATGGAGCATATGGGAGGTCAATTATGTCTAAAGGAAAACGCCACAGCGCGCAGTTCAAGTTCCAAGTCGCTCTGGATGCA
>DAOUDX010000389.1:0-7243 GCA_034430835.1 Anaerolineae bacterium
TTCCCGTCAGCCCGACGGTAGACGTCTGCCTGGTCCTGGACCCCATGCTGGCCACTGGCGGCTCGGCGGTGGTGGCGGTGGATATCCTCAAGCGTTGGGGGGCGGCCCGCATCAAGTTCGTGGGTGTCATCGCGTCTACCGAGGGCGTGCGGCGAATGACAGCGACTCACCCTGACGTGCCGCTGTATCTCGCTGCCATCGACGACCGCTTGAACGAATCGGGGTTTATCGTGCCGGGGTTGGGGGACGCGGGCGACCGGCAGTTTGGTACGGGCTGAGTCAACGGATGGGTTTCGCCAGTCGTGGGGTTTTGTGATAGAATGGAAGTGGAAGGAGTTGGCGTATGGAGAACGTAACTGCATTGAGAGGGGTTCAATATCTTGTGGACGATTCAGGCAAGCGCACCGCCGTCGTCATTAGCCTGGAGGAGTGGGGTGAACTCTGGGAGGATTTCTACGATGTGTTGGTGTCTGAGTCACGAAAAGATGAGTCTACTATTGCCTGGGATGTGCTGAAAGCGGAGATGGCGAGCGAGGTAGCCACAGGTGGCAACGTATGAGGTCAAATTCGTGGCTTCGGCGGCCAAAGAGTATCGCTCTCTGCCATCGGAACTCAAACGTCGCATCGGTACCTCTATTGATGGGTTGAGCCAGGACCCGCGTCCGTCAGGTGTCCGCAAGTTGGCAGGGCACGAATGCCTGTATCGAATCCGTGTCGGGCATTACCGCGTGGTGTACGAAGTTGGCGACAAAGAGCATCTCATCCGGATCACACGGGTTCGGCATCGGCGAGAAGCCTATCGGTAGCCTGTGACGTTGCCTGCTGTCACACCTCGATGCAGTCGTGTGATTTTCCTGATATTGCCAGCCAGTGTTTTTCCCAAAACCGAAGGAGGGGCTTTATGGAAGATCTAACCGGCAAACAACTCGGTCAGTATCGCATCGTCGCCCCGCTCGGCGAGGGCGGGATGGCGGCAGTATACAAGGCGTACCAGGCGAGTGTGGAACGCTGCGTCGCGCTAAAGATCCTCCCCCGCCACTACGCCAGCGACCCGGATTTCGTCCGTCGCTTCAAGCGAGAAGCCAAGGTCATCGCCGGGCTGGCGCATCCGAACATTCTGCCGGTTCACGACTACGGCGAGGCGGAGGGCTACACCTACATCGTGATGCGCTACGTCGAGGGCGGGACTCTCGCCGATTCCCTGCAAGGGAAGCCCCTGCCATTATCCCAGATCTGCCCCGTCATTTCTCAGGTCGCCGCCGCCCTGGACTATGCGCACGCGAAGGGCGTCGTGCATCGCGACGTGAAGCCCAGCAACGTACTGATAGACGAACAGGGCAACTGCCTGCTGAGCGATTTCGGCGTCGCCAAGATGGTCGAAGCCACGGGCCAGTTCACCACGGCCGGCGCCTTCCTCGGCACGCCGACCTATGCGTCGCCTGAGCAGGCCCTGGGACAGAATCTGGATGGGCGCAGCGACATCTACTCCCTCGGGGTGGTGCTATATGAGATGACGACGGGGCGTCCGCCGTTCGACGCCGAGACGCCGATGGCGATCCTGATCAAGCACGTTCACGACCCTCTGCCCATGCCGCGCGCGGTCAACCCGGCGCTTTCGGAAGCAGTGGAACGGGTCATTCTCAAGGCGCTGGCGAAGGAGCCGGAGAGCCGCTACCAGACGGCGGGAGAGGCGGCGAGGGCGCTGGCGGCTGCTGCAACCGCAGGGGTCGCAACGCCGGTGCGCGTGATTCCCCAGACGCTCGCGATGCCGCCGGAGCCAGAGAAACCACCTGTTGTGAGTGCCAGGCCACGTCCGCAACGGGGCCGCAGGATACCCGTTTGGGGCTGGGTGGCGGGCGGCCTGATCGTTCTGTGTCTCATCGCCGGGTTGCTGGGCGGGGGCAGTGCGCTCGCGCCGTATCTGATGGGCGGGACGGCGAAGGCAACGTTAGCGTCCGTCGCCCGCCCGACGGCCACCGCAGCCTCAGGCGCGACGCTGCCGGCCATCCTGACTGCCCCGCCAGCGACCGCCGTGGCTCCAGGGGTGACAGCGTTGGCGGTCTCGACTGCCGCCCCGGCACCGACCGTGGCCCCCTCCGTCTCGGCGGAAACGTCGACGCCAACCAGCAGGGCGTGGCAGAACTGGACACAGGTTCACTCCTTCCCAGCCCCTGGCGACGAGCCGACCGGCATTGTTCGCGTCGGAGACAACCTATGGGTCAACGTTCCTTGCAGCAACCGGATCTACCGCCTGGACCTGCAGGGTAACCTCGTCACCGAACTGGAAATGCCCAAACCCGGCTGCGGCCCGCGTGACGTCGGGCTGGCCTGGGACGGTACATCGCTGTGGGGAACCTGGTGGAACGAGGTCATCCAAATCGACCCCAATACCGGGCAGGCCTTATCGGATTTCTATGCCGACCTGGAGGGCTGCAGCATTGCCTGGGACGGTTCCTACCTGTGGGTGGTGGACCGGTCAGGCAACTTGTCAGCCTATGACCGGAACGGCCAACGCCTACGCCGCCTGGCGATCCCGGTGTTTGGCGTGGTGTCAGCCATTACGTGGGTTGACGGAGAACTCTGGATGTTGGACGAATTCGGCAAAGTCACCCGTTTCGACGGCGACTTTCTTGAGGTGGGTTCGTTCTCCCTGTCGTCTGCGTGTGGAATCAGCTCGTTCCACGAGCAGAAGTCGTTCGGTCTGTATTGGGATGGGGTGAATCTGTGGGTGGCCGACGCTGTCAATAACCGTATCTACCAATGCGCGCCCGGCGATTGACCCCTATAGCAAAACCCTACCCTCACTATTCTTTGCCAACATGCCCATCTGCGTATGCCGTGCGCCGCACGCACGACGATGTTGACTTCCGTTGGTGAATCCGTTGACGCTCTTGCCACAATACCTTCTAGTTTTCGGTACCTCTGCCGTCCTCGCGGCTCTGCTCACCCCCATCGCCGGCCGCCTGGGGCGTCGCCTTGGCGTCGTAGATCGTCCTGGGGGACGCCGGACGCACAGGGGCAGAGTTCCCCGCCTGGGCGGGATCCCTCTGTTCCTCGCCTTCGTCGCGGCGGTGGGCGTGGGTCAGGCGTTGCGTATCCCGACGGCCGACGCCAAAGAGCCGGTGCGGTTGTTCGGCCTGCTGGCCGGCAGTGCGTTACTGTTCGTCGTCGGGTTGATCGACGACCGGTGGGAACTTTCCCCTCTGCCGCAGTTCGCTGCCCAGTTTGCTGCGGCCATCATCGCAATCGCCACCCACATCGTCCTCGAGCGCTTCAACAATCCATTGACCGATGCCGAGGTCGTGCTGCCCTTTGTGCTATTCGCGCCGCTCACCGTGTTCTGGGTGATGGGGATGACGAACACTGTCAACTGGCTCGACGGGCTGGGGGGGTTGGCCGCCGGGGTGGGGGCGATCCTGTGTGGCGTTCTGGCGATCCACATGCATAGTGTTGGCCAGCCTAGCGTCGCGCTCTTGCCATTGGCATTGCTGGGGGCGTTGCTGGGCTTTCTGCCCTACAACTTTGCCCCCTCGCGAGTCTTTCTGGGCGGCGGTGCGTTCTTCCTGGGCTATGCGTTGAGTTGTCTTGGCCTCATCGCCGGCGCGCGAGTCGCCACCGTCTTGCTGGTGATTGGGTTGCCCATCGTCGATGTGGCCTGGCAGATCTTTGACCGGCTGCGCCACCGCCGTTCCCCGGCGCAGGGCGATCGCGGCCATCTCCACTTTCGCTTGCTGGACATGGGGATATCGGAGCGGGTGATCGTGCTGGGCTATTGGGGCTTCTGTGCGTTGTTCGGCGTGTTGACCCTGGCTACCCCTTCCCGCCTGTACAAGCTGCTGGCGCTGGTGGTGATCGGCGTGGGGGTCGTCGTCGCGCTGGCGTGGCTTTCCCGCCGGCGCGAGTGAGCTGTGTCCCTATCTGTGGATCTGCCCGGCTGCTGCCTCTGTGCCCGCCGTCAGCAATAGCAGGATCGGCAGGTCGATGGCGAGGGTGAGGCCAAAGATGAGCAGTAGCCAGCTAAATGCCGTGTTCGTCAGATCGACCAGCCAGGGCAGTCTGGCGGCGTTGAGGTCTATCGCGCCAGCGACGAGCACGGGCAGGGTGAGGAACGCGATCTGGAGCCACTTGGGGATGTCGGAGAGGGAGGGGAACATGTTGGCGCTCACGACAAAGACGATGTAAACCGCTATCCACCCCCAGGCGTTGGAAAGGTTCACCGCCAGTGTGTCCATCGCGTTGCTCCACTGACCGGCCATGAGTACATCGTACACGCGCGTGAGGTCAAACGCCAGGGCGCTGACCCCGAGGACGACGCACGTGCCTGCGGCCAGGGGTGCCAGGCCGATGATGGTGCGGCGCAGGATATCCGGCTTTTCGATTCGAACGCTTCCCAGAGCGTCCTCCGTCGGAGCGATGTTGAACCCCTGCACGTTGACGCCTACTGCCGTGGCTGCCAGGGCGTGGCTTATCTCGTGTAGCAGCGTTCCAGGGAACATCAAAGCGGCGTAGAGCCACAGCGCGACCCGGTTCTGGCCGACGAGCACGACGGGCGTGAGCGCCGCCTCTTGATGCAGATAGAGCTGCGTCCGCGCCAGCGCGACGAAGAAGAGCGTGGTGCCAAAGACCAGCCCCCAGTCTATTCTTGGTACTCCACTCTGCATCCTTTCACTCGCTCCAGCAGTCTCTCCGCCAGTGCGATCAGCAGCACGAACGGCAGATCGATCGCCACCGTCATGGTGCACATCGTCGCCAGCCAATGGAGTGCGACGGCAAGGGGGATGGCCAGACCGGCGAGGATGGCGGGGCCGACTCCGGCTGCACAGATCAGCACCAGGACCAGCACCAGGAACAAGATCACCGGTGTCCAGGATTGCCGGTCGGCCCGGCTGGGCAGCATCGTGTTGCTCACGGCAAAGACGACGTAGGCCCAGATCCAGGCATCGGTTGCTTTCAGCATGTTTGCCAGGCTCCCGAACGTGCTGGCCCAGTCCCCACGTGCTATCGCGTCTCCCATCGTGTCGATGCCGAAAGCTGCGTAGCCGATCAGCAGGATGATGGCGCATCCGATGAGCAATGGGGCCAGTCCGATCAGGCTGGCTCGCACCACATCCGTCTTTTCGACAGGAACGAATCCCAACTGGACGCGCTGTCCCGTGAGTTTGGGGTGGATGGAGATGTTGCCTACGCGCACCCCCAGGAGAATAGCGGCCAGGGCGTGGCTCAGCTCGTGCAGGATGATGCCGGGCAACAGCGGCAGTGCGTATAGCACCAGCGCCATCTCGGGGTTGCCCGTGAGCAGCAGCATGACGCCTTGCAGATGGCGGTGAATCCAGCGTTCGAGCAGGAGCAAGGCCCCCAGCGCCGCCGTCAACCACAGGAAAGGCGTCCAGTTCAGTTGCATCTGTTGTTACTTTGCTGCCAGCCCGTCCTTGACGATGGCGACGAAATCGGCGGTCTTCAGGCTCGCGCCGCCCACCAGCGCCCCGTCGATCTCGGGCTGGGACATGAACTCGACGATGTTGCCCGGTTTGACGCTGCCGCCGTACTGGATGCGGATGGACTGAGCCACGTCGTCCCCGTAGAGCTTGGCCAGCGTCCCGCGCACTGCGCTGCCGATGATGACGTTGGCCCCCTCACCGGTGGCCGGCACCCCCGTGCCGATCGCCCAAATGGGCTCGTAGGCCACGGTGACGATGCGTGCCTGCTCGGCGGTTATCTCAGCGAAGGCGGCGCGTACCTGGCCGCCGACGAACATTTCTGTTTCCCCTGCCCGATTCTGCTCTAGATTCTCTCCCACGCAGAGGATCGGTTTCAGGTTGTGGGCCAGTGCTGCGTGCAGCTTCTTGTTGACCCACTCGTCGCTTTCGCCAAAGACGTTGCGCCGCTCCGAGTGACCGATGATGGCATAGTCACACAGCCCTTTCAGCATCAGCGGACTGATAGCGCCCGTGAATGCTCCCTCTTCCTCCCAGTGCACGTTCTGTGCGCCCAGCCCGATGGTCGATCCGGCCAGGGCCTCGCGCACGGCGGCCAGGGCAGTGAAGGGAGGGCAGACGGCCACCTCGCAGCCCTTGATGCCGTCAAGCTCAGCGCGCAGCGCCTGCACCAGCTCGATGGCTTCGTCGATGGTCTTGTACATCTTCCAGTTTCCAGCGATGAAGGGTTTTCTCATTTTTCTCCTTGTGAATCGTGATGGGCTGTCAGTCGGAAGGTCTACGTCTCGTCCGACAGGCGCACGATGCGCGTCAGCTTGAGCACCAGAATCTTGGCCAGCGCCTTGCCTATGCCCTCTTGGTTTTCCTGGACCCAGATGATGGTTTCACTGACCATCTGGATAGAGGCTTCCTTGTTCCCATTTACCCAGTCCCGGTGGGCCTGGCCTATTCTTTCCTTGAACTGGCCGCGCAGTTCTTCGTTGGATATCTCCGGCGCCAGGGCCATCAGCGCCTCGAATTCCTGCGTGATGGCCTCGTCGATGTTGCCCTCCGAGGGCGGGCTCTCCTGGAGCATCTTGTCCAGTTCCTCTGACGTTTTTTCGGCGCGTGCCCTCAGCAGTGCCGGGGTTTTTTCGTTTCCAAGCACAAGGTCCAGCTCCCCCCGCGCTGCTTCCAGGTCGCCCTCCTGCATGGAGCAGAACGCTTTGCCATAGCGCGCCCAGGGCAGGTCAGGATTGCCCCGCTCCGCTTTATCCAGTGCCGGGCGCGCTTCCAGGCACGGATGGCCCTGCAAGAGGATGAGTATGCCATCGAAGGCGTGGGTGAGCGGCTGATCACCCATCTCCCGTAGCATCCACTCGATCTCCTTCTGGGCCACGTCGAGCCTGTCCACCAGCAGGGCGGTTCCAGCAGCAGCGGCGTGCAGTTCCGGGTCGTCCGGGTTGGCGTCTACGCCGCGCATCAGGGCGTCTATGGCACTGTCTACGTTGTTCTGCTTTAGCAGCAGCGCACTGGCCTCGATGTAGGCGGGGGTGAGGTGCGGGTCAGTCTCGACGGCCTTCTGGTACAGCTCGAGCGCTTTGCCGATGTTGTTCTCTTCAGCGGCCATCCGGGCCTCTTCCAGGAGCTGGTCGGCAGTCCTCTCTTCTGGCCCGGCGGTGGCAGCGGCTGCGGTCTGTAATTGACCCCAAAAACTGGACCATATGCAAAATGAAGATCTACAGTATTATGGAGCATATGGGAGGTCAATTATGTCTAAAGGAAAACGCCACAGCGCGCAGTTCAAGTTCCAAGTCGCTCTGGATGCA
>DAOUDX010000390.1:0-2274 GCA_034430835.1 Anaerolineae bacterium
CTACTCGACCGAGCTCTACGCAGACAAACAGCTCATCGAATTGCCCGTTCAGGAGATGAGGCCGGAGTACGCCAGCAGCGAATTCTCACAGGGCGAGTACATGTACATCGGGTCAAAAGACATGGGCGGCCACTCCGGCGCGGACTATGCCCTTTTCGACCGATTCTTCAAAGCAGTCCGCGCCGGCGGCCCCTCCCCTATCGGCTTGAGAGAGGCCCTGGCTATGACCCTGCCGGGGATCTACGCCGCCGAATCGGCCCAGCGCGGCGGCGAGCTCGTGGAGATACGGTACCCGTGGTCAGGCGAGAACTGACGCAGCTTCAGGACGTCGTCTCCAGGCTCTTGACCGCACATGCACTCGGGTAAGGAGATCCTCTTATGGGGAATGGCCGGAGCAGCCGAATGATCTGGGCTTACCTGATTCACATAGGCTTCAACTTCTGGTCAGATCGCGAAGACGCGGATTGGCCGCACGAACACTGTGTTTACAGACCTTTTCTGCGGTTCGATGCCTCCCTGTGGAACGATATACTGCTCCAGATGGTCGACATTGGGATGACCACCGTTGTCCTGGATCTGGGCGATGCGATTCGCTATGAGAGCCACCTGGAGATCGCCGTAGAGAACGCCTGGACGGTGAATCGTCTGCGGCGGGAGCTGGCGCGAGTCCGCGACCTGGGCCTCGACCCAATCCCCAAGCTCAATTTCTCCACTGCTCACGACCTCTGGCTGGGCCCGTACGCCCGCCAGGTGTCGACAAGTACGTACTATGAGGTATGCCGCGACTTGATCGCGGAAGTCTGCGAGCTGTTCGACACGCCTCGATTCTTCCACCTGGGCATGGACGAGGAAACCGCGCAGCACCAGCGGTACTACTCCTACGCCGTCATGCGGCAGCACGAGCTCTGGTGGCACGATCTTGGCTTTTTCATCACCGCGGTTGAGGAAGCGGGTGTACGTCCGTGGGTCTGGTCAGACTACATCTGGGATCATCCCGATGAGTTTTGTACACACATGCCGCGCACCGTGCTCCAGAGCAACTGGTACTATGGCAAGGACTTCTCCGCCGACGTGCGATACGCTCGTGCCTACAACGATCTGGAGTCACACGGTTACGACCAAATCCCGACAGCCAGCAACTGGTCATTTCCCGTGAGCTTTGAGGGAACCGTCGACTACTGCGCGCACCACGTGGCCCCGGAAAGACTGCTCGGTTTCATGCAGACCGTGTGGAAACCGACCCTGGAAGTATGTCGACATCAGCATATACAAGCGCTAGACCTCGCAGGGCAGGTGATACGGCAGTTCGCTCTATCACGGTAGCAAGCAGCTGTGGTGACCCGCAGACCTGCCGCCGGGCCGACAAGGTTATTGAGTATAGCCATCTCTCCTTTTCGAGCCCCCCTGCTGCCTCCTCCCAACAACCCGGACCCGCGTTGCAATGAGATGCTTCGCGCGAGTACGGCGCCCGGGAGGAGACTGCAGTCTTTCCGATATGTCGTGAGCTAGTGTCCCGCTCCGTGCTTTTCATAAGCAGCGTGCTGCTATATAATCGGAGACGATCCAAATCTGATCGCGATTGGAGGACAATTCGTGTCTGTGAACCGAGCCATCATTCTGCCCTACGGGCCAACCAGCAGAACAGTGCATATCCCCGCTGCCAATCTGGCCTGGATCGTCGGCCCCAAACCAGTGCCTCCGGTGGCCAACTTTAGGCAGGCAATTCAGCAAGCGCTGCGCGCCCCCATCGATTCCCCCACGCTACCCGAACTCATCAGACGGCACGGCAGGAAGATCCTGCTGCTCGTTGACGACAACACGCGCGCAACTCCGCAGGCGCAGATCCTGCCGGTCTTGCTCGATGAGCTCAATGCAGTGGGCGTTCCCGACGGCGATATCACGGGGATGATCGCCCTGGGCACGCACCGTCCGATGACCGAGGCGGAGTGTGAGGCCCACTACGGTAAAACAGTTCTCTCCCGTATCCGCATTGAGAATCTTCCACAGGGCCCCGACGACTTCGTCGATCTGGGCACTACGCCGACGGGGATCCCCATCTCCATCAGCCGGCGCTACCTTGCAAGCGACGTCACCATCGCCGTCGGGAGTATCATTCCCCACATGTACGCCGGCTGGTCCGGGGGCGCAAAGATGGTTCAACCGGGTGTCACGGGACCGGTAACCACAGCAAGAACGCACTTGATCGCTGGGCCGCAGGTCTATCAGATTCTGGGTCAGGCAGAAAACCCCGCCCGGAAGGAAATGGAACAAGTC
>DAOUDX010000391.1:0-8274 GCA_034430835.1 Anaerolineae bacterium
ACTCTTGCCCTCCAGGAGCAGGCGACCACCCTTAAGACGACGAACTTCCAATGTTTCTGCACTACCTTTGGGTCTCATAATGGCGCTATTATACCAGAACATTCTCTCCTATAAAAATACGAAGGTCAATAATTCCCAAGTTTAGGTTCTTGCGCCGCAATTACCCGGCAGTGAGCCTGTGGGAGATTGTGAAGTTTGAAGAACCCCTGGGCACTTGAAGGCGATGACCTGACTGAGGAGGCAGAGACAGATGCTCGCCGAGGCGCAGGAAACGGTGGTCTGACATCGGTACGCTGAACGAGAAGCCGCGTTGTCCGGGGTGAGTGGCGGCCTGAGCCGTACTTGTGGAAGGAATAGTCCCTTAGAGCGATATGCACATAGCGATTCTCACCATGGGTTCAAGGGGCGACGTACAGCCCTACGTTGCTTTGGGCGTCGGGCTCCGGAACGTCGGTCACACAGTGACGCTGGCCACCTTTGCCGACTTTGAGCCGTTCGTCTGCCAGCACGGACTCGATTTCGCGCCGATAGCCGGTGACATCCGCGAGCTACTGGAGACGGACGAAGGGCGCGAGGTGCTAAACACCGCGGGTAGGCCGCTGCACTTGATGCGCGGTGTCAGGCGGGTTGTGCGCCTCGTCGAGCCGCTGCTCGCGCAAATCGTGCGCGATGTGTGGCAGGCCTGCCAGGGAGCGGATCGAGTGGTCGCTGCGTCCTTGTTGTACTACTATGGCGACTACATGGCGCACATACTGGATGTGCCACTGTATCTGAGCTCTCACGGACCCAAGGCGCCGACTCGCGCTTTCCCGCAGCTCTGGTTCCCCGATGTCTCTTCTTGGCTTCCTGTTGGTGGGGGTAGCTACAATCTGCTCACACACTATGTGGCGCAACAACTCCTACAGCGGTTCAAGGCGCCATTGCTAGCACGGCCCTGGCAAGTAGTCTTCGGCGAGCCGTTGCCGGTCGTGTTGTCAAAACGGCCCTTCGCCACTTTGTATTGCTACAGCCCTGCCGTGCTCCCCAAGCCTGTCGATTGGGATGATCAGCAGCACGTCACCGGCTACTGGTTTCTGGATGGCAGATCGGATTGGCAGCCCTCCGCTGAGCTGGTCGATTTCCTTCAGGCTGGCTCGCCGCCCGTTTGCGTCGGTTTTGGCAGTATGGGCAGCAATGAGCCGGAAGAGATGACCTGCATGATCGTGGAGGCACTGAAGCGTTCACGCCAGCGGGGCATTCTACTGAGGGGGTGGGGAGGGTTGCGGACTACCGATCTGCCGGACGACGTGTTCGAGGCTGATATCATCCCCCACAGTTGGCTGTTCCCCCAGGCGGCAGCGGTGGTACATCACGGCGGGGCAGGCACGACGGCTGGGTGTCTGCGGGCTGGGATTCCTTCTATCAACGTGCCCTTCTTCGCCGATCAGCCCTTTTGGGCGCGGCGAGTGTATGCGCTGGGTGTCGGGCCACGTCCGATCCCGCGTAGGCGGCTGTCGGCGGCGCGGTTGGCTGAAGCGATTACCACGGCGGTCAGCGACGTGGATATGCAGCGTCGAGCGGCAGAGTTGGGTTGCCGGATACGGGCGGAGGATGGTGTTCGGCGGGCAGCCGAGCTCATAACCGGCTGCGGTGTTTGATTGTAAGAGATTGACATGTCAATGCCACCGCAAGCAACCTCACAGGAAATCGGCACGCTGAACGAGAAGCCGCTGCACGCCGCGCTGAAGGAATGGTACGTGCAACCAGGCGATCAGTTTGAGGTGTCCGTTGACGGCTTCGTCGTCGATATTGTGCGGGATGACCTGCTGATCGAGATTCAGACGGGCAACTTTTCATCCATCAAGCGCAAGGTGAAGACGCTGGTGAAGAACCATCCTATGTGCTTGGTCTACCCCGTTGCGCGGGAAAAGTGGATCGTGCGATTGGCGAAGGATGGAAGCGGCGACGTCCTGGGCCGCCGCAAGTCGCCCAAGCGCGGCGCGTTTGAGCACGTCTTTGCCGAGTTGGTCAGCTTTCCCCAGTTGGTGGCAGATGCCAATCTCTCCCTGGAAGTGTTGCTCGTTCAAGAGGAAGAGGTGCGCCGCTACGACGGCCAGCGTGCCTGGCGGCGGCACGGCTGGGTCATCCACGAGCGGCGGCTGCTGGATGTGGTGGATCGACGGCTGTTCGAGACACCGGCGGACTTGCTTGCCTTCGTCCCGCCCGATCTAGCCGAGCCGTGGATGACGTCCGATCTCGCGGCGGCTATCAGCCAGCCGCGCTGGCTGGCGCGCAAGATGGCCTACTGCCTGCGCAAGATGGGTGCGGTCGTGCCGGTGGGGAAGCAGGGCAATGCGATTCTGTACGCCAGGGCCGGTTGAGTTCGAGTCACTTACCGGCGCTTCCGTGCCGTCTTTCGACGCAGCGGGCCGCCCCGGAAGGGGGGTGCCAGAATGGCGAAGAGGGTGCACAGACTCACGTCGAGCATGCGCGTCGCCAGACGGGGGTCCAGTTCTTCAATGGGCGTTGCAGTGGTGATGACGGTGGGCAGTCGGGCGTTATAGCGGTAGTCAAAGATCTGGTACAGCTTCTCCCGTGCCCACGGCGTGGCCGATTCGGTGCCCAGGTCGTCGAGAACGAGGAATGGGGCGTGGCGCACCTCCTCGAACCGCTGGTCGAATGTGATCGTGCTCTGAGGGTTGAAGGTGGCCCGCAGGTGATCCAGCAGGTCGGGGACGACGACGAAGAGGGCCGGGCATCCCTGGACTGCGTTGTGGTTGGCGATGGCGGCGGCCAGGTGGGTCTTGCCGCAGCCGTACGTGCCGGTAAAGATCAGCCAGCCTTCGGGCTTCTTGGCAAATGCGCGGGCGTAGCTGATCGCCTGTTTGAGGTTCTCCTCTTCTCCCTTGGGCAATTCCCCCTTGCGCGGATCGAAGGCCTCAAACGTCTGGTGAGCGTGCAGGCTGAGGCTGCTCAGGTCTGATTGATCGCGATCGACCCCACTGCCGCGGTAATCAGGGGCCAGGATGGTGATAATGTGGCACAAGCCTTGATCGTTCAGGCGAGAGCGGAGGCGCAGGGCGATCTCCTCCAGCTCATGGTTGGTGGTGATGACGGTCGGCAGATGGGCGTTGTAGCGGTAGTTGAATATCTGGAACAGCTTCTCCTGCGCCCAGGGGGTGCTGCTCTCGGTGCCCAGGTCGTCGAGAATGAGAATGGGGGCCGTGCGTACTTCTTCGAAGCGGGTGTCGTACCGGGCGGCGCTGGTGGGAGCAAAGGCGGCGCGGAGGTGGTCCAGCAAATCTGGAACGGTGGTGAAGAGCACGGGCTGGCCGCGCTCGACACAGGCGTTGGCAATGGCGGCGGCCAGGTGCGTTTTGCCGCACCCGTAACCGCCTTTGAGCACCAACCACCCCGCAGGATTCAGGGCAAAGCTCCTGGCCTCATCGTAGGCCCAGCACAGGTTCCCCTGCTTGTCCGGTGAAAGGCCGGGTGCTTCAGGCGTGAAGGTCTCGAACGTCATCCGATCCAGCGTATCGAGGTCGCTCAGTGCGCGCAGCGTGTTCGCACGTCGCTCGGCCAACTCGGCCAGACGGCAGGTGCAGGGCACGAGCTTGCCGAAATCGGGGTGTTCGACCGGCACGTCCGCCCGCACGTACCCCAATCCACCGCAGAAGGGGCAGGCTTCTGCCACCTCCTGCTTCCTGCCTCGTGTCTCTCGTTGGTCAGTGCTCGATGTAGTCGCCATATTTCCCTTCGACGTAGCGCCGCCGGTCGGCCTCACTCGGCCGCCGGCCCGCTTCATCTCCCCTTCCCTCAATGCGCCAGCGTTCCAGGATGGCGCGGATGTACTTCCAACTGCGTTTGTTCAGCGATACTGCCTCGCGGAATGCTTCCTCGATCCACTCTGCCGGATAGGTCTGCTCCGCCTCGCGCAGTTCGTCGGCGATGAGGGGTGTGAGCATGCCGATGTTCTGCTCGTACATGGCAAAGACGTTGGGCCGTCCGGCGGATTCGATCTCGTCGGGCCACTCGCCGCGCGCGATGGCCTCGACGGCGGCGCGCCCCTTGGGTGTGTTGGCAAAGTAGATCGCCTCGGCGCTCTCGCCGCTGAGGGTCTCGGCCCGCAATAGCGTTCCCCGCTCGACGGCGCGCGCCAGCGCCGCATCCAGCGCCTCTGCCGGCGTATCTCCCAGACTGGCGAGAAGCACTTGGTCCGAAGTCAAATCGGCGTGGCGGAGATAGCGCACCTTGCCCTGCTGCTGCCCCAGCCGCCAAATCGCGTGCAGCGTGAGCTTCAACTCGGCCAGATCGTCGATGGCGGGGATCAGGTCGGTAAAGGCCGGCTCGGGGATGCCGACGGTGCGCACTTTGCCATCTGGGAAGCCGCTGAAAGTTTTCATAGCAGCGTGGTGGTGAGTCGGCTAATCTGTGAACCGGAGGCTGGAGACGATCTCTTCCATTTCTTCCTGATACTGCTCCAAGGCTTCGCCACTGGAAGTGAGACCTTCGAATTGGTAGGTATCGTATCCGTTCACAACAATGATTGACAGTACATGCTCTTGCTCGCCGGATGGAAGTGTACCATGGAAGACTCGTTTCACTGCAGGATGCCCACCGATCTCCATGAGAGTATCGCGTTCATCCACACTCACGCTGGCATAGCTTGGTACGGTTATCTCATTCCAGATGGCCCGATCAGCCTCTTCCGCCGAGAGTTCTCCATCAATGGTATAGCGGGTGAGTTGCACTGTGAGGTCTTCGGTGGAATGCTTGACGGCAAAGCAGGTGACGTTAGGTGCTTTGCAGACCTGTTGCTCGCTGGTGTCTAGTTCTTGCCAGCCACTCGGATACGTCAGCGTGAATCTATCGTCTCCAAGGGTGGCATATCCCTCAGGGGGCGGCGAGGCCACGGTGGATGGAGGTGGCGTGGATGTCGATCCAGGCTCTGGATCGGGGATCGGGGTGACTTTGGCCGATGTTCCCCTAGTGGTGAATTCGGTGCTGAGGATGATCTGGTATATCTCGTCCTCGTGCTGTGCAAGTATGCTCTCGGTAGGAGCAAACACTAGAAAGAAATACAGGTCGTTGCCATTCGCGACGGCGGCCAAGAACACATAGCTCTGTCCTCTGGAGGACTGGTAGACGAATCTCCTTGTGAGCCCTTTCTGGTTGCTGATCTCTATCTCTCCGTCTGAGACCCTGCTCACCGATTCAAAGTTGGCGGATAGAAATGCCTCAGTTTCTGTCTCCAGGTTGGGAGACTCTGAAAGGGTTTGCCGGTAAATATGGAGCAAGATGCTGTCGCGAGGTTTCTGTATAATCAGATACTCGGACTGGGGGGTGCTGTTGGTATCGTATACTTCCCAGTCGTCGGTGAATGTCACCGTGAACTTGTCGCCTTCGTGAGTTACGGGCGCGGGTGTGGGGGTCGGCTGTGGCGTTTCGGTCGGTATGGGTGTTGGCGTCGGCGTCATCGTCGGCGTGGGGGTGATCGTTGGCGTGGGTGTGGCGCCTACGTAGGTCATGAGCCCTCCCGGCGTCAGCATGACGGGGATGAATATCGTGGTAAAGATCAGCAGCCCAAGCCCGGCTGTGACTAGGCCCCCGACGGCGGATTTTTGGCCTTGGCCGTCGAGCCTCTTTGCTTCGCGGATTCCCAGTATGCCGGTCGTGAGGCTTCCCAGTGCAAGGATTGGGCCCAAACACCCCGCCACGCTGAAGGTTCCTGGGACGTGACAGAACTGCGCAAAGGCTACGGACAGCGCCCCAAGCACCAAGCTCGCGATGGCCAGCCGGTTGCGCTTCGATCCCTCCTGCGGCTGCATTGTCTCTGCCATTAGCATCTCCTTCTCTTTCGCCCGGTGTTCTCGGAATCGGAGTGTATCACACAGCGCCCAAAAACGCAACTCTCGGAGCGGATTGCCCTTTTCCGCCGAGCATGTATAATAGCCATCAACTCCCTTGAGGAACGCAGGTTTATGGAAATGGTGCTCCCTATCGTCCTGATCACGCCTGAGACCAAGGCGGCCCTGGAGGCCGAAGCGGAACGCGCTGGCGCCAGCGGGGATATTGTGGGTGGTCTCCTTTTCGGCTACCCGTTGGACGAGCGCCGCCGCTTGGTGCTCGGCTCGGCCCGGCCTCGTACAGAGGTGGGCTTTGGCGGGAAGGATTTCTGTCTCGATCAGTCTCGAACGTCCCAGCAGTTGGGGGTTGCTCAGAAGCTGGCTTCCCAGGCCCATTACTGCGGTGTGTGGTACATTCACCGCACGCCGACCGGGGAGTTGACCGACACGGAGTGGGTGCAGGCACGGGGCGTGCTGGAAGATCCAGATTATCGTTTCCAGGACGTGGTCTGCCTGGTGATCTGTCTCTACGCCGGCAAGTTGAGTACCTATGCGTTGCACTTTAACCGCGATCACTCCGTTCGCGGTCAATTGCCGGTGCCGACGGTGCTGAGATTGACGACAGAGACTCCCTCAGCTTCCACTCAGCCCAGCCAGCCGCAGCCGGCTGAGCAGCCGGCGGCTTCCGAACAGTGGTACAAGTCTCCCGACGTCGTCAAGCGCCTGGAGGCCGAGCACAAGTGGCTGACCCAGAAGTACCGTGTTGAATCGGCGGTGGCGCGGAGTGGGAATGTGGTATTCCGCCTCATGCCGCAAGATGACAATCAGGACATGGTCTTCTACATAGCCTGTGAGCCAGGCTTCCCTGAGAAAGCCCCGTCGGCCTTCCTCGTCATCAGAGGCGATCGATATCCGCTGTTGAGCCCTGCGCTGAGCGAGTGGACGGTCGATAAGTGGCTGTACGAGGTGGCTGACAATCTGGTTGAGTGGCAGGTTGCTCTGCTCGATCAGCAGGTCGCGGCAGCCCAAGAGGCACTTGAGCAAGGTGATCACAAGAAGGCTTCCGATCTCCTTGCGATGGTGCTCTTGATAAACCCCCGCAAGACTGGCGTAGCCCGTTTGCTGGCGCAGGCCGAGGCGCTGCAGATCAGCCAGCAGATGGGTGAGCAGTGATCCCCGGCGTCGATCTGGTGCGATCCCCATAGAATCTCCGCGCAAATGCAACAGAATCTCCGGATTCATGTGATAAAGTGGGGCCATGTTCGCCAAGCACGGTTCCGTGCTGGCGTCCTTGAGAGAGCAGGTTGTTCTGGGGGAAAGGATCAAGTATAATGCAAATCGACGTAGCAGAAAGGACAAGACTCCTAATGCCTATCTCCGAAGGCGTTCCTCACGCGCTGTATCTTGCCACCATTCGCCAGTTGATGGATACCATCCGCCAGGCGGTGGTGATCGATACCTGCAAACTGGAGTTGATTCTGGCGGCGCTACTGGCGCGGGGCCACGTGTTGCTGGAGGACGTGCCCGGCATCGGCAAGACACTAGCGGCCAAGGCGCTGGCCCGCTCAGTGCACGCGACTTTCAAACGCATTCAATGCACTCCAGATCTCTTGCCCAGCGACATCACCGGCAGCGCGATTTACAATCAACGCGAGCAATGCTTCGAGTTTGTGCCGGGTCCGGTTTTCGCCAACGTCGTGCTGGTAGATGAGATCAACCGCGCCTCGCCGCGCACCCAGAGTAGCCTGCTGGAGTGCATGGAGGAGAGCCAGGTGACGTGCGACGGTTTCACGCACACATTGGAGCCGCCCTTTTTCGTCATTGCCACCCAGAACCCCATCGAGGTGATGGGCACCTTCCCCCTGCCCGAGGCTCAGTTGGATCGGTTCCTCGTCATGCTGGACCTGGGCTACCCCGAGTTCGAAGACGAGGTCACGATCCTGGAGCGGGAGGAGCACACCGATCCATTGGAGGCCATCGAGCCGGCGCTGGATCTGGTCGATATCTTCGAATTGCAGGAGGCCGCTCTGGCTATTGACGTGGTCCGTCCGCTCAAGGAGTACATGGTGCGGCTTGTGGCGGCGACGCGCACGCACCCCGACGTGGTGCTGGGCGTCAGCCCGCGCGGCGGCGTGGCGTTGCAGCGCTGTGCGCAGGCCCTGGCCCTGATCCGCGGGCGCACCTTTGTCACCGCCGACGACATCAAGTGGGCCGCCCCCGCCGTGATGGCCCATCGCATGCTGGCCCGCGACCGCCGTTCCGAGACGGCGCGCGAGATCGTGGCTCAGGTGATGGGCCAAGTCCCCGTGCCGGTGGACTGAGCGCTGGTGGATCGGTGATGATTCGCTCGTTTCTTCGGCCACTAGCCGACCATCTCAGACACCATCTCTCGATTCCCACCTCACGCACCGTTACCTTCCTGATCGCGGCCTTCTTGCTCTACCTGTTT
>DAOUDX010000392.1:0-22885 GCA_034430835.1 Anaerolineae bacterium
CTGTATTCCCCACTGGGGCTGCAAAAAGACATACTTTTGGTGCAACTCGCCCCACTTCGATGCTATGTATGGCGCTATTTAGGGCTGACGCCCCACCAACAACCTATTTCCCCATTTATTGAACAGTCACCGCACAGGTGGATCCTTCACTGCGGGGACGCCTACACCTATCACGGCGAGGTCGATCCGCAAGACCCGCATCCCCCACCCTACCAGCGCACGCTCAGGCATTTCATCAACCTGAACAGGGCCATGCGCCCCATCGGCATCCACTCGCCCCGCCTGCGGGCACTCTTGCGCACGCACGGGGATCAGGTACAATTGACGTGCTCCCACGACCCGCAAGAGTTTGAGAAATTCCAGCCATAGGAAACCGGCCATCGCCACACGACGCATCCACAACACGACCGCCTATCGCTACCCCAACGAGCGCCTCATCCTGGCGGTCACACTGTTGCTGGTGCTCGCCGTCATCGCCCTGACGGCCACAGCCACCGTCTGCCTCAGCGCGTTGTTCGTCGCCGTGTTCGTGGCCATCGCCTACGGGATGAACCGCTCGCAGCACAACGAGCTGCTGAGGCACGCCCACCGCGTCACGCCGCAGAGTGCCCCCGGCCTGGCAGCCGTCGTCGATGACAGCATCGCCCGGCTACAGGCAACGGACGTCCAAGTCTTTGTCGCGCCGAGCCGCAGCCTGAACGCCTACACCTTTGGCATTCTGCCCCCCAAGGTGGTGGTGCTCAACTCGGCGTTGCTGGAGGTGATGGACGCCGACGAGTTGCGCTTCGTCCTGGGCCACGAGCTGGGGCACGTTCGCCTGGGCCACACCTGGCTCAACTCGCTAGTGGGCGGGATGGCAGGCATTCCCAGTCCTCTCGGGGCATCGGCTTTGCTGACGGCGGCATTCCTGTGGTGGAACCGGGCCTGTGAGTACTCGGCGGACCGGGCGGGGATGCTGGCCTGCGGGGGGCCGCACAAGGCGCTCTCGGCGCTGATCAGGCTAGAAGCGGGGCCAATGGTGCGTACCCACGCCGACGGCTCGGCTGAGCTCGCCGAAGTCCTGGAGCGCGCGCTGCGCGTCATCGACGCCGAGGACGACCACGCCCTCAGCCATCTGGAGGAGGCGCTGGGCACCCACCCGATGATGATCAAGCGCATCCAGCAACTACGCCGCTACGCCGCCTCGGCCGAGTACCACCGTTTGCAGGATCTGGTGAACGGGAACATCGTGCAGTAGCGATACCTCTTCGGCTACCTCACCGCTCCCAGCGTAACATCGTGTGCCAATTCCTCCTCTATCTTGGGGAGACCCGCAGCGGCGCCCACCACCCTATCCACCATAGGTTGCCCCACGTAGCGCCGCATGAAGTAGGGATACAGCTTCACCGCATCGTCCAGCCCTTCCGGCTCCAGCGGGCACTCCGGCGGCCAAGCGATGAAGGGACGCATCTGCGGCCCACCCACGCCCCCGTGTGCCGCCACCTGCTCCTCGAAAACCACCACTTTACCGTCCGGCTCCATGGCCCCCAACACGATCAGGTCGCCGGAGTGAGGAAAATGGGCCAGGTAGTGTAACTGGTCGGCGGCATAGTCCGCGTCGCCGAACTGCGCCAACGGATGAGGATCCTCGACCCGCTTCCCGTCATCCCCGATGGCCAGCGTGCCTCCCTGGCTCCCCAATACGAGCGTCTGTCCATCAGCTCGCCCCACGAGGGCACCGATGCCGGGCGTGGCAAGCAGAGCGTCCAGCAAGTCGGGATACAGCAACGCCACTTCGACCAAGTCGAGCGGGCGGGTAGTGACGTTGAAATAGACGTGGGCCAGTGGGCCGGAAGCCGATACGACGACGTCTCGCTGTCGCGCAGGGTCATAGTCTAACCCCTGATCGTCCGGCACACGCCGATCGACGTAACGCCGCAGCGCGGCCAACGCCAGGCGCAGGCGCGGCGAGCGGCGCTCCAGCCCTTCCAACTCCGCCGATAGATACCGCGCCCGCTCCATCGAGTGCTTGCGGTCGCCCCGATCCTCTCCCACCGAACGCTCGTCGCCGATCTGCGCATCAATGTACTGACCCAGGCTGGCGCCGTGGCGCCAACTAAAGGGCACCGCAGGCGTGTTCCCGTGGTCGGAGATGACGTAGAGATCGTATTGCCGCCGCCGATAGCGGGCGCGCATGCGATCGATCTGGTGAATACGCCGGTCGATGGAGCGCAGGGCGCGAAAACCATCTCGGTGATTCAATCCTGCCTTGTGAACGACGTCGTCGTAGGTCGTATAATTCGCATAGATGGCCGGCGCGCAGCGGTAGATATCGAGCATCACGCCAAAGGTCTGCACCTCGGTGAACAGCGTCTCGCTGAGTGCCTGCAGGAAAGGGGAAAAGACATCGAAGGGGTTGAGCACGCTGGGCCGCACCAATGCTACCAGCCGGCGGGCCAACCCGGAGAGATAGTTCGAAGCGATCAGCCACGCCACCCGCAGCACACGGTACGGGCTGAATAGAAACAAGAAGAACGCCCCCAACCCACGCACGCTCTCGAAGAAACGCTGGCGGTGCAACGTGCTGAGGGTAAAGAGCGCCAGGTCCGCGTCCCCGTCAAACACGCTCACGTAGCAGGACCCCCCGCGCAGGATGCCGGTCCGGCCCTGGCTGATGCGCGCGCGCACCGTCCGCATCGGATCGGGGAGCCGCGCCAGCATCCCCTCCCCGCGCTCCTTCTCGTACCAGCGGAAGCCGGGAATGTCGAAACGATTGCCGAACATAATGCCGGCCTGGACCGCAGGGGTCGTACTGGGAACACCACAACGCCAGGGGGAAACGACCAGCCGACGCGAGGCCAGCAACCGGCCCAGGTAGGGCATGTGCCCGGCGGCGACCGCCTGGATCAGATGCTCGTGTGACAGGCCGTCAATCTGGATGACGATGAACCCGCGCCGCCGATCCGGACTGACGCCGGGACGGCCCAGACGACGAGCCATCGCGCCGTACTTGCGCGTATAATAGATATCAACGAGCCTATCGACGAGGTCGAGGGTGCGTCCTGCAAACCAAGTGGACATTGGAGTTCACCTACTTCCTGCGTAGCTAGTATACCAGACTGACACCGGTTTGTCATCCAACCTATTGACAACGAGTGTCCTTTTTGCTATAATGATAACACGTGTTACTGACACGTGTTATCAACCGTGCGGTAGCTATCGGAAAAGGAGGAGCCAGTGGCTCGACCCCGCCCGACCCAGCTTCAGATCGCTGAAGCTGCCGGCGTCTCACGAACAACCGTCTCGCTCGTGCTCAACAACGTCCCAGACGTGCGCGTCAGCCCAGAGACGCGCCAGCGCATCCTGGAAGCCGCCCAACGCTTGAATTACTACCCAAATGCCATAGCCCGTCGCTTGGCCAGCGGCAAGACATCCACTATCGGCCTCGTCTGGCACCGAGGACCCAACCCAGCCTACCGGGATGCATTCCTTCCAGGCTTTCTACAGGGCGTCACCCGCGCGGCTCACCAATACGGCTATCACGTCCTCTTCCGCCCCATCGAGCCAAATGAACCAGACAGCAGCTACGTGGAGCTGGCCCGCAGCCATCACATTGATGGATTCATCCTCTCTGGCCCCCGCTCCGACGACTCCCACTTGCTAAAACTGCATCAGGAACACTTCCCCATCGTCCTTCACGGACAGTTGCCGGGGACAGACATCCTTTCCGTAGATATCGACAACGTGCAGGGCGCACTGGTGGCAGTTGACCACTTGGTAGCCCTGGGCCACCAACGTATCGGCATCATCACCAACGCGCCCTTGGTCTACACTGCCAGTCAGCAACGTCTGGCTGGGTACTATCAGGCGCTAGAACAGGCAGGTATTCCTCGGGACAAGAGCCTGGTGCAGGAAGGCAATTTCGACGGGGAAAGCGGTCAATCGGCTATGGAGAAACTTCTGATGTGTGATCCCCCCCCAACGGCCATCTTTGTTGCTAGCGACATGGTGGCGATGGGAGCCCTGCAGACCATTCGAGACCAGGGGCTACGAGTTCCAGAGGACATAACCATCGTCGGTTTCGACGATATCACCGCAGCACGTTTCGTCACGCCAGCTCTGACCACGGTGCGCGTACCCACGTTTGGATTAGGCTGGAGCGCGGCAGAGATCCTCATCTGTCTCATCGAGCAAGACATCATCGCCCAAACACACACACTGCTAGAAACTGAATTGATCGTCCGCGATTCTTGCGGAGCGCCGCCAGCACTGTAGATCGAGCATACACAGATAATCACGTTGGTCGATTTTTCACATTGCGCGACATGATGTGTCAAACAAATGGAGGCAGGGATCGCCAGTGGTTTGGCAGCCCCCACGATCCCTGCCTCAGGCTCGAGAGATCTCTAGCAGCGCGATGCCGGCTAGATTGTCCCCGCCTGTTTTTGCATTTTAACACAGAATTGAGGAAGCGCGAGCGACACGAAATATGCCAGGTTCCGGCAAACATGTTGAACCCTTCAGACACCCAACCCATAATTTCAAAGGAGGTGAAAAGACGACAAGAAATACCAATCAGTAGCACCTTGATCAAAGCGCGCTAGCGCTGACACATTCACACACGAGGAGGAAAAAGTGAACAAGAAAAGTACGTTAAGTATCGTGTTAGCCACACTGGCCATAGTGGCGCTTCTCGTCAGCGCCTGCTGTCCCCCCAAGCCAACGGAAGAAAAGCCAAGCACCAAATACGACTGTATGGGCGGCGAGGGGAGCACAGTCACGATGATCGGCGTGTGGGGCGGCGACGAGGAGACCTACTTCAAAGCTATCCTCGAGCCTTACCTCACTGAGTGCAACATCACACTGGAGTACGAAGGCACCCGCGACCAGGCAGTGCTGGCCACTCGCGTCGAAGGCGGGAACCCGCCAGACATCGCCGGCCTGCCCAACCCTGGCATCATGGGACAGTACGCGAGCAAGCTGGTTCCCCTGGCCGACGTCATCAACCTCAATGACTATTCTGCCGCCTGGCAGTCGCTGGGCAGCGTCGATGGCACAGTCTACGGTGCTTTCTTCAAGGCCGACACCAAGAGCCTGGTGTGGTACAACCCCAAGGCTTTTGCGGCCGCGGGCTATGAGGTGCCCACCACCTGGGACGAGATGATGGCTCTCAGCGACAAGATCGTCGCCGACGGTGGCGTGCCCTGGTCCACCGGCATCGAGAGCACAGACGCCACCGGATGGGTGTCCACCGACTGGATACAGGACATCCTGCTGCGCACCGAAGGGTCCGAGTTCATCGAGAAGTGGACACGTCACGAAATACCCTGGACCGACCCAGCGATCAAAGCTGCATGGCAGGAGTACTATGACATCGCCGCCAGCGATACTTACGCCCTCGGCGGCGCCGACGGCACCATCAACACCCCCTTTGCCGAATCCCTCTATCCCCTCTACCTAGATCCGCCTGCCGCGTACCTGTGCCGCATGGCAGGCTTTGCGGGAGGCGTCATCGCCGAGCAGTACCCCGACCTGACGGGAATCGAGGACTATGACTTCTTCGTCCTGCCAGCCAAGAGCGCCGACATCGGCGCCCCAATGCAGGGTGGCGCAGACGTTTTCGTGATGTTCAGCGATAGCCCGGCCGCCAAGGGCCTGATGGCCTACATGTTCGGCCAGGAGGCCGGCGAGGCGCTGGCGGAATCGGGCTGGGGACTCTCGCCCAACAGCAAGGTAGGGGCAAGCGCCTATCCAAGCGCGTTGAGCGGCAAGATGGCCGCAGCGATGAACGAAGCGCCATCCTTCAGCTTCGATGCCGACGACCGCATGCCCGGCGGCATCAACATGGATTACTTTGCGGCCGTCACCGAATACATCGGCGGCGGGGACCTGGACGCGATCCTGACACGCCTCGAAAGCAAGGCAACAGAAGCATACTAGCGCCCAGAAGTAAGGGGAGACCTCCATGGAGGTCTCCCCCCCCCATCTCCATCATAGCGGATTTATCGAAAGGAGCGCCTGACTATGACCACGAGAGTTGTTCCCAAGATCATGAAACAGGGCCGTCTGATGCCGCTGCTTTTTGTCCTGCCCGCCATGCTGATCCTGACCTTTTTCGTCGTCTATCCCACCGTCAATACGATCGGCCTCAGCCTCGAGGATGCTGAAGGTGAACTGTCGGCAGCAACCCTGTGTATCGAAGACCAGCCCTGCTGGGGAATCTTTGAGAACTACCGCCGCGTGTTGACCGACGACGTGATGCTGCGAGCCTTTAGAAACAACGCCCTGTGGATCGTTCTGATGGTCACCGGTACGACCGGCCTAGGATTGCTGATCGCTGTCCTGGTCGACCGAGTCAAATACGAACCTCTGGCCAAGGCTGTCATCTTCTTGCCCATGGCTATCTCGTTCGTCGGAGCAGGCATCATTTGGGGCTTTGTCTACGACTATGCCAGTTTCGGCAATCAGACGGGCATTCTGAACGCCATTGTCACGGGACTGGGCAGTAAGCCAATCCCGTGGCTCACGCGAGGGCCGTGGCTGAACAACATCTGTCTCATCATCGTGGGCGTGTGGATGTGGACAGGCTTCTGCATGACCATCCTCTCCGCAGCACTCAAGGGTGTGCCCGCAGAGCTCCTCGAGGCCGCCAGGGTAGATGGTGCAAGTGAGTGGCGCGTCTTCTGGAGAATCATCGTACCGATGATCATGCCAACCATTACGGTGGTCATCACGACCATGGTCGTGAACGTGCTCAAGATCTTTGACATCGTCTACGTGATGGGCGGCGGACGGCCAGACGCACAGGTCATCGCCACTCGCATGTATCAGGAGCAGTTCGTCAAGTACAACTCCGGTCTGTCATCGGCGATCGCCGTCATCCTAATCCTTCTCATCATCCCGGTGGGGTACATGAACATCCGCCGGTTCCGGCAACAGGAGGCTATGCGATGAGCAAGAAAGTATCAAACACCCTTAAACGCGTTCCCCTTCACATCGTGATCGTCGGCCTATGCATTGTGTGGCTCCTACCCACCTTTGGTCTGCTCGTCACGTCCCTCCGTCCCTTCCAGGACATCAACGAGACCGGCTGGTGGACGGTACTATCTCCGAGAGACCCAGAGGACACGGATAGACCACGCCTCACACTCAACAACTACCAGGCCGCATTGGTAGGGTACCGAGGGCGAAGGACATACGCCGAGGCGTGCCTGGTGGAGAATCCCGACCCCAGTTGCACAGGGACCGGCCTGCTCAGCTCTCAGGGCATGGGGAAAGCCTTTCTCAACAGCATCCTGGTGGCCATTCCCTCCACCATCCTGCCGGTCCTGTTCGCCGCCTTTGCCGCCTACGCTTTTTCCTGGCTGGATTTCAGAGGCCGCCAGTTTCTGTTTGTCGTGCTGGTTGGACTCCAGGTCGTCCCACTTCAGATGACGCTGATCCCCATCTACCGCGTCTACACACAACTAGGGCTAAACGGCACATTCCTCGGCGTCTGGCTCTTCCACGCTGGCTTTGGCCTACCGTATGCTATCTACCTGCTACGCAACTTTATCGGCTCCCTGCCCCGCGACGTGTTTGAGTCGGTCTACCTGGACGGCGCCTCTCCGTGGACGGCCTTCTTCAAGCTGGCTCTGCCGCTTGCCACACCGGCCCTCGCCTCGCTGACCATCTTCCAGTTCCTGTGGGTGTGGAACGACCTACTGGTGGCGCTGGTCTTTCTGGGAGGCACGACACCGGTGCTCACCTACCTGATCAGCAACATGGTCACCTCTCTGGGCGCAGGATGGCACCTGCTCACAGCCGCCGCCTTTATCTCCATTTTGATGCCGCTGGTCATCTTCTTCGGCTTACAGCGGTTCTTTGTACGCGGCATCCTGGCCGGCTCGGTGAAGGGATAACTATCGTGTTACAAACGGTCAAGCTAGAACCAAAACAACTGGTGGACTATCAACCCATCGTCGGAGGCGAGGTGATCGCAGAGATTCGCGCAGCGGCCGAGCCGTTACAGGGCGCGCGCGTGGTACACATCAACGCCACAGCCTTTGGCGGCGGCGTGGCGGAGATGCTCCCCACGCTGGCGCCGCTGATGCGAGACGTGGGACTGGAGGCTGAGTGGCAGGTCATTGAGGGGGCAGACGAGTTCTTCAACGTCAGCAAGGCCTGCCACAACGGCCTGCAGGGGATGGACGCCCCTTTCACCGACGAGATGAAAGCCATCTGGCGGCGATACAACGAGCTGAATGCGGCCAAGTTTGAAGGGGAGTACGACTTTGTCGTCGTCCACGACCCACAGCCTGCCGGGTTGCTTCACTACCATGGACAGAACGGGGGCAAGCATTGGATCTGGCGCAGCCACATCGACTCCTCCCGTCCTAACCCCGATTATTGGGGCTTTTTTGCACCCTACATCGCCGAGTACGAGGCGACCGTTTTCACAATGAAAGAATACGTGGGACCTGGGGTGAATCCAGAACACCTGGCCATCATCCCGCCGACGATCGATCCCCTCTCGCCCAAGAACGCGCCGATGGCGGAGCAGGAGGCACGCGAGATCGTAGCCGGTTTCGGTATCGACGTGAATCGCCGGCTCATCACTCAGGTCAGCCGCTTCGACCCCTGGAAGGATCCGCTGGGAGTGATCGACGCTTACCGGATCGTCAAAGAACAAGTGCCGGAGGCACAGCTGGCGCTGATCGGCTCGATGGCCTCCGACGATCCCCAAGGCTGGTATTACCTGGACAAGACTATCCGCCACGCCGGGGAGGATTTTGACATCCACGTCCTGCACAACTTTCACGGCGTGGGCGCGTTGGAGGTGGGGGCCTTCCAGACCATCAGCGACGTCGTCATCCAGAAATCCACCCGCGAAGGGTTCGGGCTGGTGGTCACAGAGGCGCTGTGGAAGGGGAAACCGGTGGTGGGTGGCAACGTGGGAGGCATTCCGCTGCAAGTCATCGATGGCCAGACTGGCTTCCTGGTGGACTCAGTGGAAGCCTGCGGAGAGAAGGCGCTCTACCTCCTGCAACATCCCGAGGTATCGATACGTATGGGAGCAAATGCGCGGGAACACGTGCGCCAGAACTTTCTCACGACACGGCACCTGGCAGACTACCTTCGTCTGTTTGCAGAACTGTCCAAATGAGAAAAGCCCTGCTGCAAGAGCAGGGCTTTCGTATCAAAGCGCTATTTGCGGGCGCACTCTGCAGCCGGGATGTAGAACCTTTCGGCATACTCCTTGACCATACGGCGCGTGCAAAAGACGGGCGCAGCCGTACGGATCGCTTCCTTCATGACGTGCACCCAGCCACGAGGTATGTCGTCGGCGTCTCCCTTGTAGTAGAGGGGCACGACCTCATTCTCGAGCAACTCGTAGAGCGCCTCGGCCTCAGCGGCGTCTTGCACCCCTTGATCTTCGTACGTTTGGCCAGTTTCGATAGCCCAACCGTTTGCGCCGTTATAGCCTTCCGCCCACCAGCCGTCGAGCACGCTCAGATTGGGGATGCCATTCACAGCCGCCTTCTGACCGCTAGTGCCGCTGGCCTCGCGCGGGCGAATGGGGTTGTTCAGCCACACATCCACCCCCTGCACCAGGTAGCGAGCAACCTGCATGTCGTAATCCTCAATGAAGGCGATCCGCCCGCCCATCGACGGATCACGCGCCGCGTTGTAGATGTGCTGGATGAGCCGCTTGCCGCCGTCGTCGGCCGGATGGGCCTTGCCGGCAAAGACGAACTGCACCGGTCGATGCTCGTCGTGCAACAAGCGCTTCAGCCGATCCTGATCGTGAAAGATAAGCGTTGCCCGCTTGTAGGTGGCAAAACGCCGTGCGAAACCGATCACGAGTGCATCGGGGTCCAACAGCGTTCCCGCGGCCAACACCTGGTCCGCGTCCACCTCTCGCTCGACGCGCCGCCGCCGCGCCCGCTCGCGGATCAGCGTCATCATCTTGCGTTTCAGGTGCACATGCGCCGCCCAGAGTTCCTCGTCAGGGATGTCGAGCACACGCTCCCAGAGCATGGGATCGTCGTGCCGCTCGATCCAGTCGGGCCCCAGGTGCTTGCGATATAGCTTGTTCATCGCTTCGCCGATCCACGAGGGCACGTGAATGCCATTGGTGATATGGGCGATAGGGATCTTCTCTACTGGCCTGTCGGGCCAGACTGCCTGCCACATGCGGCGGGAAACTTCGCCGTGCAGCTTGCTCACGCCGTTGCACTGACCGGCCATGCGCAGTGCCAACACTGTCATGTTGAAACCATCACAACCCTTCTTCACGCACCCCAATTCCAAGAATTCTTCCCGGCTGAGGTCCAGTTGAGGCCAATAGGTGTGAAAGTACTCCTCGACCAGGTGGAAGGGGAACACGTCGTGGCCCGCCGGCACCGGCGTGTGCGTCGTGAACAGTGTCGTCGCCCGTACCCGATCCCGCGCCTCCTCAAAGGAAGCGCCGGCCTCGATCATCTCCCGCATCCGCTCCAGCACCAGGAAAGCCGAATGCCCCTCGTTGAGGTGGTAGACCGCCGGGTCGATCTCCAACGCCCGCAGCACGCGCAAGCCACCGATGCCTAACACGATCTCCTGCTGGATACGTATCTCCTGATCGCCGCCGTACAACCGCGCGGTGAGTTCCCGATCCCAGGGGGCGTTCAGATCGTGGTGGGCATCCATCAGGTAAAAGCTCACACGTCCAGCCTGAACGCGCCAGATCTGGAGCTGCACTTCCCTATCGCCCACCTCCACAGGAACGAAGAGGCAATTCCCATCGTCGTCACACAACTCCTCTCGTATGGCAGCTTCCTCTACTTCGAATACCGGATAAACTGCCTCCTGCCACCCGTCGGAGGTGAGCGCCTGACAGAAATACCCCATCTCGTAAAGAAAACCCACCGCGACCAGGGGCAACCCGATGTCGCTGGCCTCCTTGCAGTGATCGCCCGCCAGCACACCCAGGCCACCAGAGTAGATGGGCAGCGATTGGTGCAGCCCAAACTCGGCCGAGAAGTAAGCGATGGGCTCGGCCGCCAGCTCGGGATATTGACTAGGAAACCAGAGATGCCCATTGTTCAGATCGGCATCAAGCGCGATCAGCACAGCGTCGTACTGGCGCAGAAAGAGTGGATCGGCCACCAGTTCCTCCAGTCGCTCCGGCGACACCTCGCGCAGCATCTCGACCGGGTTGTGGTCGGTGCTGCGCCACAGGGAATGATCGAGCGTCTTGAACAGGTCGCGAGCCTCGCGATGCCAGCTCCACCAGAAATTGTAGGCCAGTTCTTCCAGGCGTGCGATGCGCGATGGAAACCTATCTGAAAGGCCAGCAGACATACTCCTCCTTCAATTTGTGTGATGCACTGGCTGTGCCTTACGAGGCTCTGAGCAGGATGACGGTCAACACGACAGCGGCGACGACGGCGAACTCGACCAGGATCGACGTTCTGAGGCGCTCCAACAGATACTGGTGAGCGACATTGACGATGACGTAGAAAACGAGCAGCAGGAACAACCCGCCGGCCCAAGCACGAATGTGCCAATAGTTCACCGCCCAGGTGGCTTCGCCGACGACGAGGCCGACAACGCCGGCCAGAGGAAGCACGCGCCGAAACGGCACGTCCGCCACACTGAGCAGATCGAGGGAAAACAGCGCGGCAGTACACATCGTCAGCGTCGCAGTGATCAGGCTGCGGGTGCGCGTCTGGTAGATCAGGGCGAGGACGACAAAGACCAAAAGATAGGCCAGTACGTTGAGAGCCAGTCTGGCGGTGGGGTAGCCAGCGACGTCAGGGCAAACGACCGCGTACTCGGCGGCAATGACCAAGCTGATGCCGACGCCGACCAGAAACAGGCCGCCGATCCATGCAGGCCAGGACGTGATCCTATCCAGCAGCAGGGCAGAAAGCCCGGCCATCACACCCGGCAGTATCCAAGAGATGTAGATCGGCTGCCCAGGATGCTCGCCCAGGTGTGGATGGCCGCGCAGGACGAGGTTGGTGCCGGTGCACACCACCCCCACCATCAGCGCCATCAGCAGCCAGACACCGGTGACATGGATCTCCAGCGGCGACCCCAGCGGCTCCAACCGCCACACATGCTCGGGCAACTCGATGAAGCGAAAGAGCAAGCTACCCAGTAGCACGACAGCCATCAGCACGCTCAGGCGATTACGATCGAGGGGCTTGACAGTTTCTTGCATCGTTCCATCCGTTCTGGCAGGCCGCATTGTACTGTTTGGCACACTATTTGTCAACCCTACCGGCTATGCTATAATCTTCCATCGCTGGTGAGACACAATTCCCAAGGAGGAAACTCTGATGAGACGGTTCGTGATCGCGCTTGCCTCTCTCTCGATGCTGCTGGCCGGTTGCTGCACGCCCACAAAAGCACCCGTCCGCATCGTCTACGGTCTGACGCTGGCTCCCACGGGCATCGACCCCCACATCAATGCCTCGTCGGAGCTGGGCATCCCCCTCACGTCAGTTTACGACACCCTGGTCTACCTGGACCCCGACACCGGCGACTTTGTGCCGGGCCTGGCAAAAGACTGGGAGGTCTCCGACGACGAGATGGGATACACCTTCTATCTCCGAGACGACGTTACCTTCCACGACACTACCCCCTTCGACGCCGAGGCGGTGCGCTTCAACCTGGAGCGCATCACCAGCCCCGACCTGGCCTCTCAGAAAGCCCGCTTCATGCTCGGCTCTTACGAGCGGACGGAGGTGGTGGACGAGTACACCGTGCGCATCCACCTCAGCGAGCCTTTCGCCCCTCTCCTGGACTCGCTCAGCCAAGTCTACCTGGGGATGGCCTCCCCAACAGCGGTCCAGAAGTGGGGAGACGAGTACCAGTTGCACCAAGTGGGCACCGGGCCATTCATCTTTGCCGAATACGTCCCACAGGACCACCTGCTGCTGCGGCGCAACCCCGACTACGCCTGGGGACCGTCTGTTTACCGGCACGCCACGGCCCAGGTGGGCGAAATCGAGTTCCGCTTCTTCACCGACCCGGCCACCCGCTCGCCCGCGCTGGAGACCGAGGGCGCGGACATCATGGGTGAAATTCCCCCGCAGGACGCATCCCGGCTGGCAGAGAGCGACGCTTTCCGCATCGAGGCCACACCCATCCCCGGCGTATCACTGATGTTCTTCCTGAACACCACCCGCGCGCCGCTGGACGATGTGCGGGTGCGGCAGGCGCTTCTCTACGGGACGGACCGGCAGGCCATCATCTCCGCCATCTTCCGCGACACCTCCCCAGTGGCTTACGGACCGCTGACGGAGAACACCTTCGGCTACGAACCGGCGGTGCAAGGCTATTACGCCTACGATCCGTTTCAGGCGACGGCGCTGCTGGACGCAGCCGGTTGGACGGATACCGACGGCGACTCCATCCGCGACAAGGAGGGGAAACCGCTGATGCTTGATATGGTCCTGATGGGCTGGGGCTACATGCCGGAGGTGGGTCAGTTACTGGCAGCCCAGTGGTCAGAACTGGGCATCGGCGTGAACACTTCGCCGCCGGTGAGCTACCCGGAGGCGCTGGAAGTCGCGAGTGAAGGTCGCCATCACCTGATCCCCTTCAACCTCTCCGGCAGCGACCCCGACATCCTGCGCAAGTTCTTCCACTCCCAGGCCGGCTTCAACTGGTCGAAGGTGAATGACGTCGAGATAGATGGCTGGCTGGAGACCGCAGCCCGCACATCCGACCGGAACGAGCGCGAGTCGCTCTACAGCCAAGTCCAACTGCGCGTGATGGACCAGGCGCTGGTGATCCCTATCCGCGACTATACCAACCTGAACGGCATCAACGACCGGGTGCAGGGACTCCGTTTCGACGCGCAGGGATGGTTCCCGTGGCTGATCGACGTGACGGTGGAACCAAAGTGACCAATGCGCTGTTTGCGGTGAGACGATGACCAAGTACGTGGGACGAAGGCTCGTACAGGCAGCCTTCGTCCTTTGGCTGGCAGTGACGTTGGCCTTCGCGGGTCTGCAGTTGACGCCGGGCGACCCCGCCCAGGCGCTCCTGGCCGCCTCCGGCGCCACCCCAGAGCAGGTCGCCGAGCGGCGCGCCCAACTGGGATTGGACGACCCTCTTCCGCACCAGTACGCCCGCTACCTTTGGAACCTGGCGCGCGGCGACCTGGGCCAATCGTGGCTTCACGGCCGCCCGGTCGGGCAGATGATCTGGGAGCAGCTCCCTGCCACAGTGGAACTCGCCGTAGCCGCGACGATGGTCGGCATCGTGCTAGGGCTGGCGCTAGGCATCCTGGCTGCGCTGCGCCGCTCGACCTGGCTGGATACGGTCACCACGGCGGTATCGGTCGTCGGCCTCTCCACCCCCACCTACTGGTCGGGCCTCGTGGCGATCCTGCTGTTCTCGCTCTACCTGCGCTGGCTGCCCGCCACCGGCGAGGGTGACCTGCGCCACTTGATCCTTCCAGCGCTGGTGCTGGGATTCGCCCTCTCCGGTTCTATCGCCCGGTTGGTGCGGGCCCGCGTGGTAGAAGTGATGGAAGAGCCGTACGTGCTGGCGGCCAGGGCGCGGGGCCTCCCATCCTGGCGCGTGCTGCTCGTTCACGTGCTGCGCCCCGCCCTCCCCGCTGCCCTCACCGTCGTCGCCCTTCAACTCGGCTTCCTGCTGGGCGGCGCGGTCGTCACCGAGTCGGTCTTCGCCCGCCGGGGACTGGGGAAGCTGGCGGTCGAGGCCATCCTCTGGCGCGACCTGCCGGTGGTGCAGGGCGTGGTCGTGGTCGGTGCGCTGGCCTACGTGCTGGTCAACCTGACGGCGGACTTGATGCAGACCTGGCTGATCCCCCGCCTGCAGGAGGAGTTGACGTGATCGCGCGCGTGATCGCGTGGACAACTCAATCCCCGCGCTCTCTCCTGCGACAGGCGGTCGCCCTGGCGGCACTGACCTGGCTGACGCTGGCCGTGATGGGATCGCTCCTGGCCCCACTCCTGGCCCCCGCCGGCCCCCTGGCCGCCGATACGACCCGTTCGCTCCTGCCGCCCGGCCCCGGCGGCCTGTTGGGAACCGACCTCCTGGGGCGAGAGGTGCTGACCCGGCTCCTGTGGGGCGGCCGCCAGACGCTGGGCATGGGCCTGCTGGCCATGACAGTGACCGTGGGATTGGGACTGCCGGCCGGCCTGCTGGCCGGTTTCTTCGGCGGGCGGGTCGAAAGCATCACGATGCGCCTGGCAGATGCGCTCCTGGCCTTCCCCGGCTTGCTGCTGGCGATGGCAGCCATCGCGGTTCTGGGGCCGGGCACCGCGTCGGTGGCCATGGCCGTAGGACTGGCAGCAGCGCCCGCCTACGCCCGGGTGGCCCGCAGCGCCGCCATCGAGGTGCGCACCCAGCCCTACGTGGAAGCGGCCCGCGCGCTGGGAGGCGACGCGTGGCGCATCCTCGCACGCCACGTCCTGCCCAACACCGCCGCGCCGCTCATCGCCTTCGCCGTTGCCCAACTGGGATGGGTATTGCTCAACGGCGCGGCTCTCAACTTCCTGGGATTGGGCGCACGGTCAGGCACCCCGGAGTGGGGCGCGATGCTGAACGAAGGGCGGGGCTACCTGCGGGACGCACCATGGGTGAGTGGCTTCCCCGGCCTGGCACTGACGGTGACGGTGCTGGCGGCCAATCTGCTGGGAGATGGGTTGCAGAGAGCGCTGAGACCCCGGTGAGCGCGTCCCAAGGGCACTACTCGAGCACGCTCTCCAGCCCGTCGAGCAACTCTTTTGCCCGCTGCACCGGCTCTCCCATGTCAAAGAGCAGACAGCGCGCAGCGTGACGGGGATGGGCATGGCTGCCGCTGGCCAGCCGAAGCTGGCGTCCATCGGCGACCAACGTATAACCGCCCCGGCAGGCCATGTGGCCCGCGATCAGCACCTCCTGCCGATGAAAGCCGGTCGAAAGCTCCCGCAGCAGCGCATCGAGGAAGAGCACATAATCTTTCTTGTCATACTCCCACTCATTGCGGGTAAAGAGAACGGACCAAAGCAGATCGAGGTCTGGATGGGCGTTCAAACCGATGGAGCCGATGAGCAGGTCATCGTAGCGTGGGTCATCCGGCTCAGAGACCGCCAGGTAGCGGCGAGCCAGGTCGTCGTACGATTCGCCGTGGAGCTTGCCGAGCCCCTTCCGCAGCGAAGCCCGCTGTTTGGCAGGCAGCAACGCGGCTGCCTCCTCCCAGATTTGCCGGTGCGAGCAGCCGAACACGCGCGCCGCCACGCCGGGCTCCATCGCCCCAGGGAAAGCCCCTGCGTGGCAGAGAGATACCCCCGCCCGCGTGCGCACGTAGAAAGGGAGACTATCAAAGAGCGAAACGATGGCTGCCCGGTGCTCCCCCATCGCCGCCTCGAAGCGCGGCGTGTAGAGATGCTCCCCTTTTTGCAGCGTGAAACTGTAGAGATGGGGAAACTCGTGGTTGCCGAGCAGGTAGATGATCCGATCTCTCATCGCCGCCCGCAGTTCCATCACGTCGAGCACGATGTTCAACGAGCCGTCTTCCCCCGGCGGACCTTCGCTGTGGATCAGGTCACCGGTAAAGATGAGATAGTCGGCCTGCCCGCGCGCCTCCAACTCCAGGAAGCGATCCCGATAGCGGCAGTAGGCGTCCCAGTCGCCGTGCAGGTCGGTGACGACCATCGCCACGCCTGCGTCCAGGCTGACCACGCGGGGCCAGGCATCGCGGTCAGTGCGCGTCATCACACTCCCCACCAAAGATCGGTGCCAGGTAATTGAACAGCATACGTTTCATCTCGGCAGTGATCTGTTCGCCGAACTCGTCGTCACTATCACGTGTGATCAGCGAGAGGAGAGCTTTCACCTGAGCTTTGCAGGCCAGCGCCACCAAGTGGGCACGCGGCTCATCCATGTCGGGCGCCGCCTGTCGCAGAAGGCCCACCATGCGCTCAACGATCTCCTCGTCCATCTCCTCCGACGCAGCGGCAACGTCGGCGGAGACATCCGAGCCAAGGAGAATCTGCTTGAACCCTGGGCACACTGCCTGCAGATCGACGAATGGATCGACGATGCGGTCGATGACCACTTCCAAGGGCAAGTAGACCAGATCCTCCGTAAAGACCTGATCGTATATCGCGCGCACCTGCTCCAGGTGACGGACCGATAGACCGCGCAAAATGGCATCCTTGTCCGGGAAATACCGGTAGAGTGAGCCGATAGAGACTCCAGCGCGCTTAGCAATGGCATTTGTGGTCACAGCCTCGTACCCCACCTCCGCAATGAGTTCGGCTGCCGTATCGAGAATCAGATTGACCCGCTCCTGACTACGCGCTTGTTGAGGTCTACGCCGCATGGGCACGTCTTCCATCGCTCAACTCCCCACTTGACAAGGTGAGCTTTTGCTCATATAATAACCATCAAGCTGAGGTTCCAGCCGGATAACAGGAGTGCAAAGTGAGCAAATCCTCTTGTTGCGAATCATACCAACTTTGACAACTCTTGTCAAACAAGCCGGGCGATACAAAATCAAATGAGGCTGGGAGACCACAATGCCCTACAATCGACCTGTGATAGAACTCATCAAAAGCCGTTTCTCTTGCAGGAGCTACTCAGAAGAGCACATCGCCGAGGAAAAGCGGCAACAACTCGCTGCCTTTATCGCGTCGAACCAGACAGGCCCCTTCTGCTCGCCAACGCGCTTCGAGCTGATAACAGCGACGGAGGCGGATCGAAAAGCGCTGCAGGGGCTCGGCACATACGGATTCATCAAGAACCCCACGGGCTTTATTCTCGGCGCGATGAGCGAAGGTGAAAAGAACCTGGAGGATTTCGGATACGCGATGGAGCACATTATCCTATTCGCCACCGACCTTGGGCTGGGCACCTGCTGGCTCGGCGGGAGCTTTACCAAGGGCCGCTTTGCCAAAAAGATCGCTGCCGGGGAAAAAGAGCGCGTGCCTGCGGTCACATCGGTCGGAAACATCGCAGATGATCACAGCGTCCGCCAGCGATTTTCGCGCAACAAACACAGATATGCATGGGACGAGCTTTTCTTCGATCAGGCGTTCGGCAGACCACTTTCTCAAGACAAAGCAGGTGTGTACGCCGAGCCGCTTGAAATGGTGCGGCTGGGACCGTCTGCTTCGAACAAGCAACCGTGGCAGATCGTCAAAGACGGCGCCGCCTGGCATTTTTACATCCAACGCAGCAAACGGTATGGCCCCGACAGCCTGGTGTTCAAACTGCTGAACGTAGACGATATGCAGCGCCTGGACGCCGGCATCGCGATGTGCCATTTTGAACTCACGGCCAACGAGTTGGGCTTGGGAGGGAAATGGACAATTGACGAGCCCTCGATCCAAAAGCCAGACGAGTTGACTGAGTATATTGCAAGCTGGAGAGAAATATAGATGAACAAGGTCTATGTCGCCAAGTGTTCCGACTATGGACAAGCCGAGGGCAAGTTAGCCGGACTGTTGGCAATGATTGGTGGATTGGAGCAATTCGCCGCGCCGGGCGAAAAGATCGCACTCAAGGTCAACCTCCTCGCACCAGCAGAGCCAGAGAAGGCCATCACCACCCACCCTGCCGTCGTCGCCGCGGTGGGAAAGGCGACCAAGGCAGCGGGCGCCGACCCCATCATCATCGATAGCCCTGGCTCCGGCTTCCAGTACACCGAAAGAACGCTGAAACGCTTCTATCGCGCGTGTGGGATGATCGACGCTGCCGCAGAGGCCGGTATCGAGCTCAATATGGACACAACCTACCAAGCCGTTTCCTTCCCCGATGGAGAGTTGACCAAACGGCTCGATATCATCACTCCCATTGTCGAAGCCGACGGCGTGTTCAACCTGTGTAAGCTCAAGACGCACACCTACATGGGGATCACCGGCGCGGTCAAGAACCACTTTGGCATCATTCCAGGGCTGGCCAAGCCGGGCTACCATGCCAAGCTTCACGACGCAGCGCGTTTCGCCAACATGCTCCTCGACCTTTCCGCCTACGTCGCTCCTCGCCTGTCGATCATGGACGCGGTGGTGGGAATGGGAGGCGACGGCCCCAACGCCGGAGAGCCGCGTCGTATCGGCCTGCTGCTGGCGGCGCGCAACCCGCTGGCCCTGGACATCGTCGCCAGCGAGATCATCGGTCCGCCACGGGAGAACAATCCTGTGCTGATCGCCGCGGAAAAGCGTGGACTCTCCCCCACCCGGCTGGAGCAAGTCGAGCTCGTCGGCGCAGATGCCACAGGCCTCCGCATCCCAGGCTACAGACTTCCCGCAACATTCGCCAGCGAGGAAGGTCTGGCAAATCTGCTCTGGTGGCAGCAGGCGCTAAAGCCGCTGTTCAGGGACAGCCTGACCGTCAGACCGCGGGTCGTGAGGGAGAAATGCATCGCCTGCGGTGCCTGCCGCGATGCGTGCCCGATGCACGCCATCACCATCAAGGGCAACGGCAGACGATACGCCCACATAGATAGCAAGAACTGCATCCGCTGCTACTGCTGCCACGAGATGTGCCCGCAGGACGTGATCGAACTGCGCCAAGGTCCACTGTACCGCCTCGTAAACAGCTAGGTCAATCCAGCGGACGCCGGTAGACACGGTGTCTCTTGTAGGGCTTGACGCGCATCGCTTCGAGTTCCTGGATCATTCGCCTGTTGGTCTCCTGAACCTGCACCAAATCGGCGCAGTGATACTGGGGACGATCCACTACCGTATGGTACAGCTCGGAGTACAGCAATGCATTACCGCCTAGACCCCGGTAGCGCTCCAAGATGCCGCCGCCATTAAAGTTGAGCCAGCGCGTGCGCTTGAACTCGCGCATCAGGTGATACCAACCGGTGGGCCACAGCCGCCCTTTGCAGCGCTGAATCGCTGCCGAGAGATCCGGATAAGCGAGGACAAAGCCCGCGATCTCATCCCGCTTCATCAACACCGTGATCAACGAGGGATCGGCCACAGCGAGGATGCGCTCGGCAATGACCTGCGCCTCCGCCTCAGTAATCGGCACGTACCCCTGTACCTCGACGAAGGAACTGTTGTAGACAGCGGTCACACGGGGGATCATGGCGCGCAGCTCGGCTTTGTTGCGAAAGCGCAGGACGCGGAAACCGCGCCTCTCCTTGACCCTCTCCGCCAATTCCAGGACGCGCGGGGGAATGCTCATGTCTCGGTCGATGTAGCAAGAGATCAGATCGAGTTGCTTCTCGAAACCGGCATCCTCGACCAGGTTGCCATAATAAGGATAGTTGTAGGCAATACCCAATGCCGGGCGATGTTCGAACCCTTCGACCAATAACCCTTTCCCATCAGCAGCGATAAATCCCTGCGGTCCCCACATCTTGCCAAGTCCACGTCCTCGCGCCCAGTCAAACGCGGCGTCGAAGAGGGCACGAGAGACAGCTCGATCATCCACCACGTCGAAATGGCAGAAGAAAGCAGTCCGCTCCTCGTGGTACTCATTAGACTTGTGGTGTAATAGCAGAATTGACTACATATGGCGGTCAAAGGGCACAAATTGTGCTGTCCAACCGCCACATATGGCGGGGAACGCCTATTGCGCCACAAGTCTATTGTAGCGAGCGTTATCGAGCACAGCGATGCGACCCACGACTCCGCTGCCGTCGAGCGCAAGGAAGAAAGCCGCCTCGGAGTGCTCGTAAAACGGATGACGGGTGGGATCGAGTTGGGCACGGGCCTCGCCCACGAATGGAGGCACCCACAGCTCGCTCTCACGGTAGAGCCGGAAGGGGAATTCGATGTAGCGGCGCACGTCACGCCGGTCGGTGAGATCAAGACGATGGATGTGCACGTTAAGTCCTAAAGAACAAACTCCGCCACAAGGAATGTATGATCTGACGGGCGTTCGGCCCGGCGGGCCTCCACGTCGATCCAGGCACCTGTTGATTTCTGCGCCAGCGGCTCGGTGGCCCAGATGTGATCCACCCGCCAGCCGATCCCCCGCTCGATGGGGTCCCGCGCCCGGTAATCGTAGTAGGTGTACTGGCCTAGCTCGCCGGGATGATGGCGGCGGAAGATGTCCACGAACCCCCACTCACGCACCCGCTCCAGCGCCGCCCGCGCCTCCGGGTGGTAATCGACGTGGCCCTCCAACCCCTTGGGGTCGTAGACGTCGATGGGCTCGGTGGCGACATTCAGGTCGCCCATCCACAGCAGCAGCTCGTCGGGCGCATAGTGCCGCTCGAAAAACGCCCGCAACCGCTCAAACCAGCGCAGTTTGTACTGAAAATGCTCCGACTCAGCATCCCGTCCCTGAGGCACGTAAGTGTTGACCACCGAAACGCCGCCGATCACCGCCCGGATCAGGCGTGGCTCGTCTGGCTCCTCGCCATCACCGATGCCAAAGGCGACACCCTGCGCCTCCTCCCGACTGATGACGGCCACCCCGGCGTGGGCCTTCTGACCCCGGAAAATGACCCGATAGCTCGCTTCCCGGATCGGGCCTGCCGGGAAATCCTCGTCTTGCACCTTCGTCTCCTGCACACAGAGAACGTCCGGTGACTCCCGGCCCAGCCAATCCAGGATCAACTCCATCCGCGCGCGAATAGAGTTGGCGTTGTAGGTCGCCACCTTAAAATAGCCGCCCAATCTAAACCTCCTCAACCTTTGATTTCTTTCCATGGGGGCACTCATACACACACAAGCCGCAGACTCTGATCCCCATCTCCTCCTTGCGCTGCCGGAGGTAGTTGTTGCATCGGTGAGCATCGAAGCGAGCCTCGCGAGACTCTTCGGCAACGAAATTCCTGCCGGTGAACGCCTGGACAGGGCAAATCGCCACACACGCCGCACAATCTCCACAGCGTTCCGCCAACGGCTGACCTGCTGGAAGAGGCGCATCGGTCAGAATGCTGGCCCACCGCACACGAGGTCCCACCTCAGGCGTCACCAGGAGACAGCTCTTGCCGATCCACCCCAGCCCGGCCAGGTGAGCTGCCAGCTTGTGAGAAAACGCACCCTGCAGCCCCTCCAAGTTCGTCAACGGCCTCCCAGAAGCGCGCACAGGAAAAGCGCGGTACCCCATGTGCCGCAAGCTGCTCGCCAGCCGCGAGGCAATCTGGTCCAGGCGTGCGTTGAGCACGTCGTAGCAGTGGCCGCGATAAGCCAACAACACGGCCCTATCCTCTTGGAGATAGAGCCGATCCACAATGGCCAACGGCATCACCAAGCCGACGGAGATGGCGCGAGGGAACTGGGCCACCACCTTCCCACCCTGCTTCTCGACAAACCGCCAGGCAGGAGCAAGATCGGCGACGCCAACGTAGTCGGCATCCAACGCCAGAGCTTGCTCGCGCAAAGCACGGCTATCGATCACACGACCACTCCCTTCTCAGCCGCCCACAATGCCCGCCACACCCGCTCCGGCGTGAAGGGCACCCCGCGAATCCAGACACCCGTCGCGTCGTGGATGGCGTCGGCTATCGCCGGGGCCACGCCGTCCAGCGGGATCTCGGCCACCGACTTGGCCCCGAACGGCCCTGTGGGCTCTACTGTCTCCACAAAGATGACCTCCATCTCGGGCATCTCATTGCACTTGTAGACGTGGTAGGGGCCGAGGCGCGCGTTGACCATGCGGCCTTGCTCATCGTACACCATCTCCTCGCAGTGAGCGAACCCCACCCCCTGCTGCAGACCACCCTCCACCTGACCGGAGGCGGTGATAGGGTTGATCACCCGCCCGGCGTCCACTGCCATCAGCACCCGCTCCACCGTGACCTGGCCGGTCTCGGTATCGACCGCCACCTCGGCGAACTGGGCGGCAAAGGGCGGCGGGCTAGCGTAGCTCATGTGGGAGGCGCTGGCGATGATCTGGTGCTGCTCCTGTTGGTGCAGGCTGCTCAGGGCCACCTGCGCCAGAGTGAGCGCGGCACCATCCGGGGCGATGACCTTGCGGTCGCGGAGCTGCGGCCCCCCCCCCCCCACCC
>DAOUDX010000393.1:0-7106 GCA_034430835.1 Anaerolineae bacterium
TCCTGCGCGAACTGATCCGCCGTTGGCGACGCTTCGCGCTCAAGGACAAACGGCGCACTCGTTTGAGTACCTGCCGGCGGATCGAGTTGGCTATGGCTCAATCCTTGGAGGCTTAGGTTGACGCGCATGGGAGGAACCTCAGCCGTGTCTCGGAGATTCTTCTCTCTGTTCAGAGTCACCACGTGTGGACTGCCCCAGTTCAAAATGCTGATCATTACAATATTCCATTTCGTTTCGTCGCCGCCCGCGTCAAGGGTGAATAGGCAGCGCCCTTCCTGCCCGCACATAGAGCGGAATCCGCTCCAATGGTGCATCCGCCTCGATCCACTGGCCGCCCGCCAGCTCCTCATCCGCCCAGGCGTCGCGCCAGCCCGTCCCGTCAGGCAAATAGACCCGGCGGCTGCGCGCGCCCTCGAAGAGCACCGGCGCGACGAGCAGGTCGGGACCGAACATGAACTGATCGTCGATTTCCCAACAGACCTCATCCGCTGGAAAGTCATAAAACAGTGGGCGCATGGGTGGCGTCCCTTCCTCGTGTGCTTGGCGCATCAACTCCATGACGTAGGGCCGCAACCGCTCGCGTAGGAACATCAGTTCCCGGATGATGGCGTAGGCCTCGTCCCCAAACGACCACGCCTCGTTGGGGCCACCGGTATCCCACCAGTCCGCCGTAGATGCGCGGGCCCCGTGCAGGCGAAAAAGGGGGCAGAACACGCCGTACTGGAACCAGCGCACGATCAACTCGCGGAAATAGGGTGCGTCCACATCCCCACCGATGAAACCGCCGATATCGGTGGTCCACCAGGGAATGCCGCTCAAGCCGATGTTCAGCCCGGCGCGCACCTGTGCCTGCAGCGCTTCGAAGGTGGAGCGGATGTCGCCGGACCAGACGGCGACGCTGTATCGCTGGCTTCCGGCCCAGGCGGAGCGGCTGAGTGAGACAAACGGTTCTTCGCCAGCGGCGCGCATTCCCTCGTAGAAGGCCCGGGCGTGCATCAGGGGATAGATGTTCATCAGCGCCAAACCGTTGCCCAGGTGAAAACGCAGGTTCTCCGCATCCTGTGGGTCGATCTCCGGCTCGCAGGCGTCGAGCCACCAGGTCTTTATCCCGTGCTGGTGGTAGCCCTGGTGCACCTGCTCCCACACAAAGCTCCGTGCCTCTGGGTTGGTCGCGTCGTAGAAATGAACGTAAACCGTCCCCTCGCAGCCGACCTCCCTGAACGGCTTGAGCGTCGACACGCCACGCTCGGTGCGCACCAGCAGCCCGCGGCGGCGCATCTCGTCGTAATTGCGACTGCGGGGGCTGACGGTGGGCCAGATCGATACCATGACCTCAACGCCCATCTCTTTCAGCTCGCGCACCATCGCCGCCGGATCGGGCCAGCACTCGGGATCGAATTGCCAGTCGCCTTGCTTCGACCAGTGGAAAAAGTCGACCACGATGACGGAGAGCGGCAGGCTGCGCCGTTTGTACTCGCGGGCCACGGAGAGCAGTTCGTCCTGCGTGCGGTAGCGCAGCTTGCATTGCCAAAAGCCGGCCGCCCACGTGGGCAGCAGCGGTGCGTGGCCGGTGGTGTCGGCATAGTTCGCCACGATTGTCGCTGGCGTGTCGCCCGCTGTGATCCAATAATCCATCTGCTGCGCGGCCTCGGCCACCCAGCGGGTCTGGTTTTGCCCCAGTTCCACACGGCCGATGGCCGGGTTGTGCCACAGCAGGCCATATCCCCGGCTGGAGACCAGGAAGGGGATGCAGACCTCCGAGTTGGTCTGGAACAGGTCGATCACGCAGCCCTTTTGGTCGAGCCGGCCGTGCTGGTGTTGGCCCAACCCGTAGATGCGCTCGTCGTCATAGGCCTCGAAGCGCGCCTCGATGTGGAACAGATCGCCTCCCACCGACTTGAACTGCCGCGCCGAGGGCCTGGGGAAGTAGGAGGGCACTTCCGCCAGCAGTTCATCCCCGGTCGCCGCGTCGAGGAAGTGCACCCGCGCAGCGATGCCGCGCAGGCCGTTTGGCTCCAGGCACACCCGTGCCACGATCGCGCCGTTGCGCACGATCGCCTGCTCCTCGTCGATCTCGATCTGTGCTGCCATAGTGACGGGTTCCAGTAGCGCTCCGGGCAGATCGTCGCGGATCTCGGGCCCCATCGCGGCCCGTACGCGGAGGCTATCCTGTCCCCACGGTTCGATCTGCACCGTCTCGTGGTCGCGCTCCCAGATCAGTTTCCCATCACGTAGGCGAAAACCTTGCATTCCTCTACCCCCTTGCCATCCGACTAGTTTCGCTATTCATTCTCAACTGAACCAAGACGCAAAGCTCGCGAAGGAAAACTGGAATAGCTTGGCATTCTTCGCGCCTTCGCGGCGAAAGGTTTCCCCAGCCAGCTTCAACCAGAGCAGGCCTCTTTGTTCGTTGCGCCAAGTATAGCCCCAGCACCTGTGGAAGTCAAAACCGAGTCAAACGCATTGTGCTCGCCAAACTGGAAGGGTATCGGATGGGCGACTGCGTTTCGGACCGGCAGTGGCGCGACGTCCTGGGGGTGCTCAAGGTGCAGGGGGAGCGGCTCGACCGTGACTATATGCAGCAGATGGCGGTGACCCTCGGCGTTGCGGATCTGTTGGAGCGCGCCTTTGTAGAAGCTGACTGACGGCGCCGCAGCCGACGGCCAAGCAAACGCAGGTTGCCCCCCTCTCCCGCAGCCGCTACCCACCGGTCGAGGCAGGCTCAGTCGCCGATCCCCCACCAGTACATATCCGCCAGCTTCTGGTGCTCCTCCCGCAGGCGGACGTAGCTCTCGTAGCGATGCTCGCTCACCTGGCCTTCCTCCACCGCCTGGACGACGGCGCAACCCGGCTCGACCGTGTGGGTGCAGTCGGAAAACTGGCAGTGGGTGACGAACGGGGCGATGTCGGGGAAGTAGGCGTCCAGCTCCTCCGGGTCCACGTCGAAGAGGGCCAGGGCGCGCAGGCCGGGGGTATCGGCCACCCAGCCCTCACCTCCCAACGGGAAAAGCTGTGGCACGACGGTCGTGTGGCGGCCCCTGCCGGTGGCCTCGCTCACCTCGCGCACCTGCAATCCCAGGCCGGGCTGTAGCGCGTTGAGCAGGCTGGTTTTGCCCGTGCCCGATGGCCCCGCCATGACGGAGAGTTTCCCCTCCAGTTGTCGGCGGAGCTTGGCGATCCCCTTTCCTTTCACGGCGCTGGTATAAATGACCGGGTAGCCGATCTCTTCGTAGATGCGGAAGAGATCGCGCACCTCCCGGCGCTTCACCAAGTCGATCTTGTTGGCGCACACCACCGGGGAGATGTGCTGGAGCTCGGCGCCCACCAACAGCCGGTCGAGCATGCGCAGGCGCGGCTCGGGATCGGCGCAGGCAAAGACGAAAACGGCCTGGTCGGGGTTGGCGACGATGATCTGTTCCCGTTCGGCCAGGTAGCCGTTGCGGTCCCAGCGGCGGGAGCCGCGCCCACCGGGTCGCGGGGCCAGCCGCGCCAGCGCCCGCTTTCGCTCGGCCACCTCTTCGATCATCCCGCTGCCGTCCTCGGTCAGGCTGATGCGCACCCGGTCGCCGATGGCCACCAGGTCTGTGTCGCGGCGCTCTTTCTTGAGCCGTCCGCGTACCTGGCAGGTGAAATCACCCCTGTCGGTGTGGACGGTGAAAAAGCCGCTTTGGGCCTTGATGACTAGGCCGTCTAGGAAATCAGGCATAGGCAGTGAGCGATGGACAATGACCAGTGACCAATGGCGGAACGGTGCACATTGTAAACGGTTCTGGTGCTCCTGTCAATCGAGCAACGAGTTGACAGGGTTTCGTTTCCGGTTACAATGCGGCGGCGATGCGAGCTATTTCCCATTTATCGAGGCGAGCGAGGGGTGCACCTTTCGTCGTGCTGCTGTGCGTCGCTCTGATCGGCTGCTTCAGTTGTGCTCTCGCGCCCACCCCCGGCGCGGTTCCGTCTCCTTCCCCGACGACCACTTTGTCCCCGACGCAGGCCATCTACCTGCCGGTCATCGGGGGCGGCGGGGAGTCTCCTGTCGCCACGCCCACGCCGAAGGCGCCGACGCCCAGGCCGAAACCTACGCCCACGCCGTGGCCGCCGCCGGTTCCCAAGCCCGGCTATGGCATACAGGTGCACTTCTTCGCGGGTGATCTAGGGACGACCATCAAATGGATCAACGGCCTGGGCGTGGGGTGGGTCAAACAGCAGGTGGAGTGGCATACCATCGAGCACCTGCCGGGCGAGTTTGACTGGGAACTCCTGGATCACGTCGTGGCTTCATGTGAGGCCATGGGGTTTAAGTTACTCCTGAGTGTGGTTCGCGCACCCGACTGGCTGCGTGCCGATGAGCTGGAGAGCGGGCCGCCGACGGACTATGCGCAGTTTGGCCGCTTCATGGCCCAACTGGCGGCGCGCTACAAGGGGCGGGTGGCGGCCTACGAGCTGTGGAACGAGCCGAACCTAGCCCGCGAATGGCGCGGGGATACGCTCGACCCGGCGCGCTTCGTGGCACTGGTGGTCGAGGGCTCCAAGGCGGTGCGGACCGCCGACCCCGACGCGCTGGTCATCAGCGGTGGGCCGGGTGTCACCGGCATCGACGATGGTGTGGAGGCGATAGACGACCGTGTCTTTTTGCGCGGGATGTACGCGGCGGGCGTCGCCCAGTGGGTCGATGGCATCGGCGTGCATCCCTACAGCGCCGCCAACCCACCGGACGAGAGCTGGCAGGATGCCACGCACGTCGCCTCCGGCTACAACAGCCACCCCAGCTTTTTCTTCCGCGATACGCTGGAGGACTATCATGCCATCATGCTCGAATACGGCGATGTACAGCACCAACTCTGGGTCACCGAGTTCGGCTGGCCCTCTGCCGAGAATATGGGAGGCATGGACACGACGGGCTGGGAGTATGGGCGGGAGGTGAGCGAGAGACAGCAGGCGGAATACGTCGTGCGCGCGTACCACATGGGGGACGAGCGAGCGTGGGTGGGGCCGATGTTCCTGTGGAACCTGAACCTGGCGACGATCTGGGGGGCGGGGAACCCGGCCTCGGCCTATAGCCTGCTGCGGCCCGACGGCTCCTACCGCCCGGCGTACCTGGCTCTGCGTTGGGCGGAGCCGTTGGGGCGGTAGGTGGAGCATCCACTGCTCTACAACACCGCTCCAATCAGATTTGAATCCAGATGCAATTGAACAAGCCCGGCATATCTGTTAAGATGTGGCTGAGTTTCTCCTCATGGAAGGGTCTGACATGGGCTTTTACCTTTATCTGCCCACTGGGAGGTGTGGATTGAATGCTCAGCTTGCTTTCCTGAAGGTACGCGGGCCAGACGGTCAGGAGTTTAGCGTTGAATTGGCGAAGGGTCGCCTGACGGTAGGGAGGTTTCGTGACTTTAACGATGTGGCGCTCGAGCCCGACCCGCAGCAACTGGTCACGCGGAAGGCGCATTGCGTCGTCGAGTGGGACATGGATGGCTGGTGGGTGGTGGACAACGGCAGCGTGAACAGGACATTCGTGCGGCGGGGCCAGACAATGGGAGTGGTGAGTGGCCGGGCACCCATCACTGACGGTGACGTGATCTGCATCCTCGGAAGGATTACGGACGAGGGGGCTCCGGTCTACTGGGAGTTGGCCTTTCATGATCCCATGAAGACTCGGCCCGCTCAGGGCGGGTTGTACGTTACCTATCTGGAGTACGACTGGGTTCAGGCCAAGCTCTTCCGTGTCGCCGGTCCGAACAGGGAGGAGGTAGGCAGCCTGCGCCCACAAGAGCACAAGCTGGTCCGTTATATGGATCAGCGCAACCGGGCGAACGACAACGTGCCGGTGATGTGCACCTACGACGAGATCATCGCGGCGATCTGGGGTGAGGAGCCGTTCCACACGGAGGGCGAAGTCACTCGATTGGTCTGGGATTTGCGCCAGAGGGTCGAGCTCGATCCGAAGGAGCCGCAGCTTCTCCAGACGGTGCGCGGCCTGGGCTACCGCCTCGTAACGCGCCCTCTGGCATAGTAATGAAGCAGGGTGGAGGTTTCCGCCACAGGAGGTGTGTCATGAGAAGGTTCTCTGTTTTGCTCCTCGCACTAGTGACGCTTGTGGGCAGTGCATTGGCCTGCGGGCAAAGTCGAACACCCACGCCAAGCCCAATCCCGACACCGGCGCCGCTTCCTCTGCAGGCCCCTGGCTGGGAGGATGTCACAGTGCGTACCCTCTGCCTGGTGGTGGAACAGTCCTACCCCGGAATTGAGGGCAAAAGCCCCGAGCCTGTCGCCGAAGCCGTCCAGGGTATTCTGGCCAGGCTAGGTGTATCGGGCGTGTCTGAGGGAGAATCCTGTGACGCTACCCTGACGGTTGCCCTGACAGGAAAGGCCCGTGGGGCAGACTACATCGGAGCGGGCCACTGCTATTCTGGGGCAGAAGTAAGCGGCGAGATGGTTCTCACCGCGTCCGAACGTGCGCCCTTGACTTTGCTCATCGGTGGCAAGTATCCTCCCCCTGTCATGATTGCGAGCTGCCCTGATGAGCCAACGAATGCCCCGTTCGAAGAAGCCTGGTTGGAGGCCCTGTTCGAGGGTCTGGTCCATCTGTGGGGTCCTCAAGTTCTCATTCGATCCCTGGACGATGAGAGAGCGTGGGCGCGCCAGATCGTTGCCGAGGAACTGGGAGAGATCGGGCCTGAAGAAGGGGTGATCTCTGCTCTCATCCAGGCCTTGGAGGATGGGGATGAGGACGTGCGCGAGGCTGCCGCCGATGCCCTTGGGGAGATTGGGCCGTATGCGGTGGAGGCCGTGCCTGCCCTCATCGTTGCTCTGGGGGACGACAGGATAGGGGTGCGCCACGCCGCTGCCCTGGCCCTGGGGCAGATCGGGCCGGGGGCAAGGGAGGCTATCCCTGCTCTCATCCAGGCCCTGGGAGATGAAAGCAGTGTGGTGCGCCAGGCGGCCGCCAAGGCGCTGCGAGCCATCACCGGCCAGGATTTCGGCGAGGATGTTGAGCGCTGGCAGCAGTGGTGGGAGGCGCATCAATTGGACACACCAATGCCGGCGCCTTCGGGGTGCACTCCCGACGCCGTGTTCGAGGCAGATGTCACAGTTCCGGATGGTACTCG
>DAOUDX010000394.1:0-21913 GCA_034430835.1 Anaerolineae bacterium
ATCCATCACATCTACAGAATACGCCAGATAGCACGTCTTTTCAATCACCAATATTCGCTATTGACATCGGCCGCCGGTCTCAGCTACGATAAGGGTCGGTCCGACGGCAATTGTCAGACGCTAAACAAGTACCACCGACGAATGGCAAAGCTACAATCACATCGTTCGCATACACGCGACAGTCTGTCACGGTGAGAAGGAATGGGCACGGGACGATGACGGGATTCGAAGTGCATGTCAACACAGCTGAAGGGATGTGGACAACAGTACGCAATTTCCTGCGCCCCTTCCGTGGTGTGCATAAGAAGTACCTCAGCGGTTACGTTGCTATGTGTGAGTGTGGCATCAACCTGAAGCGGATCACGCCAGCGTTCATCTCAGCCCTGGTGCTCTGCACTGAATCTGGACATGAGCCACTTGCGCTATATGACAGGAGATGCTACACTAATATCGGCCTGAGGTCTTATAATGAGTCTGGAGGTCTTAACGCGATGATGGCTCGGCCTACCCATGTGCAAGAAGACCAAAGCGCCACGATAACCACGTTGGAGATGGAATGAGCTAGTGCAGGGCTTGACCTTCCACACTCCCGGGGAGGAGGTAGGCAATGGCGAACCTTGATAGAATCGTCAAACCCGTCGAAATCCTGATGGTGGAGGACAACCCAGGCGACATACGCCTGACGATGAAGGCGCTCAGAGAAAGCAAGCTCCATAACAATCTGCGTGTCGTCAAGGATGGCATCGAGGCGCTAGCCTACCTGCGCCAAGAAGGCGACTATGCCAACCTGCCCCGCCCAGACCTGATCCTGCTCGACCTGAACCTGCCGAAGAAAGATGGGCGCGAGGTACTCCGGGAGATAAAAACGGACAAGGAGATGGGGCGAATCCCCGTCGTGATCCTGACTACCTCCCAGGCCGAGGAGGACGTCCTAAAGACATACGACCTTCACGCAAACTGCTTCATCACCAAGCCCGTCGATCTTGAGCAGTTCATCAAGGTAGTGCAGTCTATCGAGTTCTTCTGGCTAATGATCGTGAGACTGCCTCCAGAATGACAATGAGTGATGCCCCACACAGAATCCTGCTGATCGAAGACAACCCGGGAGACGCCCGCCTGCTGCGAGAGATGCTGAACGAGGTGCCGGGCACTCCCTTCGATCTAGAATGGGAAGGCAATCTCTCGAGCGGATTGGAGCGCCTGGCCACAGGCGATATTGACGCTGTCCTTGTCGATCTTTCCCTGCCGGACAGCAAGGGACTCGATACGTTCGTTCAGGTGCAGACACGGTCACCCCATACGCCGATCACCGTGCTGACCGGCCTCGACGATGCCACGGTCGCCATCCAGGCCGTACGGCAGGGCGCACAGGATTATCTGGTCAAGGGACGGATCGACAGCAACCTGCTGGGGCGAGCCATCACGTACGCCATCGAGCGCAAGCGGGCCGAAGAAGAGATCCGCCGTCGGGCCGCCCACCTGGAGGCCCTCAATGCCGTCATCGCCGCCGCGACCACCGCAACGAACTTGCCCGACCTGCTGGAGATCGCAGTAGAACACACTCTCCAAGCCCTGAATCTCAATCAGGGCGCTATATGGCGGACAGGTCAGTACGTCCTCAAGGGCATCCGCCAGGCACCCAACGAAGTCAGCGCTCACGAGGCACTGGCCACAACCCTGACTCTCGTCGGAACCAACGCCGTGAGAGACTGGCAAGACATAGAGCCCGACTCTGCGCTTTCAGCGATTGCCCTCATCGTAACCCGCTTCGGAATCCGCGCTTCCCTCACCGCACCGCTTCTGGTCGAGGGGCGGCGCATCGGAGGGCTGGCCGTGGCCTCTTCCGCGCCACGGGACTGGCCCCACGACGAGGTCGCGCTGGTGGAGGCTATCGGCCAGCAGTTGGGCGCAGCCGCGGAACGGCTGCGCCTTTTCCAGGCCGAGCGAGAGCAGCGGCAACTGGTCGAGGCCTTGCAGGAAGCCTCCGCCGTCGTCAGCGGCACCCTGGAAACGGATGAAGTGCTGGACCGCATCCTGGACCAGGTCGAGCGCGTCGTCCTGGGCGACGCTGTGAATATCATGCTGCTGACAGAAGACGGAAAAGCTCGAATAGCCCGGTGGCGAGGATACAGACAGTCTCAAGTTACAGAGCAGGCGTTCGCAGAAGGATATCCTGCCAGCCAGATCCCTAACCTGGCGAAAATGATGCAGACAGGGGAAACGGTCGTCGTCGCAGATACCATGGCTGACCCTGACTGGGTGTTGATGGAGGGGCGGGCATGGCTGCGCTCCTACGTCGGCGCGCCCATCAAGGTGGGCGGCGTCACCGTGGGCTTCCTGAACGTGAACGGCGCGCGGACGGGCCAGTTCGACACCGACGACGCCCGGCGGCTGCAGGCCTTTGCCAACCACGCCGCCATCGCCATCCAGAACGCCCAGTTGTATCAAGAACTGCGCAACTACGCCGAACAACTGGAAGCGCGGGTGCACGAACGCACCGCCCAGATTCAGGCGCAGTACGCGCAACTGGAAGCAATCCTGCACAGCTCCTCCGACGGCATCATCGTCACCAACAGACAGGGCGAGATCGTCCAGACCAACCCCATCGCCCAGACCTGGCTCACCCAGACCCTCTCACCCGCAGACGCCACCCACTTGCGAGAGACGGTGCAAAGCCTGGCCAGACGCGCCAGCGTCCGCCCCGAGCAAGTCCTGGAATTGACAGGGATGGATCTGCAACTGAGCGCCGCGCCGATCGTGAACTCTGGGAGAGCGGAAGCGACTGCCGTCGTCGCTGTCCACGACGTCAGCCATCTTAAGGCACTCGACCGGATGAAGTCACGGTTCGTCTCCAACGTCTCCCACGAGCTGCGCACGCCTATCACGACGATCAAACTGTACGCGGCATTGATGCAACAGTCGCCGCCAGACAAAAGGTCCGATTACCTGGACGCACTGAGCCAGGAAGCGGATCGACAGGCGCAGTTGGTGGAGGATATTCTGCAGATTTCCCGTATCGATGCCGGGCGGCTGGAAATGCAGCCGCGCGCAACCTACCTCAACGGCCTGGCGGAAACGATCTTCACGTCCCGTAAAGTACTGGCAGACGAGCGAGGGCTGACTATGGAATACCACCCCGCGACACCGGGGCCAATGGTGCTAGTGGACCCAGATCGCATGATGCAGGTGCTGGGCAACCTGGTGACAAACGCAATCCAGTACACACCCAGGGGGGGCAAGATCATCATCTCCACCGGAACGGCGGAAGATGGTGGCCGCCTGCGGGCCACGGCGACGGTGGCAGATACGGGGCTGGGCATCCCGGAGCATGAGCTTCCCCACATCTTTGACCGATTCTTCAGAGGCGAGCAACCACGGCTGATGCAAGTATCCGGCACAGGCTTGGGACTGGCGATCGTCAAAGAGATCGTGGAATTACAGGGAGGACACGTGACAGTGGAGAGCGAGGTAGATAAGGGCTCCACTTTCACTCTCTGGCTGCCCCTCGCAGAGCAAGGTCACAAAGCGAAACGTCTTGGGGGCACAGAATGAGCAAACCCAACATCCTACTCGTCGAAGATCACGAGCCTCTCCAGACTGCCATCAAGCAGGTCCTGCAGACAGCCAACTACACCGTGCTGACCGCTACCGACGGTGTGGAAGCGCTGAAAATGATGGAAAAGACACCTCCCGATCTGATCGTGGCAGATATCATGATGCCGCGGATGGATGGCTATGCCTTCTACGACGCCGTGCGCGCCCGACAGGAATGGGTTCCCATCCCCTTCATCTTCCTGACCGCCAAAGCGGAGAAAGGAGATGTACTGAAGGGAAAACGGTTGGGAGCCGAAGATTACATCACCAAGCCCTTCGATCCCCAAGAGCTCCTGGTAACCATCGAAGCACGACTGGGTCGCGCCAAGGCCATCCAAGAAGCCACGACGGAGGAATTCGATCAACTCAAGCGACAGATCATCAACATGCTGAGCCATGAACTGCGCACCCCCCTCACCTACATCCAAGGCTACACCTCCCTGGCTCTCGACGACATACCCTCTCTCTCCCCCGAAGCCCTGGAAGAGTTCTTGACCGCGATCAAACAAGGCGCAGACCGCCTGACCCAGCTCGTGGAAGACATTCTGGTTCTAATCCGCCTGGACACAGGCCAGGCAAAAAAGGAATTCCAGATGCTGGCAGGAACGCACATCAACCTCACCGACATGGTAACACGCACGATCCGGCAGTACGACGAGCGAGCCGCTACCCAGGGAGTGACACTGGAGTGCAAGATGGCATCCGACCTGCCCCCCGTACAACTCTGCGAACCCTTCTTCGTGGACGCGCTGAGCCGGCTAGTGGACAACGCTGTCAAGTTCTCCCATGGCAAGGGCAAGAAGGTGACGGTCAGCAGCCACGTTGCGGCTGGATGGGTAGAGATAGCGGTGCAAGACGAGGGCATAGGCATCGCGGAAGAGAAACTACCTCACCTCTTTGAGCGTTTCCGGCAGATCGACCGGGAGCATATGGAACAGCAAGGGAGTGGCCTAGGGCTCTCCATTGCCAGTGAGCTGATCGCCCTACACGATGGAGAGATCACCGTAGAAAGCGAGAGCGGAAAAGGGTCCACGTTCACCATCCGGCTGCCGATAGCCGAGTAGACAAGGAGGCCGAGAATGGGAGAGCGCGTCATCGTCCAGCAAGACGGCCTGTTCGAAACAGAGATCTTGGCCCAAGACCCCCACGATCCCGATATCAAAGCGCTTGAGCCGGTCGGCTCCATCCATCACCTGACTCCCTACGGGATGCTCCTGGCGGGCCTGGGCTCGTGCACCGCCATCGTCCTGCATACCTACGCCCAGTATCACGACGTGGCGTTGGACAAGGTAGAGCTGCAACTGGAGTATGATCGCATCTTTGAGGACGACTGCCAGGACTGCGAGGGAATCGAGGAATACAAGGAACAGATCGCCGAGCAAATCACACTGGTCGGCGATCTGACAGCGGCTGACAGGAAAAAGCTCTTCGCGATCTCTAAACACTGCCCGATCCACCAGATGCTCCTGCACGGCATCGAAGTGCGATCGAGCTTGGCACCCAACGAATGAGTCGGGGGTAATCCAGTGGTCGATCATATCGCCTTGGGGCAGCCAGCGCCCGATTTTGAACTGACCGACGTCGCCGGCCGCATCGTGCGCTTGTCATACTACAAGGGCAGCAAGAACGTCGTTCTAGTGTTCACGCGCGGCTTCCTGTGACCCTACTGCCGCGCTCATCTCGCGCAGTTGCGCGAGGCCTACGACAAGTTTGTGGCACGCGACGCAGAGATTCTCGTCATCGGCCCCGAGGGACCACGACGGTTCAAGCAGGTGTGGGAAGAGCAGCGATATCCGTTCGTCGGCTTCTCCGACTACAAGCACACCGTCGCCGACCGCTACGGCCAGGAAGTCAATCTGCTCAAGCTGGGCCGGATGCCTGCGCTGCTCATCGTCGATAAGCAAGGCACGATCCGCTTCGCTCACTTTGGTGACGCCATGGCCGACATCCCCAAGAACGAAGACGTATTGGCGCTGTTAGATCGGTTGAACGAGGAAGGAGATGAGGAATGAGCAAGTTGGCAGACCTGCGAACACCGATCTTTTGGGCGGAGGGACACCCCGGGCCGCTTTCAGTGGAGGGGTGGAAAGTCGAAATAGACGGGTTGGTGCAAAAACCAGTCACGCTGACCTACGAAGAAATCCTCACGCTGCAAAAGTCCATGGCCGACGCCCGCCTGACCTCGGTCTCGGGCTGGACGGTGCGGGGCAAATGGGGCGGCGTGCGGCTCAACAACCTACTGCCGCTCGCCGAGCCAAAGCCCGATGCTCAACACGTCCAATTCACCTCCTATCGCCAGGTTTACACGACCTGCATTCCGTTGGAGGTGGCATTACAGGAACGCACCCTGCTGGCCTACGAGTTCGAGGAAGAACCGCTGGAGCCCGACTACGGCGGCCCGGTGCGTATCTTCTGCCCCTACTTGTGGGGCTACAAATCGGCCAAGAGCGTGATCGCCATCACACTGGTCAAGCGCTCGATCCCCGGCTACTGGGAGGTACGCGGCTACCCCGATAGGGCAGAGATCAAGCCCAGGATGATCCTCGACGTCAACTCGCAGCAAATGCGGCGCATCCCCGGCGGCGAGGTCATCGAGTTCTTGGACTGAAGGCAGCCCCATCGCCCTCACAAACATGGCGCTCCTCGGCGGTGAGTGGCTGCCCGGCGGCAAGCACGTCATCTTCGCGGTAGGGATCTACCGATAGCTCCCAGGCTCGAGCAGGCCAGGAAATGACCGACTTGCAAAAAGCTCTCCGCGCAAACACCATTGTGGAGATGCAAGGTATCTCCAAGTATTTCTCCGGCGTCGAGGTTCTGCACAGCGTGGACTTTGAAGCGCGCCGGGGGGAAGTTCACGTCCTATTGGGCGAGAACGGGGCAGGCAAATCCACGCTGATGAACATCCTGGCAGGCGTCTACCCTTGTGACAACGGCCAGGTTCGGTGGCGTGGCCAACCCGTGCGCTTCAAAGCCCCTCGGGAAGCACAGCAAGTCGGCATCAGCACCATCTATCAGGAGTCCAGCCTGGTTCCTCACCTGTCCGTGGCCGAAAACGTGTTCCTGGGACATGAGCCGGTCCTGATACCCGGTTTGCCGTTTATAAGCCAAAGAAGCCTCCACATGCAGACGCGCGACCTGCTGAACCGCCTGGCTCTAAACATCGATTCCCACGCTCAAGCATCGGTCCTGAGTGCAGCGGAACGGCGGATGGTAGAGATCGCGAAGGCGCTACACCATTCAGCCGACCTCATCATCATGGATGAGCCGACCGCCAGCCTTTCCCCAGCAGAGACCTGCACACTGTTCCGCGTCATCCGCGCCTTGACCGCCCAAGGGGTCGCAATTGCGTACATCAGCCATCGACTGGAGGAGATCGCCGAAATAGGTGATCGAGCCACCATCCTGCGCGATGGCAAGAAAGTGGCTACCGTTCCACTGCCAGACACAGCAATGGAAGAACTCGTTCGCCTGATGATCGGGAGAAGTCTGAACGACAAATTCCCTCATCGTCAGGCTACACTCGGCGACGAGGTGCTCAAAGTGGAACGCTTGGCACGCTACGGCATCTTTGAAGACATCTCGTTCACCCTGCGTGCAGGTGAGATCGTGGGGATCACCGGCCTGATGGGCGCAGGGTCTACCTCGTTGGTAAGGGCGATCTTTGGCCTGGACCCCCTGGACGAGGGCAATATCTACTTAGGCGGCGAGCCGGTGACGATCAGTTCACCCCAGGCAGCCATCGCTCTGGGCATCGGCCTGCTAACCGAGAATCGTGAGGAGCAAGGCCTGATCCTGGACATGAGCATCTCTGAGAATATCACGCTGAGTGTGCTGCAACGCGACTGGCCCAACCCCCTTATCGATCACAGCGCCGAGCAAGACATCGCAAAGGAATATATCCATCGGCTGAACATAAAACCGCCGATCCCAAAACACGTCACGCGATTTCTCTCCAGTGGAATGCAGCAAAAGGTCGTTCTCTCGCGCTGGCTGGCGACCAAAGCCCGCGTGCTCATCTTCGATCAGCCAACCCGCGGCGTCGATGTGAGCGGCAAAGTGGAGATATACCGCTTCATCGCGGATCTGGCAAAGCGCGGCGCTGCCATCTTGATCGTCAGCCCAGAACTACCCGAGGTCCTGGGGATGTGCGACCGTGTTCTAGTACTGCGGGAAGGAGTGCTCACCGCCTCTCTGCGCGGCGACACGGCTACAGCAGAGTCGGTGCTGGCTTACGCGACAGAAGGGGTGCCCCTGTGATCAAAAAGGCGCCGACCTCGACCCCGAGTTACAAGGGACGCTGGAGTTGGTTCGGCAAGTGGCTTGCCTGGGGCCGGAGCCAAACGGGCGTCCTCTTGGGTCTCATAGTGCTGCTGATCGTGTTTTCTCTGCTGTCACCCCCCTTCCGGCAAACCGGCAATCTCATGCTCATCCTGCTGCAGGCCTCTTTCATCGGCATCGTGGCCGCGGGACAAACCCTGGTCGTGCTGACGGGCGGCATCGACCTATCCGTTGGCTCCCTGGTTGGCCTGACCGGCGTCGTCGCCGCACTACTGATGAAGAAGGGAATAGGATCTATCGGCCCCCTGCCCTCTTACGCGGCCATCGCCGTCGCCCTGGCGCTAGGGATGTCCATTGGCCTGCTCCATGGCCTGCTCATCGCTAAGCGCAAGATGCCCCCCTTCATCGTCACCCTGGGCAGCCTGAGCGTCTTACGCGGGGTAGCCCTGGTGATCACCAACGCCTCCTCCATCAACGCCCTGCCGGACGACTTCAAATGGGTCTCTGACGCCGATTTGGGGATTCTTCCCATGCCAAGCCTCATCATGCTGGGCACATTCCTGATCCTGGCATACGCACTGCGAAACACGAAATTCGGGCGCTACACCTACGCCATCGGCGGCAACGAGGCATCGGCGCGCCTGTCGGGCGTGCCCGTAGACCGCTACAAGATCTATGTCTATATGCTCAACGGCTTTCTCGCGGCGGTGGCCGGCATCGTCCTGATCGCCCGGCTGGATAGCGGCGCCTATACCTACGGCGAGGGCTACGAGCTCAGCTCGGTGGCCGCCGTGATCATCGGCGGCACGAGCCTGCGCGGCGGCGTGGGCGGGGTGTGGGGCACTCTAGTGGGTGTGCTGATCATGGCGATGGTGAGCAATGGCATGGTGATGCTCGATATCTCTCCGCTGTGGTACGACATCATCAGCGGCTCCATCATTCTGCTGGCCGTGTTCATCGACGTAGAACGACGCCGTGCCCACCAGGCCGCTCCCCGGGTGCAAATCCGGGACACTGCCGAGCGCCTCTATCTGAACGAAATGACGGCCAAGGTTGCCCAATTGATCAAAGGGCGCTTTGGCTCCCCTTACTGCCGGATATACCTGATCGACCCCACGACAGACGACTTGATCGAATGCCGAGCAGGCGGCCACGTAACTGCCAAACCCGGGAGCGTTGCGAACCGGGTGAAGGAGTCTGGAAGCTCGGCGATCCTGACCAACCTCGCTTCTAGACCGGGCAACTATCTCACCCCGCTCGATCCTAACGTTCAATCGGCAGTAGCCATCCCATTGACCCTGAACGGACAGGTCGTTGGCGTGCTCGAGATCCAGAGTCTGGCGCCGCACAGCTTTACCCCTGAGACCGCGAAGCAGTTGATGGAACTGAACGAAGAGATCACACCCCCTCTAAGAGACGCCTGGCTACTAGAGTGCGGGTGGCTGGCGCGCCAGACGCGTATCGCTCTGCGCAACCTGTGGGACGACGTCCACCTAGGCCGCTGCCCGCTGGCTGAGTGGGCCTGCCCCGCCAGCCTCGATGGCTCCGCTGAGGGAAGTCCCGCAGCTCGTGGCACCCAAATGCGCGACTTGTTGCTAAGAGCCATCGAAGATCTGAAATCCGACCGAAGTCAGGGCGATCCTCGCACCACGCGCCGTCACGAGATTCTACATCTCACCTATGTGGAGGGCCACACGGTGAACGAAGTCATCAAGGAACTCAACGTCAGCCGCCGGCAGTACTTCTACGACCAAAAAGTTGCGCTGGAGGCACTCGCCCATCTGCTGGTCATGCACCAGGCTACCTCGTAGAGCTCCGGCCAAGGCCGGAGCTTTGCACTCCGATTGCACCCCCTCTGCGCCTGAATTGCGTTTTTCTTATTGACAACGTCCTCCGTGATTTGGTATGATAACATCGGTCTTGGGAGATAGAACGATGCCCTGACCATTCAGCCATGGCTTGAAAAAGCCTCCCCGTTGTCATCTCCATGCTGAGTTCGTGAGGCAGAAAGGAGGTGGTGTAGCATCCACACAGCAAAAGAAGAATAGGATAGAGGCCATCGCCTATGTGCAAGGATGGCCCCTATCCAGGAGGTGCGGAGCAAGAACTCCACACAGGCGTAGTTTACCAATGATTTACGCAAAGTCAAGGAGGACAAAAAGATGACAAGCAGAAAACTCAATCGACGCGACTTCTTGCGCGCGAGCACCCTGACCGTCGCTGGCGCAGCTCTGGCCGGGTGCGCGTGCCCAAGCGTGGCACCCGAACCTGAACAGGTCGTGATAACCGAGCTCGTCAAGCAGCCGGGCGAACAGGTGGAGGTCGAAGTGACCAAGATTGTCACCGCCGTTCCCGAAGCTGCTGCCGGGGCCGAGGAACTCACAGTCTACATGCAGATGGGCGGCCAGCAGGGCGACCCCTCGACGCTGGCCCGCACCAACGGCGCCAGGGCTGCGGCGGCGCACCTGGGGATCAAGCTGATCGAGCAGTACTCGGGCTGGGATTCACAGACGATGATCGAGCAGTTTAAGGAAGCCATAGCCGCCGAGCCGGACGGCATCGCCATCATGGGCCATCCCGGGGAGGACGCCATGGGGCCGCTGATCGATCAGGCCGTAGGCATGGGCATCGTCGTCACCAGCGGCAACAACCCGCTCCCGATCAACGAGCTCAAGTACCAGCCCAAGGGATTCGGGTATGCCGGAGCCAATCTATATGACGGCGGCTATGTGACCGGTTTGGCGATGGTCGCGGCAGGACTGCAGGCTGGTGATGAGGCCCTCGTCTACGACATCTGGCACCAGGAGGGAAGAAGCCAGAGCCCTCAGGGTATCAAGGATGCGCTTGAAGCTGCCGGACTCGTGGTGGACACGCTCGACGTCACCAACGACGTGGATACTGATGCTTCGCTGGCAATCCCGATTCTGACCGCATACATGGAGGCCAATCCCGACCTCAAGGCGATCGGGACCCAGCACGGCAACATCACGTCAACCCTGCCGAAGGTGCTCGAGGCGGCTGGGAAGGCGCCCGGCGATGTCATCATCGGCGGCATCGATCTTTCGCCGGCCACGATTGACGGCATCGAGCAGGGCTGGATCAGCGCGAGCTTCGATCAGGTGCTTTACCTGCAGGGCTACTTCCCGGTCCAGCAGATCTGGATGATGGCGACTTACTTGATTCCGGGCCTGCACATCAATACCGGGGTCGGCACTGTGACCCCAGATAACGTCGGCACAATCGCACCCCTCATCGAGGCAGGTATCCGCTAATCCGGTTTCAAGATGCCCCCGCCTTTCATGGCGGGGGCATCTTCTCACGATACACAAGGAGGTCCTGTCGTGGCTGAAGCTCCTGTCCAGCCTTATGCTGGGCGAATGGTCGATATCGAAAAGTACTTTGGCCCCGTGTGCGCCCTCAAGAATGTCAATCTCGATATAGGCCGTAACGAGATCGTCGGACTCATTGGCGACAACGGTGCGGGGAAATCGACTCTCATAAAAATCATTACCGGGGTGTTTCCACCGACCAGTGGCGAGCTCTACGTCGCCGGCCGCAAGGTGAATTTCAAAAAGTATAGCGTCAAGCAGGCACATGCGCATGGAATAGAAACCGTCTACCAGGACAAGTCGCTGGGTGAGAAACAGGTCTTGTGGCGGAATTTCTTTATTGGCCGCCAGATCACCCTCCCGTTTGGTTTCATCAACGTCAAAAAGGAAAAAGAAGTCGCCAACGAGATCATGCTCAACACGATCGGATTCCGCGGCGAGGGCATCACTGTGGATTCGAAGGTGAGCGCGCTTTCAGGCGGCGAGCGGCAGGGGGTGGCGATCGGAAGGGCCATGCACTTTGAGGCCGAACTCATCATCCTCGACGAGCCGACGACTGCCCTCTCCCTAAAGGAGGTGCGCAAGGTGCTCAACTTTGTGCACAAGATCAAGGAGGGCGGCAAGGCCTGCATCTACATCTCTCACAGCATCCAGGACGTTTATGAGATCTCTGATCGCTTCATCATCCTGGACCGTGGGGAGATCGTCGCCAGTATCCTCAAGGAAGATATCTCCCTGAAAGCGTTGGACGAGTTCCTGCTCGAATACGCTCACGGCTTGAAAGACAAAGAAGAATCATGAAACGAAAAAACTCGCTCCTGGCACTCATCGGGAGAATCGAGGGTCTCCCTGTAGTTGGGGTATTGTTACTCCTGTATGTTATATTCTTGATCACGGCGCCAAGGGTCTTTACAAGGCCCCTGATCTACATGTCGTTCTTGCAGACTATATCCCCGCCGCTCGTCCTCGGTTTGGGACTTACTCTCATCATCACCGCGGGAGAGATCGATCTGAGCTTTCCTGCGGTGACCGCGCTCGCCGGATTCGCCTTCTCCTGGTGTTTTAAGAACCTGCAAATGCCCTGGTCCCCTTGGATTGGCGCCGCTCTCGCCCTTGTCGCCGGCGCTCTGGCCGGGTATATCAACGGCCTGCTCGTGGCGAAAATCCGCGTACCTTCGATCATGGCGACCCTGGCCACGCAGTTTTTTTGGTACGGGATCACCATTTTGATCGCGGGCGGGCTCCAGTTGAACATCAAGGAGGTAGAGGAGACCGCCATCCACACGCTCCTCACCGGCAGGATTCCCACCCCCCTGACCTTTGGCGACACGGTCTTTGAGATCCCCGCCCAGGCGGTCTGGGGGCTGGGGCTTGCCGTGTTTCTCTGGTTCATTCTCAACCGGCACAAGTTCGGCGAGGCCATCATGTTCATCGGCGACAACCCGAACGTGGCGCGGGTGATGGGAATCAACGTGGAGATGACCAGGATCAAGCTCTTTACCCTAATGGGCGTGATTGCGGCTTTCGCGGGCCTGTTGCTCACCATCGAAATAAACGTCTTCTTTCCGACGCAGGGTCAAGGCTACATGCTAAACACCATGGCCGCGGTCTTTATCGGCGGGACCTTGATCTCCGGTGGCCAGGGCAGCATCGTCGGTACTCTTTTTGGCTCCTATATCATCGGCTCGCTTCAAGCCGGGGTCGTTGCCACCGGAGTTACCAGCTATTGGGTCCAGTCGGTGATGGGTTTTATCATGGCCGCCGCTGTCGCGATCAACGTCATGATCGGAGAGGGACAAATCGGCAGGCTCTCCGCCCGGATCCGGCACTGGGTCGTGCCTGCCCGCCTGCTTGCCACCGGCGAGCCAGAGAAGGACGACACGTCCTCGTGACTGTCACGCGTAGGATACCCGATGCGACAGTGATCCCTCCTCAGAGACCCCCGACCTCTAACCTGGAAACCGTCCTCGAGATGCGCAGCATCTCTAAATCCTTCTCCGGCATCGACGTCCTTCGCGATATAGATTTCGACGTGCACCGTGGGGAGGTTCACGTTTTGCTGGGCGAGAACGGTGCGGGCAAGTCCACGCTGATAAACATCCTATCAGGCGTATACTCTTGCGACACCGGCCAGATACGCTGGCATGATCGGCCTGTGCGTTTCAAAACCCCCCACGAAGCACAGCGTGCAGGCATCAGCACGATCTACCAGGATTCTAGCCTGAATCCGCAACTCTCCGTGGCCGAGAATGTCTTCTTAGGCCAGGAGCCAACTCGACTCCCTGGCCTCCCACTCATCGACTGGGAGCAGGTATACGAACAGGCTTTCAGCCTGCTGAATCGTTTGAGTCTGAACATCAACCCCTACGCCCCTGTATCCAGTCTGGGGGTGGCCGAACAACGCATGGTCGAGGTTGCCAAGGCCCTGTGCCGGTCGGCAGACCTCATCGTGATGGATGAACCGACTGCTAGCCTCTCGCCGCCGGAGGTCGAAACCCTGTTCCGGCTCATCCGCACTTTGACCATGCAGGGTGTAGCCGTGGTATACATCAGCCATCGGCTGGAAGAAGTGAACGAAATAGGCGACCGCGTCACCATCTTGCGCGACGGGAATAAGGTGACCACCCGCCCCCTGGCCGACGTCACAACCGACGAGCTGATCCGCCTGATGGTAGGCCGGGATTTAGACGACAAGTTTCCCCGACGCCGCTCCTCACCCGGCCCTGAGGCTCTCCGGGTGGAAGGGCTGACGCGCTATGGCATCTTTGAAGACGTCTCGTTCAGCCTTCGCGTCGGCGAGATCGTGGGGATCACAGGCCTGATGGGCGCTGGCTGTGCGCCATTGGCGCGGGCGATCTTTGGCCTCGATCCCTTGGACGAGGGGACGATTTACATGGACGACTGTCCGGTGGTCATAGACTCGCCCCAGGCGGCTATTGCCCTTGGCATCGGCCTGCTGACGGAGAACCGCGAGCACCAAGGGCTGATCCTGGACATGAGCACCTCGGAAAACATCACGTTGGCCGCACTTCAGAATACCTGGCGCGACCCCTTTCTCGACCACAACGCCGAGCAAGATCTGGCCGAACACTATATCCAGCGCCTCAACATCAAGCCACCCAGCGCCGAACTTCCCACCCGCTTTCTCTCCAGCGGGATGCAACAAAAGGTCATTCTCTCCCGCTGGTTGGCTACCAATTCGCGCGTGCTCATCTTCAATCAGCCAACCCGTGGTGTCGATGTGAGCAGCAAGATCGAAATCTATCGTTTCATGGCCGACTTGGCCAATCAGGGTGTGGCGATCATCATCGTCAGCTCAGATCTGTCTGAAATCCTGGGGATGTGCGACCGCATCCTGGTGTTATACGAAGGGCTACTGGCGGCCTCGCTGCGCAGAGGCGAGGCTACCGCGGAGGTTGTGATGGCCTACGCCAATGGAGGGCCCCACTTATGAGAAAACGAACTCAGATCCTGATGGTGCTCATCCTGGCGCTTGCCCCGGCCACAGTGGCGCTGACCAACTGCGCTCCCAACGCTGCGACCGGAGCGACAGGAGGCACGAGAGCCTCAGAGATCCGTGTGGCCATCGTGCCACCCGGTTTCACCAGCCCGTTCCACGTCGCTATCAAAGACGGCGCCGTCTCAGAAGCCCAGAAGCTTGGCTGGAAGGTGGACGTGGTCGCCGCCGAACGGGAAGGCGACTTTGCCGGACAAGTGGCCGTCGTCGAGCAAGAGGTCCGAAAGGGAGTTGACGCCATCGCCATCAACCCCATCGACGCCAAGGCGATCGTCACCGCCGTCAAGGCGGCAAATGAGGCGGGCATCCCGGTCTTTATGCACAACCTGATCACCCCGGTGGATAAGGGTGAGGTCGTCGAATACATCGGCTACGATCAGTGGAGTGGTGCCGCCAAGCTGGCCAAGTACACCTGCGACCTGCTGGACGGCGAAGGCGAGGTCTTTATCCTGACGGGCATCCCCGGCTTCCACGCCAATCGCCGCACGCAGGGTTACAAGTGGGGCCTGGAGCAGTGGTGTCCGGGCGTCAAAGTCGTGGGTGAACAGACGGCTGAATGGGAGCGGGAGAAAGCCGTCAACGTCGCCACCATGGCCCTGCAACAACGCCCTGAGATCGATCTGTTCTACGGCAACTCGGACGAGATGGGCATCGGCGCCTGCATCGCCGCCGAGAAGATGGGCCGCAAGATCGATGAGGACATCTGGTGTGTCAGCATCGACGGCAACGACGTCACCCTTGACCTGATTGAGGGGGGCAAGACCACGGCCACGCTCGGCGTGTACCCCAACTTGATGGGCAGGGTGGTCATCCAGCAGATGGAAAAGGTGTTGAATGGAGAAAGAGTCCCCTACATCCTGGAAACGCCGTCCATCGTGGTAGATGCCACCAACGTCAACGACTACCGATCCGGTGCAACCTGGACAGAGCCAGCGAAGGGCTTGCCCGAATTGGACAATGGCCTGCCGTCAGGCATCTATGCAGGACAATAGCACTATCCGCCCGGCTAACTCGGCGGCCTCAGCAGACGAGAGCGTCTCCCCTTGAGGCTCCGTCTAAAGACCGGGCGGGCTTGGAAAAAGAAGCCACCCCAGCTTGACTTCCCTACAGACGGTGGTAAAATGGTGCCACTTATGGTCATTCAGACACTTTCTGCTCATCGTCACACTCACGCCCACCACCCGACCGGGTAGGTGCGCTTTCGCGCGCGTGAGCCGATCTGAGCACACAGCCCTCCCGGTCTACCCGGCGAGGGCTTTCTGTTTAGCTGGCTGGTTGGCTGATTTCCTGGAAGGGAATGGTCGCAATCGTCAAGCTGAAAGATCAGGAGAACTCAAGATGATGCTTAGAATCTACGACGACCTGGAAGAAGCCCGCAGGACGGTGCTCCAGCGGCGGGATATGATGGACGTGGATACAACACCAGAGCCGATACGGGCATCCATCCGCCGGGTGTTCGACGAGGAACTGACGCCGGAGCAGGCCGTGGCCCGGCTCCTGGCCGACGTGCGCAAACGTGGCGACGAGGCGCTGCGCGAATGGACGGTTCGTATCGACGGACTGACGCTCGACGCATTCAAAATACCAGTTGAGGAATGGGAAGCCGCTTACCACTGGCTTCCTGACGAGCTGAGCGAGGCGCTGGCGCTCTCCGCCGAGCGCATCCGCGACTTTCACGCCTGCCAACCCATCCCCTGCTGGACGACGGACACGCTGGGTGGCACGTTGGGGCAAAAGCTGGTGCCGCTGGAGCGCGTGGGCGTCTACGCGCCGGGCGGCACTGCTCCTCTACCCTCGTCGCTGCTGATGGCCGTGATCCCCGCCCGGGTCGCCGGGGTGGACGGGGTCACCGTCTGCACGCCCGCTGATAGAGAGACAGGGCGCGTGCCCGACGTCATGCTCGCCGCCGCGCACATCGCGGGTGCAGACCAGCTCTTCAGCCTGGGTGGTGCGCTGGCCATCGGCGCTATGGCCTATGGCACCCAGACTGTGCCACGTGTGGACAAGATCGTGGGCGCGGGCGGGCTCTTCACCACCATCGCCAAGCGGCAGGTGTTCGGCGTCGTGGGCTTGGATGGAATCTACGGCCCGACGGAGACGGTGGTGGTAGCCGACGACTCGGCGAACCCGGCCTGGGTCGCCGCCGACCTGCTGGCTCAGGCGGAGCACGACGTGCTGGCCACCGCCATCCTGCTCACCCCCTCCCGCAAGCTTGCGGAGGCAGTACAGGTGGAAATCGCACGGCAACTGGAGACCCTCAGCCGGGCCGAGATCGCCGCCGCATCGCTGGAGGGTCAGGGTGGCGCGGTCATCACGCCTGACCTCGAAACCGCCGTCCAACTGGCCGACGAGTTTGCGCCAGAACACCTGTGCCTGTCGGTCGAGGAACCAACAACGTGGGCGGAGAGAATCCGCAACGCCGGCGGCATCTTCCTGGGCGAGCATTCCTTCGAGGTGCTGGGGGATTACGTCGCCGGGCCGAGCCACATCATGCCCACCGGCGGCACGGCACGCTTCAAGGGGCCGGTCAACGTACTTGACTTTGTGAAGGTCGTCAATATCATTGGGCTGGATGCAGCGACCGCCGCCGGGCTGTGCCCCGCTGCTGCCTGCATCGCCGACGCCGAATCGCTCACCGCACACGGAGCAGCCGCCAAGGCGAGAGCAAACACGAAATAGGAAGGAGTCAATGCCAAGACGCCAGTTCTACATCGTAGACGTGTTCGCAGAGCAAAAACACAGCGGCAACCAGCTCGCCGTGTTCAGGGATACCGCCACCCTCTCGGCGGATGAGATGCAGACTATCGCCCGGGAGATGCACTTTTCCGAGACGACGTTCATCCTGTCCGAAAAACAGCAAGACAGCGGCTACGACGTGCGGATCTTTACGCCAGAGTCAGAGGTGCCCTTCGCCGGGCATCCCACCCTGGGCACCGCATACGTCATCCAGCAAGAGATCATCGGCCAGCCCGTCGAGCAAGTGATCCTGAACCTGGGCGTTGGGCTGATTCCCGTGACGTTTGGCGAGCGAGGCATCCTGTGGATGAAGCAGATCGAACCAGAGTTCGGCCAATCGCTGGAGGCGAGCCAACTCGCGCCGGTGCTAAACCTAGACGAGGACGACTTCGACCTGCGCTTCCCAATCGAGGAGGTCTCCACGGGGCTGCCGCACATCATCGTCCCGCTGAAGACGATGGACGCCCTAAGGCGCGCCAACGTGAACAGGGAGCGCTACTTTGCCCTCATCGAGCACACGTGGGCCAAGTCCATCATGATCTTCTGCCCCGGCGGATACGACGCGCAACAGGACCTGGGTGTACGCATGTTCGCCGATTTCTACGGCGTTCCAGAGGACCCCGCTACCGGCAGCGGGAACGGTTGCCTCGCCGGGTACCTGGTCAGGCACCGCTACTTTGGCACCGATAGCATCGATATCCGCGCCGGGCAGGGATACGAGGTCAACCGACCCTCCACGTTGTATCTCAGGGCAACGGTCAAGGGAGATGGCATCGAGATATGCGTGGGCGGGAAGGTGGTCAAGGTCGCCGAGGGGAAATCCGTGTAAGGGATCAAGATGAACCCAGAAGACCTCATCCGCCCCGACATCGTCACGATGGAGCCATACACGCCCATCTACCCCTTCGATGTGCTCGCCGCGCGCCTGGGCCGGAGACCGGAAGACATCATCAAGCTCGACGCCAACGAAAACCCCTACGGCCCGTCGCCCAAGGTGCGGCAGGCCCTGGCGAATCTGCGGTACGCCCACATCTACCCCGACCCCGAAAGCCGCGCACTGCGGGCCGCTCTGGCCGATTTCACCGGCCTACGCGCCGACATCCTGCTGGCAGGCCTGGGCGCCGACGAGCTGATCGACCTGACGATGCGCCTCTTCATCCAGCCTGGCGACAGTGTCGTCAACTGCCCGCCCACGTTCGGGATGTACCCCTTCGACGCAGATGTCAACGCCGCCCAATTGGTCACTATCCCACGCCGCGCCGATTTTTCGCCGGATGTGGACGGGATCGAGGAGGCGGTGGCGCGTCACCGCCCCAAGCTCCTCTTCGTCGCCTCGCCCAACAACCCTGACGGCGGTTGGCTGGCAGACGTCGACCTGGAGCGGCTGCTGGCCCTGCCCATCGTCGTCGTGCTCGACGAGGCCTACGTCGAGTTTATGGGGATGGAGCACAGCCGCATCCAAATGGTGCCCCAGTGCGAAAACTTGATCGTGCTGCGTACATTCAGCAAGCTGGCCGGTCTGGCGGGCCTGCGCGTAGGATACGGGGCATTCCCGGCCGCGCTGATGCCACACCTGTGGAAGATCAAGCAGCCCTACAACGTCACCGTCGCCGGTTCCGCGGCCGCCATCGCCGCGCTGGAGGACATCGACTGGCTCAAAGACAAGGTCGCCCTGATCGTGAAAGAGCGCGAGCGGCTCTGGAAGCTGCTGGAGGCCATCCCCTACCTGCGCCCGTATCCTTCGCACTCCAACTTTATCCTGTGTCAGGTCATCGGGCGCGACGCCCACGCGCTGAAATTGGCTCTCGAAGGCAAGGGCATCCTGATCCGCTACTACCGCACGCCGCGCTTGCAGGATCACGTGCGTTTCACCGTCGGCAGGCCGGAGCAGACGGAGGCGCTGATTTTGGCGCTGAGGAAACTGGATACGGATGAACGCAACTAAAGTCAGTATCATATTGCTCCTGCTACTACTACTTGCCAGTTGTGAGCAGTCAATAGCACCCTTAACACAAGCACCAGCCCTTACAGCGACGGCCAAGCAATGCAGGTCTCGCTTTCAAGAAGTCACTGAACTCACTAAGCCTCCAATTTCGGACGAAGAGTTGGTAGTGATTGTGGACAAAGCAGTTGAGGCAAGCGAATACTTCCTAAACAACTGCACGAACTCTGAGCTACTTCTATCAGAGCAACCAGAGCGCTTGGCAGAATTACGCCGCCTGGGCCAGTTTGTGCCCCCATCAGTCACCTGCGCTGCTCGTTACACTCCCACGACCCTACTCATGGACTTGGACCAAGACGGCTCAGATGAACTTGTTCTGCATACACAAGCAGTCCGTTGTGACCACAGTCCTTTCAACAACTTGCAGGGAGCAGGAGGGCTAAGTGCGGTCTTCGATCTGAATACACAAACAGATGAATGGCATGGGACCCTGATATGGCCTTGTTCCAACGACAGTTGTCCCTGGAGAAGTGCTTGGGTACAATCTCCACAGCCGGAGGTAACACCGCTGGACATTCGGGACTCACAAGGCCGGGCCTTTATGCTGGTAGCCGGCAGATATTATGGCGCAGACCACACTGGAGCAATACTCACTATCTGGCGTTGGGAGCATAGTGCACATGAGATAGCACTGGAAGTCAGGTTGAGCGATTGGTGTGGAACTCCCAATCAATGGGAGATTAGCGATGATGGCTATCTGCTGATACCGGGCGCCGAAGAGACTTCTCGCTGCGAGGCAAGAGACCCCGTAGTGTATGTTCTACAAGAGGATGAATTCGTGGCCAGAAGACCTTGACCACAGGAGTAGAAAAAACGATGCGAACAGCGACCATCCATCGACGTACCAAGGAGACGGACATCCACCTCACCCTCGACCTGGACGGAACAGGCCAATACCAGATCGAGACCGGCATCGGCTTTCTCGATCACATGTTGACCCACATCGCCACCCACGGCCTGTTCGATCTGACCGTACAAGCCACGGGCGACCTGCACATCGACCCGCATCACACCGTCGAGGACGTGGCGCTCGTACTGGGGCAGGCCTTCGCTGAGACGCTGGGCGATAAGGCTGGCATCGTGCGCATGGGTTCGGCTCACGTGCCAATGGACGAAGCGCTGGCCTTCGTCGCCGTCGATCTCTCGGGCCGTCCCTACTGCGTGATTGAAGCCACGTGGACTGGCCCGACCGTGGGCTCCATCCCGGTGACGCTGATCCCGCACTTCATCGAGTCCTTCGCCGCCGCCGCCCGCGCCAACGTGCACGCTCGAGTGCTCTACGGGCGGGACGATCATCACAAGGCCGAGGCGCTGTTCAAAGCACTGGGCCGTGCGTTGGATGCAGCGACGAGGACCGACCCACGCCGTAGCGGGGCGATTCCGTCGACCAAAGGCACGCTATGAACGAAATCTTCATCATCGACTACAAGGCCGGCAACCTGACCTCGGTCAAGCGCGCGCTGGACTACCTGGAGATCCGGAACAAGTTCGTATCAAGCGGCGACGAACTGCACGGGGCAGAGCGTATCATTTTCCCCGGCGTGGGACACGCAGCCACGGCGATGGCTGTGCTGAAGGAAAGAGGGTTCGACGTCGCGTTGCGCGAAGCGTTCGAGCAAGGCACGCCCATTATGGGCATCTGCCTGGGCGCGCAGATCGTTCTATCCCATTCCGACGAAGGCGACACCGCCTGCCTGGACCTCATCGAGGGCAACTGCCTGCGCTTCGAGCCTGAGGACAAGTCGCTCAAGATCCCGCACATGGGCTGGAACGCGGTAGCGGTCACGCAGCCGCACCCCATCCTCAAGGACCTGAAGCCGGGGGACGAATTCTACTTCGTGCACTCATACTACCCCCTTCCCAGCGACACATCAAACATCTATGCCACCTGCGAGTACGAGAGCACCTTCCCGGCGGCCATCGGCTACGAGAATCTGTTCGCCACCCAGTTCCACCCGGAGAAGAGCGGGCGCATCGGCTTGAACCTGTTGCACAACTTTGCCCGGTGGGACGGGACGGTGTAGGAGGAACGGCATGCTGAGCAAACGTATCATCGCCTGCCTGGACGTGCGCGACGGCAACCTAGCCAAGAGCATCAAATTCGTCAACACCAAAGACATCGGCGATCCCGTCGCCGCTGCGCGCAGGTACTACGAAGAAGGCCTCGACGAACTCGTCTTCTACGACATCACCGCCTCCAGCGACAACCGGAGCATTATGATCGACGTGGTCAGCCGAGTCGCGTCGCAGGTGTTCATCCCCTTCTCGGTGGGCGGAGGCCTGCGCACAGTGGAGGATTGCGGCAAAGTCCTGCTGGCTGGCGCAGAAAAGGTCATCGTGAACACCGCTGCTGTGCAGAATCCGCAGCTCATCGCCGAGGCATCTTGCGCCTTTGGCGCGCAGTGCGTGGTGCTTTCGATGGATGTGCGCGCCGTGGAGCCAACGCCCGATATCCCC
>DAOUDX010000395.1:0-10293 GCA_034430835.1 Anaerolineae bacterium
CTCAAGACTCGCGTTTCTTGCGGCGTGGGGGACAAGAGCATCTTGAGCCAGTTTGAACTGTGTTTCGGATGCCCCGCGGGGCGTCCAGATGGCCCTTTCGCCATTTATCTCAACTGTTGAGAAACATTACCAAAAAAAGCCAAGAGGCTCTTATTGCGGTGGAAGTGTAGGGATCGGTGGTCTCCGAGGTAGTTCTTGCGCTCCCGGCGCGGAACGGACTGGATTGGGAGGCACTCGTTATGTTTGCGGAATTGAACGAGTTAGGCGAGCAGGCGCGCCAGGCAACTCGCCAGTTGCGGACGCTCGACACAAACACGAAGAATGATGCTTTGCAGGCTATCGCAGACACTATCCTGGAGCGCCAGTTGGATATCCTCCGCGCCAACGGCGAGGATCTCGAGGCAGGGCGGGAGGCGGGGTTGGACGAGCACTTGTTGGAACGGCTGTTGCTGACCGAGGCGCGCCTCGTGTCCATGGCATCTGACGTGCGGTTGGTCGCTGCGCTACCCGATCCCGTGGGCGAATCCTTCGGTGCCCGCACGCTACCCAACGGCCTGCGCATCAGCAAGCGGCGCGTGCCCATCGGCGTCATCGGTGTCGTCTACGAATCACGCCCAAACGTCACCGTCGATATCGCCGCCCTGTGTCTCAAATCGGGAAACGCGGCCATCCTGCGCGGGGGCAAGGAGGCCGTGCATTCCAATCGCGCCCTGGCGGATGCCGTCTCCGCGGGCTGCGAGAAGGCTGGCATCTCCGGCAAGGCCGTGCAGTTGGTCCGCTCCCAGGACCGGGCGCTGGTGAAGGATATGCTCACGGCTCACCAGTACATCGACATGATCATCCCGCGCGGGGGAGCTGGCCTGCACCGGTTCGCGCTGGAGAACGCGACCATCCCCGTCATCACCGGCGGTATTGGCGTCTGTCACATCTACGTGGACGAGAGCGCCGACCCAGCGAAGGCACTGCCCATCGTCTACAACGCCAAGGTGCAGCGACCCACTGTGTGCAACGCGCTTGACGTGCTGCTCGCCCACAGCGCTGTGGCGGATGCTCTGCTGCCCAGGATCGCCGACGATCTAGCGCGCGCCGAGGTGGCGCTGCGCTGCGAGCCACGCGCCCTGGCGATCTTGCAGGAACACCCGCTGGCCTGCGCTGCCGGCCCCGACGATTTCGACACCGAATTCCTCTCGCTCGTGCTGGCGGTCAAGGTGGTCGATAGCCTGGACGAGGCGCTGGATCACATCCAGCAGCACTCTACGCAGCACTCGGATGCCATCATCACCGAGGACTATACCAACGCGATGCGGTTCGTGGACGAGGTGGACTCGGCGGCGGTGTACGTCAACGCCAGCACCCGCTTCACCGACGGTGGGCAGTTCGGACTGGGGGCCGAGGTCGCGATCAGCACGCAGCGTCTGCACGCCCGCGGCCCGATGGCCCTGCGGGAGCTGACGACGTATAAATGGGTCGCCTTGGGAGATGGGCAGGTGCGCGCTTGAACAGACGTACACGTGCTGTTCTTGGCTTGCTCATTCTGTGTTTTCTGCTCGTCGCCCTGGCGTGCCAGGCAGAGTCCACTGTCACGCCCGCCGCGCCCACTTCCACACCCGTCCGCTCATCTACTCCGAACCCTTCCCCCATACCTCCACCCACTCACGTGCTGTCTCCGGTTCCCTCGCGCACACTCCTGCCCGCCACATCCGCTCCCATCGCCCACACCGTCCAGCCCGGAGACACGCTGCTGGGCCTGGCGATGCAGTACGGCGTGCCGATGGCGGCGATCCAGCTTGAGAACGGGATGGGGGAGTCCACGGTCCTCTACGTGGGAGATGTGCTGGTCATCCCGCCTGCATCTGACTGGGAGGGGGCCTCTCCTTTCTGGGTTGTGTATGTGGTGAAGGAGGGGGAGACGCTGGCAGGGATCGCCCAGACTTATGGGCTGGAAGTCGAGGTTCTCCTAGAGGTGAACGGTTTGGCGGACCCCGGCGAGCTTCGGCCTGGCGATCGGTTGGTGCTGCCGCTGGATGCACCCGCTGCGGCGTACCTGCCGACGCCAACTCACACGCCCACCCATACACCCATGTCCGTACCCACTGCGCCGCTCCCCACGCCGATCCCCGCGTTGGCGACGATTTCACCGGACACCGCGACCTGGCCCCACGAGACGGTGCGCATCATCGACGAGGTGCGGGCAGCCCACGGTCTCCCGCCGTTCACGTATAACGAGGTGCTGGCGCAGGCAGCCCAGGCGCACGCGAACGATTGCGCCGACCGAGGCTGGTGTAGCCACACCGGTTCCGATGGCTCGGACGTCAAGACCCGTATCGTGCGCGCGGGCTACGACCCCACCGGTTGGGCCGAGTGCTGGGCGCAGAGTCGTGATCCCCAACACGCCGTGGACATGTGGATGGACGAGGTGCCGCCCGACGATCCACACCGACGCACGCTTCTCTCTACGTGGGTGACGGAGATCGGAGTGGGGGTAACGCAGACCACTTGGGGCTACTACTTTATCGCCGACTTTGGCCGACCGTGAAGCGCTGAGCTCTTCCCGCGAGACAGGACTCGCACGTTTGCGCCATTTGTGATAAAGTAGCCTTGGTGAAGAGTTGAGCCGTAAAATCCAGAGGTGCCGTCGTGTCGAAGAAACGTCTTCCGCATCTGTTCGCCGTGCTTCAGGCCCTGTTCGTGACGTTTCTGTGGTCCACGTCCTTCGTGCTCATCAAGATTGGCCTGGTGGACGTACCGCCCTTCACCTTTGCGGGGCTGCGTTACGTGCTGGCTTTTCTCTGTCTATTGCCGCTTGCTCTTCGCCCGGCAAGTCGTCAGCCTATACGAGATCTGTCCATACACGACTGGCGACGCTTGGTCGTTCTCGGTCTGCTCTTCTATGCTGTTACGCAGGGTGCGGCGTTCTTTGGTCTGGGCTACTTGCCGTCTGCAACCATTAGCATGCTTCTCAATTTCACGACCATCGTCGTTGCACTGCTAGGCGTGGTCTGGCTGGCGGAGCGGCCTGCGGTTCTCCAGTGGGTGGGGGTTTTGATCAACGTCGTCGGCGTCGTCGTCTATTTCTACCCCGCGTCGTTTCCCGCCGACCAGGTCGTGGCGTTGATCGTCGTAGCGGCCGGCGTGTTTGCCAACGCCGGCTCCTCGATCCTGGGACGGCAGGTCAATCGGGAGGGCAACATCCCGGCCCTCGTCGTGACTACCGTCAGTATGGGCGTCGGTGCCATCGTGCTGCTGATGACCGGCCTCTTGACCGAGAGCTTCCCGCGCCTCGAACTGGTCCACTGGGCCATCATCGGCTGGCTGGCAGTGGTGAACACGGCTTTTGCGTTTACGCTGTGGAACCTCACGCTGCGCGTGCTCCCGGCGGTGGAGTCCAGCATCATCAACAACACGATGCTCGTTCAGGTTGCTGTCCTATCGTGGGTATTCCTGGGGGAGTCGCTGGGCTGGCGGGAGATCGTCGGGATCGTGCTGGCGGGCCTGGGAGCGCTGCTCGTCCAGCTCCGCCGCCCGCAAGATTGATTCGTTTGGCTTGAGTTTCTCGCCGGATGCGGTACAATTTGCACCTGCGGTTACCACGTAGGTGTTTCAAGCCTTGGAGGTGTTCGGATGATTGAATGGTTGAGTGGACTTGACCCAATCGTGCAGGCATTGGTGGGGACTGGCTTTACCTGGTTTGTGACAGCGCTGGGGGCCGGGTTGGTCTTTTTCTTTAGGAGCATCAATAGAAAAATCCTCGACGGCATGCTTGGGTTTGCCGCTGGTGTTATGGTTGCTGCGAGCTACTGGTCGCTGCTGGCCCCGGCGATAGAAATGGCAGAGTCAGGTGACGTGCCCGCCTGGATCCCGGCAACGGCAGGCTTTCTGTTGGGAGGGGTGTTTCTCTGGATCGTGGACAGGCTGCTGCCGCACCTCCACCTGGGGTTTCCTATCGAGGAGGCCGAGGGGATCAAGACGAGCTGGCACCGGAGCATACTGCTCGTGCTGGCGATCACACTGCACAACTTCCCCGAGGGACTGGCCGTGGGGGTGGCCTTCGGTGCGCTGGCCGCAGGTCTGCCTGCCGCGTCTCTAGCCGGTGCAGTTGCCCTGGCGCTGGGCATTGGCATCCAGAACTTTCCTGAGGGCGCAGCCGTCTCGGTGCCCCTGCGCCGGGAGGGGTTCTCGCGTCTCAAGAGTTTCTGGTATGGGCAGTTATCTGGGACGGTCGAGCCGGTGGCGGGCGTGCTCGGTGCAGCGGCGGTCCTGCTCATGCGGCCTATCCTGCCCTATGCCCTGGCGTTCGCCGCCGGAGCAATGATCTACGTGGTCGTCGAGGAGTTGATCCCAGAATCGCAACTGGAGAAGAACACGCACATTGCCACCTTTGGCGCGATGCTTGGCTTTGCGGTGATGATGACGCTGGACGTGGCCTTGGGGTGAGTGCTTTGCGCGCTACCACAGGAGAGGGGGGTGAATGAGGGGTAAACTGAGAAAGCATTGCTGGCTGATCGCCATCTTGGCGCTTTACCTGGCCGTGGCTCTGCTCTATGGCGGGCTGATTCCCATCTTTGAGACTCCCGACGCCAACGGCCACTACGCCTACATCCACGAGCTGACAGAGGGGCGCGGCTTCCCTGTACAGGGCACCCCATCCGGCGAACGGGTCACGGGGTACGTCGCCAGCCACCCGCCGCTCTACTACAGTCTCTGCACGGCGTTGACCTTCTGGGTGAAGGACGACGTGGACTATGCCGACTGGGCATGGCCCAATCCCTTCCACGCGATGGGGCAACCCGGCGCGACCGTCAACAAGAACCGGCTGATTCACACCGACGCAGAGGCGTTCCCGTGGCATGGCACGCCGCTCACAGCGCACATCGCCCGTCTGGTCTCGACGGCTTTGGGCGGGCTGGCTGTCGTGGCGGCCTATGGCATCGTGCTGGAGCTTTTCCCCGGGCGGCGCTGGCTGGCTTTGGGAGCGGCGGCGCTTACCGCCTTCAACCCGATGTTCCTCTTCACCGCCGCGCGGGTGAGCAACGACGCCGCCGTGGCTGCCTTCGGCGCACTGACGGTGTGGGGCGCGGTGCGGCTGGCGGTGCGAGGGCTCTCGCGGCGCGGACTGGCGCTGGCCGGTGTGATGTTGGGCCTGGCAGTGCTCTCCAAGCTCAGCGGCATCGTCTTGGGCCCTGCTCTTGCCCTCGCTTTGCTCCTCGACGTTCTGCGTGTAGGGCATTACAGGGTGAGCCACCTCTTCCGCAAAGACCAACTCCTGCGCCTGTGCATCGACGCCTTCATTCTCTTCGGCGTTGCGGCTCTCGTCTGCGGCTGGTGGTTTGTCCGCAACCTTGTCCTCTACGACGAGCTGATGGGTACCCATGCCTGGCTGAGCCACACGGCGACGGTGCGCCCGGAGCCGATTGGCTTCTTCGAGGTGATTCCCCAATTGCAGGGTCTGGAGATGTCCTACTGGGCGATGTTTGGCTGGTTCAACATCGCCGCCGCTCCGTGGATGTACCAGGTCTGGTGGGTGCTCTTGGGCTTGGCGCTTGTGGGCTTGGTGTCCCTCCTGTTCGATCAGTGGACGGAACGCCGGTTCTCTCCCCCGGTGCAGGCGGGGTTGGTGATCGTGTGCTTCGCCTTTCTCCTCATCTTTGGCTCTGTCTGGCGCTTTATCATGATCGTGCTGGGTTCTCAAGGGCGCTATCTGATGCCGGTCACAGCCGTGATCTCTGTCCTCGTGGTGATCGGTCTGGATCGCTTCATCTTCAATCGCTTTACGGCGGGACTGGCGACGCTCTTGGGTGTGTACCACTTGGTGGTTGCGTTGATCTGTCTCTTCGTTTTCATCCTGCCGGCCTACGCCAAGCCGGAGGCGGTGCAGGAAAGCGATCTGCCTGCTGACCTGTTGCGCTTCGATGCGGTCTTTGAAGGAACGCCGATCCAGCTTCTGGGTGGCGTCGTTGACTCTGAGGGCGCGCACCCCGGCGAGCCGGTCGAGGTGAGCCTCTACTGGCGGGCGTTGGAGCCGGTGCAGGAGGATCCTGTTGCCTTTGTCCAGATCCTGGGACGGGGTGGGGAGCCTATCGCGGGCGAGGATTGCTACCCTGGACGGGGCAATTTCCCGGCCACGCTGTGGGAGCCGGGCGTCATCTATCGCGATCGTTACGTCCTCCCGATCGCGCCTGGCGCCGAGGCGCCCACCATCGCGGCGCTCCACGCCGGGCTCCATTGGCTGGATGGTCCGCGTCTAACGGCCCTGTACTCCTCCGGCGACCTGGTGCTGCAGCCGGTATTGTTCGATCTCGTGGCGCTGCGTCCGGCCGGGCCCTCGTCCGCAGACGTCGCTTATCCCGTGGGCGCGCGGATCGGCGACGCGATCACGCTGGTGGGCTATGACCTTTCTGCTGAGGAGGTACGCCCGGGTGAGACCTTCACCGTCACCCTCGTCTGGCGCGCCGAAGCAGTCCCCGAAGGCGACTACACCGTCTTCGTCCACCTGATAGATGGGGGGGGCAATCTCGTGGCGCAGGACGACCGCCCTCCACTCGATAATCAGTATCGCACGACCTTCTGGGCTCCCGGAGACGTCGTGCGGGATGCGTATTATCTGACCCTGGGCTCCGATCAACCGCCGTGCACCTGCACGCTATTGGTGGGGATGTACGATGCTGAGGCTGACGTGCGGGTGCCTGCCTTCGACGGCGTGGGTGGACGCTTTGCGGATGACGCCGTCGTCGTGGGTGGAGTGACCGTCAAGTGAGTCGGATCTCAGCTCTCAAATCTCAAATCTCAGATAGCAGATCGCAGATTGCACTGGTCATAGCTTTTTTCCTGGCATTGGGCGCTTTCTACAGCCTTGCCACGCCGCCTCTGGAAGCCTCCGACGAGTTCGATCACTACCCCTACGTCCAATATGTGCAGGCACGGCACGCGCTGCCAGTGATGGATCCACAGAACCCCGAACCCTGGCGGCAGGAGGGAGGACAGCCGCCCTTGTACTACTTGCTGATGGCAGGGCTGACCTCGTGGATCGACACGAGTGACATGGAAGAGATCCGCTGGCTGAACCAGCACGCCTTCATCGGCAACCCCGGCCAGGTGGGGAACAAGAACCTGGTCATCCACCAGCCGGAGCGGGAGGTGTTCCCGTGGCGCGGCACCGTCATGGCTGTCCACGTGATTCGGCTGGCCTCCGTGGCGCTGGGGGCAGTGACGGTGTGGCTGGTTTGGCGCGTGGCGAGCCAGCTCTGCCCGCGGTCTCGGTGGGTTCCCCTGCTGGCTGCGATGCTGACCGCCTTCAATCCCATGTTCCTCTTCATCAGTGCAGCGGTCAACAATGACGTCTTGGCTGCGCTCCTGGGCAGCCTGACGCTCCTGCTACTGATCGGAATCTCGAATCTCGAATCTCAAGTCTCGACCAAGCGCTTGGCCATCCGTCTCTTAACACTCGGAATTGTGTTGGGTCTGGGTGCGCTGACCAAACTCAGCTTCGTCGCGATAGTCCCCCTGGCTCTCTTGGTTGTCGCCCTGCGCACCTGGCGTCAGCATCCAGAGATGCCTTTTTCTCGCCGCACGCTGTTGGTGATTGGCCATTGTTCGTTGTTGATTCTGACGGCTCTGGCCATTGCTGGCTGGTGGTACGTTCGCAATTGGCGGCTCTACGGCGATCCTACTGCCGTCAGGGTTTTTATGGAGATTCTGGGCTACCGGGCCGAGCCGTTGACTTTGCGTGGCTTCCTGGAAGAATTCGTCACCTTCCGTCGCACCTACTGGGGACTGTTCGGTGGGGTCAACGTCCCCGCGCCGGAGCCGGTGTATTGGTTCTACGACCTGCTCTCGCTATCGGCATTGGTGGGTCTGGCCCTGCGGATCTGGCGGCGGCGTAAGGATGGCATCGGCATGTGGTGGATACCTGCCTTGTGGGTCGGTATCCTTTTCGTCGCGCTGCTGCGCTGGGTGATGATGTACTATTCGTTCCAGGGGCGGCTGATGTTCCCGGGCATCGCTGCCCTCAGCACGTTTCTCGCCCTGGGGATCGGCGAATGGTTCTCGGCCCGCTGGCAGCCCGCCGTGGCCTGGGCGACAGGTGGGGTCCTCCTTGCGCTGGCAGCGATCGTGCCCTTCGTCTCCGTCCTCCCGGCCTACGCTTACCCAGAGCCGCTCACTCTCGACGAGATGCCTGCAGCAGCCCGCGTCGAGCCGGTGGGTGTGGGCGATGTGGCCCGCATCGTGGGGTGGGAATTGGAATCGCAGGTGGTGCAGCCAGGCGACCTTTCCGCCCACGTCGAATTTGTGGTATACTGGGAAGCCGTAGCGCCCGACGGAAGGAACTATGTCAGCTTTGCCAACGTGCTGGGGCGTGGTCGCCAGCCGGTGGGCCAGATCGCGGCGCGTCACCCTGCAAACGGCATGGTGCCCACCAGCCTGTGGAAGCCCGGCCAGGTCTGGCGCGACCGCTGCCGGGTGGAGATTGCGGCAGACGCGGCGGCTCCCAGCCTCCTCTGGATCGAGGTGGGATTGTACGATCCGGAGAGGGACGAGACTCTGGGCGTGGTCGGCATAGGGGAAGCCAAGCTGGCGCCACCCAAGCGCGTGCCTGCGCTGACCCATGCGCTGGAGGTCGAGCTGGCCGACGGGATCGCGCTGCGGGGGTACGAGTTGTCGGCGCAAAATGTCGCGCCGGGAGAGACGATCACGCTGACGCTTCAATGGGCGGCGCGGGGAACGCCCTCGACCGACTACCAGGTCTTTGTCCATTTGTTGGGTGATGGCCCGGAGCCGGTGGCTCAGGGGGACGGCCCACCGCTGATGGGTGATTATCCAACGCGGTTGTGGGCCCCCGGCGAGATCATCACTGATCCGCACCCGGTGGTGCTGCCTCTCGACCTCCCGCCAGGGCAGTACCGGCTGGTGGTGGGAATGTATGACCTGGAGACGCTGGCACGGCTGGTGCGGTTGGACGGGGCGGGCGACAGTGTCGAGATACCGGTTGGTGTAGAGGTGCGCTGAATCCTATGGCTCACGATTGGCTCTACCGAATCCTCAGCAACCGATTGCTGGCGGTGCTGGCGGCGCTGGTGTTGTGTGCGGGACTGGCACTCGTCGCCGGCTACCTGTTGGCCGAGTTCGGCCCGGTTGTCGGTGCGGCAGGTCTGTTCGCCGTATTCATCGGCTTGTGGATGATGCGCAACATTCAGGTGGCCTATTGGGTCGTCGTCGGCATCGTCTGCTTGCTGCCTTTTGCCTCTTTCCCCTTCGAGATCGGTTTCACACCCACCTTGCTCGACGCGGCACTGGGCGCGCTGTTCTTCGTCTGGGCATTTCAGGTGGCGACCGCTGTCCAGCGGGACTTTATCGCCACACCGCTGGGGCTGCCCGTCGGCGTGTTCATGCTGCTGGCGGTGGGCTCGTTCGTCTTTGGGCTATCCCACGCTGCGCTGACTTCCTACCTCATTCGCCACTTTGCGGAGATCATGCTCAGCGTGGCGCTCTTCTTCCTCGTCGTCAACACGGTGCGTGACGCGGATCGGCTACGGCGTGTCGTCCAGGCGCTGGTTTGGGGCGCGTTCGCAGCAGCGGCGATCGGCATTGTCCTCTACGTCCTCGCTACCTACGTCTCCGAGGATCTGGTCATCGACATCCTCTCCAGGCTGGGGCGGCTGGGCTACCCCGTCGGGTCAGGTGTTCTGCGCTACATCCGCGACGACCCCACGCTGCCGATGCGGGCCACGTCCACCTCTGTCGATCCCAACGTGCTGGGCAGCCTGCTCAGCCTAGTGCTGTGCGTCGCCGTGCTGCAACTGTTCGCCCAGCGTCCTGTCATCCACCGTCGCTACCTGGTGCCGATCATGGGTGTGATAGCCCTCTGCCTGGGGCTGACTATCAGTCGGAGCGCGCTGGGGGGCGTGGCGATCACGCTGGCCGTCGTCGCCACCTTGAGGTATCGCTACCTGTGGCCGTTCCTGCTCATAGCGCTGGGCGTCGTGTTCGTCCTGGCCCCGGGCTATGTCGCCCACTTCATCGAAGGCATACAGTTTGAGGATTTGGCGATGCAGATGCGTCTCGGCGAGTACAAGGACGCGTTCATCCTGATCGGGCGGTATCCCTGGCTGGGCGTTGGCTTCGCCGGCTCGCCGGACATCGATACCTACGTCGGTGTCTCCAACGTCTATCTCCTCATCGCCGAGCAGATGGGGTTGATCGGCTTGGCCGGCTTCCTCGTCATCGTGGTTGTACTCTTCGTCCGTTTCTGGCGCACCCGGCATCTGGCGGCGGAAGAGCCCGAACTGGAGCCGCTGT
>DAOUDX010000396.1:0-13793 GCA_034430835.1 Anaerolineae bacterium
CTCTGCCATGCCAGTCGAGTATCCAGTGATCTACGTACGGACCCGTGGCGGCGCCGTCACTTTTCGTGTGCGTCCTAGTCATTCGACACCAGCCGTCTATGCGGACTTGGACCAATCGTACAAGAGCGTCATCGAGGTTCAAGAGGTGCGCGACCATTTTCTTCAACTGGGCAAGCTGTCCGAATGACTGTCACTTGTATACTTGTCTACTTGCAGATCTGCCAATCTGCAAACCTGAAACCGGAGGTATCCAATGAAAAACCAAAATACACTCAATACGGCGCTTCTCGTCATCGTCGCCGGCTTGCTGCTTCTGAATGGGAACGGCGCAAGCCCAACGACGGTTCCCACGGCACAGGCGGCCAGTTCGGATTCCAACGGCTCCATCTCTGTCAGCGGCTCCAGCGCTATCCGCGTCCAGCCCGACCGCGTGGTCGTCGTCTTTGGCGTCGAGACCTTTGCCCGCAAGCCCAGCACGTCCCGAGCGCAGAACGCCGAGCTGAGCAAGGCCGTCCTCGCCGCGATCCGTGACCAAGGCGTCGAGGACAAGGACATCGCCACCGCCAACCTCACGATCCAGCCCCGGTACGAGGACTATGACTGGAACGTCATCAGCGGATACGGCACGCGGAACGCGATCGCGGTCACGCTGCGGAAGGTGGAGAAGCTGGAGCCGGTGCTGATCGCGGCGCTGGAGGCGGGGGCGACGTCGGTGGACGGCATCGAGTTCTCCGTCACCAACCTGCGCGAGCTGCGGGACGAGGCGCGGGAGCTGGCCGTCAAGGCGGCGCTGGAGAAGGCTGCGGCGATGGCCGACGCTGCCGGCGTCCAGGTGGGGAGCGTGACCGGGATCCGGGAGGACGCCTGGGACTATGGCTACTATGGCTGGTGGGGTGGCCGCAACCAGTGGACGAACTACCAGAACGTGGTGCAAGACTTGGCTTCTGAGGGGGCGATCACGTTGGAGGATGGCAGCATCAGCCTGGGCCAGATCGTGGTCAAGGCGCAGGTGACGCTGACGGCTGAGATCGCTCCGAAATAGCCTCTTGCTCGCCCTCTATCCTGTGCTATACTGCGGGGCGATGAAACGACGACGCACGCCGCTACTCATCGCCCTCTTTGCTTGCCCGTTGGCCTTGTTTCTGTTCTACCTGTTGCAGGCTGGATTGCTCTCTCCACCGCCGCCTCCCCTCAACCGCGTCGCCGCCTGGATGCCCAGCTCGTGGGATGGCGATCGCGCCCGTGGGTCGTGGGAGGCCAACCGGGCTTACATTCACGAACTCTCCCTGGTCTGGTACCAGCTCGACGCCAGCGGCGATGGCTCCATCAATCCGTATGCCGGCGCGCGGGACACGGCCCTGGTGGAGCAGGCCCACGCCCAATCCACGCTCGTCATCCCGCTGATCAACAATTACTACGACGGCGTCGGCGTGGACGCTGCGCCCGTCGCCACGGTGCTCCACGATCCCACCCGCCGCGCTGCCCACGTCGAGGCGCTGGCGAGCGAGGTGCTGGCCTATGGCTACGATGGCATCGACATCGACTACGAATCGCTGAACGGTGCGAGCGATCGGGACGCTTTCAGTCTGTTCGTGGAAGAACTGGCAGCGGAGCTGCACGCCCAGGGCAGGCTGCTGTCGGTCACCGTGCATCCCAAGACGACCGATCCCGGTTCTTGGGGCGGCCCACAGGCGCAGGACTGGGTGCGTATCGGGGCCGCCGCGGATCGCTTCCGCGTGATGACCTACGCCTATCACGGCTGCACGACCGGCCCTGGCCCCATCGCCCCCTTGTGGTGGATGGAGGACGTGATGCGCCATGCCACCTCTGTTGTGCCGCCCAACAAGGTCTACGCGGGCATCCACTTCTATGGGCACGACTGGGCGGGTGGAACGTGCGAGAGCGTGACGTGGGAGACGGCGCGGAAGCGTATGAGCACTTATGGTACGATCCGCAAGTGGAGCGGCGGCGGATGGGCACGCGCTGTATCCGAGCCGTGGTTCGCGTACACCGACGCGGCAGAGCAGCGGCACGAGGTGTGGTACGCCGACGGGGAGAGCGTTCGGGCACGGCTAGGGTTGGTGGAGAAATACGGCCTGGGCGGCATCGCCGTGTGGCGGCTGGGCGGCGAGGATCCGGCGGCGTGGGAGGCCATCGCCGCTGCGCTGCAGGCAGGGGAGGAGTAGGTATTTTCGACATCTGTCGCGTTTCTCGCTTGCATGTGCCAGCGGTTGTAGTACACTAGCGCCAGTGGGATTGATGATGGATAGACGCAGGAAACGCTTGCTTTTGTTCGTTCTTTGCATCGTGATAGTGGCGATGCTCCTTCTTTCCACTGGCCTCTCCGAACTCGCATTCCTTCCCGGTCAGCCTTTTTCCCTTGGGTATTCGCCAGTGGGCTTTGGGGGCATGTTTGACATGCTGTGGCAGGCAAAGCTCTTTGAGATAGTGTTTCGAGTTCTTGTCGTCATCGCTGCGCTGATCTTGCCGTTTTCGATCGTCTACTTTCTCGTCTCGCGTGAGGCCAGAAAGCGCGTGCTTTTGGATTTTCTTCGCTTGCTTCCTATCCTCGTGATCGTGTACGTGTTGGCGCAGCGGATGCAGCCCGGCGCCTCTCCCACCGAGCAAGGTCTACCGCAGGCGTTCCTCGGCATCTCTTCCGAGGCCCCCACGGCGGATGTCGATGCCGTTCTGCCCTGGTGGTTTCTTGGGGTGACCAGCGTGGGATTGGCCCTGCTCGTCGCCACGGTGCTTGTGGGCCTCGGCTGGTTCGTGTGGTGTCGCAGGTGGCGCGCGGTTTCACCCTTGGAGCAGTTGGCGCAGCAGGCGGAGGAGGCCATTGAGGCTATACAGTCCGGGGCGGATCTGCGAAACACGGTGATGCGCTGCTACTATGAGATGAGCTGGGTGCTGCGTCAGCAGCGCGGCATCAGGCGCCATCAGGCCATGACCCCTCGCGAGTTCGTGGCCTTTTTGGAGGAGGCGGGCCTGCCCACTGGGGCCGTCTGGCGGCTCACCGAACTATTCGAGCAAGTTCGCTATGGGGCCAAGGCTCCCAGCCAAGGGGAGGAGACACAGGCCCTGGCATGCCTCGAGGCTGTCGTCGAGTTCTGCAGGAGTGCGGGATGAAAACCCGATCCTGGCTGTGGTTATCGGTGCTTGTGTTGCTTTTGACGGTTTTGTTGGCGTTTCTGCTTCAGGACGTCGCGCGCGACTGGATCGCAGGTCCCTTGGCACGTACACTCCAGCTTGGAAATTTCGTTCTCGGCGCTGTCCCGCAGATTGTCTTCTGGGTGCTGCTGTTGGTGATCGGGCTGTTGGTCGCCGCGCGGAGCCTGATGGAGCACAGGGAACGTTCTTCAAGTGTTGAGCGGGTGCAGGGGGTCTATCCGGGACGGGTGCGAACTTTGCTGCGGTGGGTGCAGCATGAGCCCGAGAGCGTCTACTGGCGGAAGCAACTGGCGTATCACCTGGCGAGGCTGGCGACGGAGCTTCAAGCGTATCGTCAAAAGCGCGCCCTTGAGCCGTTCAACTGGCGGCTGGATGGCCTGGATGCGCCGCCCAAGATTCGGGCGTATCTGCAGGCCGGCCTGACTCCCTCGTCGTCAAGCGACCTCAGCCTTATATCGCGGTTCGCGCGCTGGCTGCGATCGCAGAGGACGGCCTCCTCCCTCGATTTCGATCTTGAGAGCGTCGTCCAGTTCCTGGAAGGCCAATTGGAGGTTCATCATGGCAATTGACGCGGCAATTGACGCAATCGCCGACGTATCCGTGTTGGCCGGTCGGGTGCTCGATGAGGTTGAGCGGGCGGTCGTGGGCAAGCGACCGCTGCTCGAAATGATCACGGCAGCTGTGCTGGCCGGCGGCCACGTGCTATTGGAGGATTACCCCGGCCTGGCCAAGACGCTCATCGCCAAGAGCTTTGCCACTGCGCTGGGATTGGACTTTAAGCGCATCCAGTTCACGCCCGACCTGCTCCCCGGTGATATCACCGGCGGCTACGTCTATGACCGTGTCCAGAATAGCCTTGCGCTGCGCGAGGGCCCGATCTTTGCCAATATCATCCTGGCCGACGAGATCAACCGCGCCTCGCCCAAAACACAGTCTGCACTTCTGGAGGCGATGCAAGAGTATCAGGTGACGGTGGAGGGCGAGACGATGCGACTGCCGGAGCCTTTCATCGTGGTCGCCACCCAGAACCCGATCGAGTACGAGGGCACCTTTCCGCTGCCAGAGGCGCAACTCGACCGATTCGTGATGAAGCTGGCGGTCGGCTACCCCTCGCCGGAGGAGGAGCAAGAGATTCTGAAGCGGCGGCGTGAGCGGCGGCGTGACGCATTCGACTTGGGTCCAGTGACGAACGCCGGAGAGTTGCTGGCGATGTGCCGGATTGTGGAAACCGTCCACATCGACCCTGATGTCGAGCGATACATTGTCGATCTGGTGAGCGCGACGCGCCAGAACGGGCAGGTGGCGGTGGGGGCCAGTCCGCGGGGCTCGCTGGCGCTGCTCAAGCTGACGCGCGCCTGGGCTGCCATCCACGGGCGGGACTATGTGCTTCCTGACGACGTGAAGCTGTTCGCCGAACCTGTGCTCGTCCACCGGCTGATTCTGGAGCCCGACCTGTGGATGCAGCGCCACGCTGCCGAGAAAGTGCTCGCAGCTATCGTGCGCAGTGTCCCAGTTCCCGTCATTGAGGGGGTTTGAGCGTGAGAAGGGTGCTCCTGCTGGGCAGCCTGGCTTACGGCCTACTCTTCTTTGGGTTGGCGACCCTGAATGGCGGGATGCTTGCCCTGGCCATTCCTTTGGTGGTTCTTCTGGGCGCGGCATTCCTATGGGGACCAGGGGCGCCTCGGCTAAGGATCACTCGATCCCTCAGCGCCGAGAGCATCGCCCCGGGCACACCAGTGGTTGTCACGCTTTCGGTCATCAATGAAGGGCCTCCGTTGGAAGAGATCACTATCGGGGATATCGTCCCTCCGGCGCTTGAGGTGACCGATGGAGAGGCGAGCGTGCTCACTTCCCTCCCGACGGGTGAGGTGGTCGAGATCGCGTACGCCGTGCGCGGGAAGCGCGGCGTTTTCGAGTTTCAGGATGTCCAGGTCACAGCCGGCGAACGTCTGGGTGTCTTCCGGCGACATGCGATGCTCCCAGTTCCAGGGCGGTTTTCCGTTTTGCCCGAGGTCTCGAAAATGCCGCAGGTGACGCTCCATCCTCTGCGGACGCGCGCCTACGCCGGCCCCGTCCCCGCCCGGCAGGGAGGTTCCGGGGTAGCGTTCTACGGCGTGCGGGAGTATCAGTCTGGCGACCCTCTACGCTGGATCAATTGGCGGATGAGCGCCCGTCATTCCCATGAGCTCTTCACTAACGAGTTCGAGCAGGAGCGCGTCGCCGACGTGGGACTGATCCTCGACTCCCGACGGAGGAGCGATGTTCGCGGGCGGAGCGGGACGCTTCTCGATCATGCCATCTCCGCCACGGCCTCGCTGGCGGCGAGCCTGTTGAACGACGGCAACCGGGTCGGGCTTCTCGTCTATGGCGGGTTCTTGGATTGGACGTTTCCCGGCTATGGAAAGCTACAGCGCAAGCGTATCCTGGAAGCGCTGGCGCAGGTCGAGCCGGGCGAGAGTATGATCTTTGAGAGCTTTGACTATCTCCCGACGCGCTTCTTTCCTGCCAAGTCACAGCTCGTTCTGGTGAGTTCTCTCTGCACAGACGATCTGCAGATGCTCGTCCGTCTCCGCGCACGAGGGTACCAGCTCCTGATAGTCAGCCCTGATCCGGTGAGTTTCGAGGCTCAAGTGTTGAGGACGCGGCCGGGCGTGGACCTGGCAGCGCGCATTGCTCACCTGGAGCGAGCGCTGCTGTTGCGTAAACTGCGGCGGGCCGGCATCCAGGTCGTGGATTGGCAGGTGGATCGACCTCTCGCCCGGGTTGTCCATGCTTCCCTGGGGCGAACGCCGCAATGGTTCCGTGCTGTGGGGCTAGAGGTCTAGGGGATGCAAGAGGCAGGACGCAAGATCACTGCCTGGCTTTTGCCTGCAGGCACTGTTTTGGCCGCAGCGTCCTTGGCGATGGGTTATGGCCTGAATGAATTGTGGGGTGGGGCGGTGACGGTTGGGGTAGTGGGTGCCTTCTGGGTGGTCGGGCAGTGGCGCAGATGGGGGTGGGTGGCTTCGGTGGCGCTGGTGCTCCTGATAGGCGCGGCAGCCGTAGGGCTGTGGTTGGGTGCTGGAGGCGGCTGGATGTTGGTCGGCGTGGTGGCTGCGCTCGTCGCGTGGGACTTGGATCGCTTCGCCTGGCGGATGCGGGCTGCAGGGCGCGTGGAAGACGCCGACGCTTTGGAGCGGTGCCACCTCCAGCGGCTGTTGACCGTGAGCGGGGCAGGGCTTCTTCTGGGTGCGGCCGCGTTGAGTCTCAGGGTTCGGTTGGGTTTCGCCGTGGCGTTCCTGCTGGCCCTGTTGGCGGTTTTGGGTCTGAGCCGAGTGGTCGGCTTCCTGCGGCGCGAAGGGGATTGAGGGGGAGTACCTACTCTGGCGAGGGTGCATTGCATGTGTTATAATGCCTGCTGTAGGGGGAATCAATGTCTCGAAAGATCACTCGCCGTCGTGCAATCAAGATGATCGCCGCCAGCGCCGCCGCCTCGGCGCTCTCGCCTGCCTTCCACGCCCGCGCCCGCTATCCAACCGTGCAGGAGCCGAGCGGGAGCGCAGACCTCGATCTGTGGGTCTGGATGGGCCGGGCGATCCACAACCTCGCCTTCTACGAAGAACCTGCAACCAACTCTACGTTGCTGGAAACCCGCCAGCGCGATCAGTCCTTCCTCATCACACGGGAGGTACACGCCCCTTTCAGTCCCCACAACGACCGCTGGTACGAGACACCTCTGGGGTACGTTCACTCCGCCTGGGTGCTGCCGGTGCGCGTCTACCCGCCGCAGCCCACCATCCGCGACGTGGGCGAGTGGGGCTTCTGGGGGGAGGTGTGCCAGCCCTGGACAGAGGCCTACCTGGAGCCCTCGACCGGCGCCAAGAAGGAGTATCGTTTCTATGGCGGCAATGTCTACCACGTGGTAGACTCATTTGTCGATGCAGCGGAGACCGGCTGGTACAAGATCTTTGACGAGTTCCCGATGCAGGATCCGCCCTATCAATGGGTGCTCGCGCGGGATATGCGCCGTATCCCCCGCGCTGAGATGGCTCCCATTCATCCCTTTGCTGGGGAGAAGCGCATCGAGGTCGATCTGGCCAAGCAGCGGCTGACCTGCTACGAGGGTGATCGGATCGTGTTCGTCACGCTCGTCTCTTCTGGGATAGGGGTACAAGCAGTGCAGATCGAGAGAGAGGTGGATGATCAGATCGTGACGGAGACCGTATACGTGGACCTGGGCACGCCGAAAGGGGAGACGGCGGCGCTGCTCAAGCAGCCCTCGCGCCACATGACCAACCGTCCGATGAAGCCCGGGGATCCCTGGCCGTTGGTGGATCTCTTCGACCTGCCGGGCATCCCGTGGAACATTTTCTTCGACATGAGCGGCACTGCCATCCACGGTACCTACTGGCACAACGACTTTGGCGTAAAGCGCAGCCATGGCTGCCTGAACGTTTCCTGCGAGGCGGCGCGGTGGATCTTTCGCTGGACGTACCCCATCGGCGGCTACGAGGACGATTTCATCGCTGGCGACTACCGCGTCGGGACGCCGATCGATATCTTTGAGGGGGCGTGATGCGGGAAAAGCAAACGTGGCGCGTGAGGAATCAAGCGTCACGTTTCGCGTCTTACTGCTCGGTGTGTGGTGCTTGCCGCCGGTGATCGTTGCGCAAACGCTATTCTCCCACAAACGTAAATGTCTCCCAGACTTGCTCCAGGAGTTGGGGGATGGTTTCGCCACCTGTCGCCCGCACCCGCACCGCGTAGAGCCAAAAGGCGGCCCCTTGTACCACGAGCGTCTTGCCTGGGCCGCCTCCCTCGCCGGGCCATTCCTCGTGGAACAGGAACGCCGCCTGCCCTTGCCACTCTATCTCCTCAAAGCTCGACACAGCGGGAGCATCTATCCCGTAGGTTGCCTCCGCCATTGAGACGGCATTGCTGTAGCGCAGGGGTTTGATCGGGCCGGGGGCCCACCACGCGGACACCTCGCCTCCTCCGTAGCGCCACACCCGCCCTCCAGCCACTTGGTCGCCCTGCACTGTCGTCTCCACGAAATCCTCCGGTACCTGCAGGTCTATCCCGGGCGGCAGGATGTCCGCCATCTCGCGGAAGCGGATGGGGGCGGGTTGGAAGGGCAGTGTTCGCCTTCCAAGAACCGGCAGCTCCGACTCGACGTCTATCGCCATCCACCAGTCTCCCTCGACCGGTTCGAGGGGGAGCTGCAGCGGCTCGGCGGCGGCGTAAAGATTCCCCTCGCGGGGTGAGAGAGTGACATCCTGGTAACGGTTCATCTTGGGGTCGAAGATGACGGCGCGGACGGTCGGCGACGCGCTGACGCCCGGCGGCACCACCAGTTCCACCTCGATGGGTACGGGCTGGAGCGCCGAGACCTGATCGGGCCAGCGCAGGGTCACCACCAGCGGCGGGATGGGGGTGATAGTCGGCATCGGCCCCTGGGTTGGGGCAGGCGTTGGTGTGGACGTTGGGGCGCTTGTGGGAGCAGGCGGAGCCGGCGCGGATGGGCAGCAGGCCGCCAGCAGGAATAGGGCTGCACAGATTAGCATGTTGGGTTTTCGCGTCATAGGAATATGATAACACAGGGTGGGGGAGGGGGCAACTGCCCGCCGAGTGTGGCGGAACGGGAAATTCGGAGGTATAATGAACGCGACCTTGGGGTGGCTGTGGCGGCACCGGAAGGTGCGAGAGCCTCAATGGCCCGAAATTGCAGTAGGCCGCATTTTAGATTACGCCGTCGCAGCAGTTGAAGACTGATTAGGCGGCAAGGAGGTATCCGTTTTATGGGTATAATTTGCGGTGCAGACGGTTGTAAAAGAGGCTGCTGGGTTGTCATCTTCAAAGATCTCGACTCTGGCCGCATTTTCTGGCGCTGGTTCGAGACGGCGCAGGAATTATTCGCTTACAGCGAACCAACACCACGGATTATCGCCATTGATGTTCCTATCGGGTTGCCAGAGCGTGGCCCGCGTGCTTGTGACCTTGAAGCACGGCAGCTCCTAGGCCGAGGCCGCGCCAGCAGTGTTTTCCCGGCACCGATCAGGCCCGTCCTGGTTGCCACAGATTACTCAGACGCTTGTCGAATACGGTTCCAAGTCGAGGAGAAAAAGATGTCCCGGCAGGCATGGGCGATCGTGCCCAGAGTACGCGAGGTTGACACGATACTCCGTCAATATCCTGAACTCTGTACACGAGTTCGTGAAGTACATCCAGAAGTCAGTTTTCATTTGCGAGCTGATCATCCCTTACAACACAGCAAGAAGAATAGAGAGGGACGAGAAGAGCGCCGCGAGTTGCTTGAGCCTGTATTCGGCCAGTGGCTACGAGATGCTCTGGCGGAACGCAGCCAACTTGCCAGCACAGAGGATGATGTGCTGGACGCTTTTGTGGCTCTGTGGACGGCAGAGCGAATTGTTACAGGAGCATCTCAAACGATACCGCCTAGGCCGCCAAGCGACTCTTTCGGATTACGTATGGAAATAGTGGCTTGAGCAAGCATATCGTTGCCCGACATCTCACTCTGGCGGACAGCAGCTTCGCTTGAAGGTATGCGTGCTGCGCCAGCAGGTGCTCTACTCCAGCCTTGCCGCTGCCGAGTTTGTGCCATTAGTCTGTAGGGCTGGCCGGACTCAGCACTGACCAGTCAGGCCTGCCCGCTGCTGGCCCTGCGGGCCGGGCGAATGTCCGAGGCGCTGCTGCGGATGGCCGGATTGGTGGCCGCCCCGCTCGACGAGAGAGTTCATTGAGGAGAGCTTGATGGAATACGAACCCGTCATCGGCCTGGAAGTCCACGCCCAGATCCACACCAGGTCCAAGATGTTTTGCTCCTGCCCGGTGGCCGAAGACACCGGCGACCTGGAGCCGAACACCTACGTTTGCCCGGTCTGTGCCGCGCTTCCGGGCGTGCTGCCGGTGATCAACAAGCGCGCCATCGAGATCGCCATCATGACAGGGCTGGCGCTCCACTGCGAGATCCCTCCGGTCAATCGCTTCGCCCGCAAGTCCTACTTTTACCCCGACCTGCCGAAGAACTATCAGACATCTCAGTACGAACTGCCGCTGTGCGTGAACGGCTACCTCGACATCGAGACGGGAAGCGGCCCGAAGCGCATCCGCATCCGGCGCGCGCATCAGGAGGAGGACACCGGCAAGTTGTACCACGTGGGCGCAGGCGTCAGCCACGTGGACCTCAACCGTGCCGGCGTGCCGCTGCTTGAGATCGTCACCGAGCCGGATATGCGCTCGGTCGAGGAGGTCGTCGCCTATGCGACCAAGCTGCGCGCCATCCTCGTCTACCTGGGTGTCAGTTCCGGGGATATGGAAAAAGGGATGATGCGCTTCGAGGCCAACGTCAGCGTGCGGCCCGTAGGCACCGATCAGATGAATCCGCGCCACGAGGTCAAGAACCTCAACTCCTTCCGCGCCCTGGCCCAGTCGGTGGCCTACGAGATCGAGCACCAGATCGCGACGCTGGAGGCGGGCGGCGCCATCGTCCAGCAAACGATGGGCTGGAACGAGGCGCAGGGAGTCACCGTGCCGCAGCGCAGCAAAGAGGAGGCGCACGACTATCGCTACTTCCCCGAGCCGGACCTGCCGCCGCTAGAGATCAGCCGCGAGTGGGTGGAGGAGCTGCGCGCCCGGTTGCCGGAGTTACCCGATGTTAAGAAAGCCCGCTTCGTCGCCGAGTACGAACTGGGTGACTACGATGCTGGCCTGCTGGTCGAAGATCGGGCTGTGGCCGACTACTACGAGGCCGTCGTCGTGGCTGCCGGTAGAGCCACTCCAAAGACTGTCGCTAATTGGGTCACCGGCGCGCTGTTTGGGCTGATGAACGAGAGCGGCCAAAAGATCGGCGAGGTGCAAGTCTCGCCGGAGGCGCTGGCGGAGCTGATTGGTCTGGCGGAGGATGGCACCATCAACACGAATACGGGCAAAGAGGTGCTGGGGGAGATGTTCGCCAGCGGTCGCAGCGCACGAGAGGTCGTGGAGGAACGTGGACTGACGCAGATCTCTGACACAGCGGCTTTGGAGCAGATCGTCGCGCAGGTGCTGGATGAGAGCCCGGAGCAGGTGCAAAAGTATCTGGATGGCAAGGAGCAGATCGTCGGTTGGCTGATGGGCCAGGTGATGAAGGCGACGCGGGGCAAGGCAAACCCGCAGGTTGTGCAAGAGTTGCTGCGAGCGCAGCTTGAGACCAGGCGGAGTTAGCGACCGGGGCTAGCCCATCAAGAACACTGAGGCTGGCCCCGAAGGTTTTATGGCCATTTTGCACACTTTCACGATGAAAGGAGCGACATAAGTCCACAAGACCTGAGTCCTTACGAGATCGCGGTACATCAATTCGACCGGGCTGCAGAGTACCTGGATCTGAAAGCCGGTATCCGGGAAATGCTGCGCAAGCCCAAGCGAGAGTTGACGGTCAATTTCCCGGTCAAGATGGACGATGGCTCGGTAAGGGTTTTCACCGGCTATCGTGTGCACCACAGTGTGGTCCTTGGTCCCACCAAGGGGGGGATTCGCTATCATCCTGACGTGACTCTGGACGAGGTGCGGGCGCTGGCGATGTGGATGACATGGAAATGCTCGGTCGTTGGCCTGCCCTACGGCGGCGCGAAGGGCGGCGTGATCTGCAACCCCAAGGAGATGTCGCTGAACGAGCTGGAGAATCTGACACGCCGGTATGCCTCCGAGATATCGGTGCTGATGAGCCCTGAGGGTGACATCCCTGCTCCAGACGTCAACACCAATCCCCAGATCATGGCCTGGATCATGGATACCTACAGCATGCACCGGGGTTACTCCACACCGGCCGTCGTCACCGGCAAGCCATTGGAGATTGGCGGATCGGAAGGACGCAACGCAGCCACGGCACAGGGCACCATCTATCACATCCGGCGGGCGGGCGAGCATTTGGGACTTGAGTTGAAGGGGGCGACCGCTGTCGTGCAGGGGTACGGCAATGCGGGGTACTTTGCTGCCAAGTTTCTCCACGAGGATGGCGTCCGCGTCGTCGGTGTCAGCGATTCCCAGGGAGGCATCTACAATCCCAAGGGTCTTGAGCCTGCTGACGTTCTGGCCCATAAGCAGGAGACAGGCTCAGTCGTCAATTACCCAGGTGCCGAAACTATCACCAACGCCGAGTTGTTGGAACTGGCATGCGATGTCCTGGTGCCCGCCGCGTTGGAGAAGCAGATCACCGGCGGGAATGCATCACGTGTCAAGGCCAAGATCGTCGCCGAGGCTGCTAACGGGCCTACCGAACCGGAGGCCGATGATATCTTGAACGATCGCGGCGTCTTTGTCATTCCCGATATCCTGTGCAACTCTGGTGGGGTCACGGTCTCTTACTTCGAGTGGGTGCAGGATCTGCAGCAGTTCTTTTGGAACGAGCGGGAGGTCAACAAGCAGCTTGAGCAGATCATGAACAAGGCCTTCGATGCTGTGCTGCAAGTGCACCTGGAGAAGCAGGTAGACATGCGCCTGGCTGCCTACATCCGAGCCATCGATCGGGTGAACAAGGCAACCGTGATTCGGGGGATCTATCCGTGATGGGAGAGGGGTGTGGTGGTACCGAAACCGCAGGATGACTCGAGAGGTCTAGGCCTGATCGGGTTGGTGACCGTTCTTGCCGTTGTTGACGATTTCCCAGATCAATCGCCAGTTGGCGTCGATCTGTGTCGCGGCATCAAGCCTGGCGCCGTCCAATCGAGCTCCGAGCAGATTGGCACCAAGCAGGTTGGTTCCTCTCAGGTCGGCTTCTCTCAAATCGGCGTTTCCAAGGTCGGCGTTGCGCAAATCGGCCCCATGCAGATCGACGCCGCGTAGCTTGGCTCTGACCAGGCTGGCTCCCCGCAGGCTGGCTTTCCGCAGATTGGCCTTGGTCATGCTGGCTCCATCCAGGTTCGCGTGACTCATCTGGGCCTCGCGCAGGTTGACCAGAATCAGCCTGGCGTTTGGAAGGCCAGCTCCTTGCAGGTCAGCCCCTTGCAGGTCTGTGCCGGAAAAGTCCCGCTTGCCTCTTTCGTACAGGCTGATGACTGCAATCCCACTGGCGGGATTGTTTCTCTGTGGGGGCATTTCGATCTTGGAGTGCTTGCCGTTGCCGCGCGATGTCGTTGGCGGGGTAGGTTGGACTTGGATGTGGTTTTCTGTTGGCGGGGCAGGCGTCTGCTGGACGGGCTTCAGCCCGGGGACTTGATCGGGAGTGCCAATGGCTTGCCTCGGCGCTACGATGCGCTCGTTCTCCCACGAGTCTGACGGCTCGACTCCATCGTCGCCACTGTCCTCGATCTCGTATACGACGAAATTCAGTGTTTCAGGCTCGAAGAGCATCGATTGATCGTTTTCCCTCACGTCACGCATCTGAAACCTCATCAGGTTCTTGCCTAGATTGTAGCATACAAGCCAACGACGTGGTGTTACTAATGCGTGTCCAAAGTGTTACGGGCAAGATTGTTCCCGTGATTCGCCTATAGTATAATCTATTTGTTAAAAAAAGGGTAGTGTCCTTGGACAACTGAGATAATTGCTGGCATACTATCAGTGGATTACATCTCCCTTGGAGGTGAGAATGAAGCTGATAGCATGCCTAATCATATTGTCGTTGATTGTCGCGTTTTGGTCAACCG
>DAOUDX010000397.1:0-3997 GCA_034430835.1 Anaerolineae bacterium
TGTATTCCCCACTGGGGCTGCAAAAAGACATACTTTTGGTGCAACTCGCCCCACTTCGATGCTATGTATGGCGCTATTTAGGGCTGACGCCCCACCAACAACCTATTTCCCCATTTATTGAACAGTCACGAACCCCTACCCACTTGACCGCGTGTAAGGTATAGAGTACGATCTGCCCGATGCACGCGGTAGTCGTACTCGCCGATAGGCCGTTCTGGGCAACGCTCTGCAGGCACATCCGAGCCTGCCTCGCTCTCGTGGCTTGCCTCGCTGCCCGCCTCGGCGAGCAGGTGAAAGAGCTAGGCGTCTCGACAGAGGAGTTGATCCGCCGATTCCAGCGCGGCCAACTCAGGGCGTTCGAGGCGCTCTATGATCGATTCAAGGACACCGTCTACCGCACGGCCCTCTTCGTTACCCGCAACGGCGACGAAGCAGAAGACGCCACACAGGAGACCTTTCTCGACGTACTGCGCGCGCTGCCGAACTTTCGCATCGAGGGGCCAGCCCGCTTCGAGACCTGGCTCTACCGCGTCACAGTCAACCGCTGCCGTTCCCGGATGCGGCGCAAGCGCCTGCCCTCGGCCGAATGGAACGACATCGAGGAGCAGTTGGAACGTATCCCTGACTCAGACCCCAGCCTCAATCCCGAAGGAGTCACTCTGCGGCAGGAACGAGCGGTGGCCCTCTGGGAGGCGGTGGACACGCTTCCCGAGCCACAGCGCATCGTCGCCCTCCTGCGCTATCAGCAGGATATGTCGTACAGTGAGATCGCCCAGACGCTCGGCATCAGCGAGGGAACCGTCAAGTCACGGCTCTACCACGCCCACCGCAAGCTGGGGGAGCAGTTGGGATCGGTCGAAATTGAGGAATAGAGCATGAGTCCGCACGTCGAGACGGAACTGATCGCGTACCTGGACGGGGAGTTGAGCGCGCAAGAGCGGGCACGGGTAGAGGCCCACCTGACCGAATGCCCCCGCTGCGCTCGCGCGGTAGAACGGCTGCGGGCGCTGCGACAGGACCTGGGCGCCACGTTCAACACGGCGCTTTCTCCCGTGCGCCTGCCCGCTGAGGCAGACGCGCGCATTCGCGATCGGTTGCGCGCTCGAATCGAACCCCGCCCGTGGTTGGCACTCTGGCGACGGCGCGGGCTGATCGCTCAGGCCGTGTTGGGTGCACTCACTCTCTTGTTCGCACTCAACACCGCCCAGGTGCTGCGCTTGCCGCCACCGGCCGCGCCGCACGAGACACTGGTTCTCGGCCAGAACCGGCTCGCGCCCGGTGTCCAGGCCGCGCTGCGTGTTCTCGTCCGCTCGACCGATGGCGCAGCCGAGCCTATCGAAGGCTCGGAGGTCGTCGTCAAGATCGGGCGCCCGCCGGGGCTGGCACAGGTCGTCTACACCGGCCAGACAAACGCCAGCGGCACCGCCAACGTCGCCTTCACCGTGCCAGAAGACCTGGAAGGCGGCGCCCAACTGGTCATTGAGACCTCTTCCGTCAAGGGTGAGGACCGCATCGTGCACCCCATCACCATCGCGCGGGATTACAGGCTGCTCCTCGGCTCCGACAAGCCCGCCTACCGGCCAGGCCAGACCATCCACCTGCGCGCATTGGCCCTCGACGCCACGAACCTCAAACCCACCGCAGGGGCGAAAATCACCTTCGTCGTCATCGACGCCACCGGGCAACGGCTGGTGCATCACGGCGTGGAGACGTCCGAGTTCGGCATCGCCGCACGGGACTATGCGCTCCTGCCCAATGCCGCGCCCGGCCAATACACACTTCGGGCGACGCTGGGCGACACAGTCTCCGAGCGCACCGTCACCGTGGGCGACTATGAGCTGCCTGCCTTCCGCGTCACGCTGGGAACAGACCGCGCCTACTACACCCCAGGAGAGCGCGTGACCGGCTCTGTGCAGGCCGAGTACTTTTTCGGCAAGCCGGTTGCCGGCGGCCATGTGATCCTGCGCGGCTACACCAGGGATCCGCGAGGTACACCAGCGATCGTCGTGCAGGCTCAAACAGACGAGGAGGGAACAGCCAGGTTCGCCTTTTACTTGCCGCCTGGCTTTGGCCAGTCGGCAACAGTAGAACCGTTCTTCTTCGACCTGGAAGCTGACGTGCTCGACGCGGCTGGGCAGCGGGCGGGCATCCGCCAGTTCGTGCCGGTGGCTGCCCAGACAATCCTGATCCGGGCCGTGCCGGAAAGCGGCAAGCTCAAGCCCGGCATCGAGAACACCGTCTACGTCCTGACCGCCTACCCCGACGGACGGCCAGCTCCAACGTCCCTGACCATCGAGGCTGCCGGTGAGACGCACTCACTCGACACCGACCCTCACGGCCTGGCCGAGTTCCGTTACGTTCCGGGCGATGCCGCACAGATCACCATCCACGCCCAGGACGCGCAGGGGGCTCAGAGCAGCACCACGTTCGGCTTCCAGACCGATCGGCTACCGCAAACACTTCTCCTGCGGGCGGAGCGAGCTGCCTACGAGGTCGGCGACACGCTGCGAGCCGAGGCACTGGTCGCTGGACCCCAACTCCCACAGGCCGTCTATCTCGACGTCGTGCGAGCCAGGCAGACCATCGCCACCTTCTCCGCTCCAGTGGAGGACGGGCGCGCCCTGTTTGCCTTCGACCTCGACCAAGCGATGGTCGGCACGCTGGAACTCCACGCCTACTATGTCGATCCGGGCGACAACTTTGTGCGGGACACACGCCTGGTGATAGTCGATGCGCCGCGCCAGGTAGCTGTCGCCATGAGCGCCGACCAAGACACATATCGCCCTAGCGAGACGGCTCACCTGCAGATCCAGACCGCCCTCACCTCGACCAACCAGCGAATCAGCCAACCGGTTCAATCCGCTCTGGGCATCGGCGTGGTGGACAGTTCGGTGGAAGCCCTTGAGACGCTGCCCTCCGGCTTCGTGCGGGCCTACTTCCTCATGGAACAGGAGTTGAGAGAGCGGCCAGGGCAGGGGCTCGACGTGCCCACCCTGCTCGAAGCCGAGGAGGAACTGCGCGCGTCGCAGGACGTGGCCGCCCGAGCCGCCTGGGCTGGCGCAAGCGGCGCCGACTTCACGCTGGTCGAGGAATCGACTGCCGCACCGATGGAAGACACCGCCGCGGCCGCCCGCGTCGCCCTGTCCAACCGGATCGGCCTCGCCCTTGCCCTGCTGCCGCTGCTCCTGAGCGGTGTCGTGGCGTGGGGACTGCGGATCACCGGTGCGTTGGGCCGCGCGCTGCGCCGCGTGGGCATCGGTGCGCTCGTGCTGTTCCTCGCCTCACCGGTGTTGTTCCTCGTCGTCGGTGGCGCGATGTGGCTGCTATGGGCCGCCCTCGGCGCCATCGCCCCGGCGATGGTGCTCGTGGCCATCGTTGCGCTCCTAACGTGGCTGGCTGCCCACGGCTGGCTGCGGCGAGATACACGGCTGCAACTGGCGACCGGGTTTGCAGCGGCCTATCTCGTGCTGGGCGGGCTGCTGGTCGTCCTGGCCGCCCGCGGCGACGATTCTTCCGGTCTACTGCTGGCCGCGATCGTGATCGCCTTCCTGCTGGCCGTGGCCGCCCTGACAGCGCTAGGGCAAGGGCTGGTCGTCGAGGGGTGGCGCGCCACCGGCTGGGCGACCACGGCACTGGCGCTGCTGCTGATCCCGCTGGCCATCTATCTCCCCTTCGTGCCGGGCGCGGCCTCCGGCCTGACCAAGACCCTAGGCAACCCGGCCCTCTACGCCGGCCCGGCCGGCTGGCTGACTGGGTGCTGCCCGGCTCCGGCCGCGACAGCGGAGCCGGCTGCGGCGACTAAAGCGCCCACAGCCAAACCGACGGCAGAGCTAGAGAAGGAGATCACCGCGGAGCCAGTAGCGCCGACCAAAGCGGCAGCGGCGACCGGCGAACCAACACCGCTGCCCTCACCAACACCCGCACTGCCATCGTCCACGCCAGCTCCCACCGTGGTATCTCTGCCCACCGAGCCTTATCCCCTGCGCCAGGTTTTCCC
>DAOUDX010000398.1:0-52460 GCA_034430835.1 Anaerolineae bacterium
CTTCTTCGCCCTGCAGATAGGCCTCGTGTATCTCTTCACAGGATGGCAGTGTCGCTTGGCTCACATCCGTATTGTCGCTGGCTTGTACGATTTTGGCAAGTTAAAGAACTATGTTTCAGGCTGAGCAGTTACAATGGGGCAATGATGGTGTCGGATTTCGGTCAAATCGCCGTCGAGGAATGGGAACGCGCGGCCCAATTGCGCCCGTACGTGCGGTTGGACGTGTCCGTGGCGATGCCCAATCATTTCCACGGAATCATTTGGGTTGTGGATGATGATGATGTCGTAGGGGCGCAGCGCCGCTGCGCCCCTACCGATGCCCCCAACGTCCTACCGCGTTCATTGGGCGCCATTGTGCGCGCGTTCAAATCTGCCGTCACCCGGCGCATCAACCGGCTCCGCAATACCCTTGGCGCCCCTGTCTGGCAGCGCAATTATTACGCGCGATGTGTGCATCGCGCCGCATCATCCGCAACGAACGGGAACTGAACGCCGTCCGCGAATACATTCAGAACAACCCGGCCAATTGGCCCTCTGATACCGAAAACGCATGAAACCTGAAACCGCCAAAATCCTCCGCCTCCACCGCCTGCTCCTGGCCGAATACGGCGACCATCCCTGGCACCCGCGCGACCCGGTCGCCGTCCTCGTCTCCACGATCCTCTCGCAGAACACCAACGACGTCAACCGTGACCGGGCGTTCGAGCAACTGCGGGAGCGCTTTCCCACCTGGGAGGCGGTGCGCGACGCGCCGCTGGAGGAATTGATCGATGCGGTACGCCCGGCAGGGCTGGCTCCCACCAAGACCCCCCGCATCCAGGAGGCGCTGCGCCGCATCACCGCCGAGCGGGGCGCAATCTCCCTCGACTTTCTGGCCGACTGGGGGGGTGAAGAGGCGCGGGCGTGGCTGCTGTCCATTCCCGGCGTCGGCCCGAAGACCGCCGCCATCGTCCTGCTCTTTGCGTTGGGCAAGCCCGCCTTTCCCGTGGATACTCACATCCACCGTGTCACCCGGCGGCTGGGTCTCATCCCGGAAAAGACCTCCCGCGAAAAGGCCCACGAGCTGCTGGAAGCGCTCGTGCCGCCCGATATCTACTATTGCTTCCACCTCAACCTCATCGAGCACGGGCGGGCCGTGTGTCACGCCCGCAACCCCGAGCACGAGCGGTGCGTGCTGCGAGACACGTGCCTCTCTTACCTGGCCCTGGGCGAGTCCAGGAGTTGAGTGGACGCAAAAAGGGCGTCCGAAACGCGTCGAACGCCCTGTGTGTTCCGTTGATCGCCGGCTGGGGGATTAATCCTCTTCGGCCTCTTCCTCTACTCCCTCTTCCCCGGCTTCCGTGATGACCTCGATCTCCTCGACGCCAGGCACCAATTCCTCTTCCAGCATCTCTTCGATGACCTCTTCCTCCGCCAGTGGCACAGCGCGCACGATCATCTCGTTCGGGTCGGTGAGGACCTCGATACCGGCGGGAATGGCCAGGTCGCGCACGTGGATCGCCTGGTCGAGTTCCACGAGATCGGTCAGATCGACCGCGATGGCGTCCACCAGATCGGCCGGGAGACATTCGACCTCGACGGCAGAGAGGCCCTGCAGGAGCATGCCCTCGTTCTGCGCCACCACCGGTGATGCACCTTCCATCACCAGGGGGATCTCGGCCCGCAATCGCTCGGTCATCTGCACCCGGTAAAAGTCCACGTGCAGCGGATCCCCATGGATGGGATCGCGCTGCACATCGCGCACGAGAGCCATCTCTGGTTTCTTTGTGCCCTCGACGCTGATCCCGATAAGCTGGCTGCTACCGACGCGCGAAAGCAACCGGGTCAAATTGTGTGCCTCAAACTGTAGCGCTACCGAGTCGTAACCGTGACCGTACATCACGCCCGGCACCCATCCCTGTCGGCGCAATTGCCTCACCTGCTTGCCCGTCACTGTGCGTTTTTTGGCTGTCAGTTCGATCTTTTGTGCCTGTTGATTCACTTGCTACCTCCCCAACGTCGTTTCCCGACGGCGGCTCGACCAGACGCAACCAACGGGCGGGGCAGACCCGCCCGTAGGCAGCACCACCTCTGGTGGCGGCGGTATTTTAGCGCAAAGTGCTGCTTTGTCAAGCGCGGTGCCAAGCGTCGCGAGACGGTAACTTTGCAGTAACCCTGTAGTGAACCCACGGTAACCTCTCTGTGGTATACTGCAACTGGTATCAATTGAAGTACTCAGGGGAAGAGCAGGAAGGTGATATGGAACGCAGAAGAATTCTAGTCATCTCTGCCTTGCTGAGTGGCATGGCCGCTACGCTGATCCTGTTCCTCTTAGTGCCCGAGCAGGTCACAGCCGCAGGAAGCGTGCACTACGTGGCCCTCGACTGCACGGATGTGCCGACACCCTGTCACACCACTGTGCAGGGCGCAGCGGACGCTGCCCGTGATGGCGATGTGGTCAAGGTGGCCGCTGGCACCTACACCAGTGTGAATACCCATCTCTGCAGGGACGATTCGACCTCCGGCGTCATTACCCAAGTGGTCTACCTCGAAAAGAGCATCGCTATCAAGGGCGGTTACACTATTGCCAACTGGACAGTGCCCGATCCCGGGGCCAACCCCACCACGCTGGACGCTCGGGGGCAAGGCCGAGTGCTGTACATCACGGGCGCGACCGTCACGATCGAGGGGTTGCGTATCACCGGCGGCGACGCGCAAGGGCTGGGCAGCAGCTTCCCGAGCTGGACCGATGCTGGCGGTGGAGTGTACGCCACCACCGCCACGCTTACGTTCATAGACAACTATGTGTTCGGCAATACTGCGGAGTGCGGCGGCGGCGTGTACCTTTCGAGAAGTGACGCCACGCTCAGCGACAATACCATCACCGCCAACACCGCTGGGTACAGCGGCGGTGGGCTATGTATGGACTACAGCTACGCCTCACTCAGCGACAACGCCATCATAGCCAATACCGCCAACTGGCGGGGTGGGGGACTACACTTGAGCGACAGCAACGCCACACTCCACAACAACACCGTCTCCGACAACACCTCGCAGTATGGCGGCGGGCTGTACCTGTACAGAAGCGGCGCCACGCTCAGTGCCAACGCCGTCGTGACGAACATCGCGAAATACGACGGCGGCGGGCTATACCTGGAAGAAAGCGAGGCCACGCTCGACAGAAATACCATCACCGCCAACGCTGCAATGGATGGCGGCGGGATGCGTGCGAAGAGAAGCGTCGTTGCCTTTGAGCGAAACACCATGATCGACAACGTTGCAGCAGGCACCAACGAGTGGAATGGGCGGGGTGGTGGACTATGTCTGGAGGGCAGCGGCGCGACGCTCAATGGCAACACCATTAGACGCAACACTGCCAGTCAGGCCGGCGGCGGGCTGTACGTGTATGGCAGTGACGTAGTGGCGAGCAGCAACGTCGTCGCCGACAACCGCGCCGGAGCCGCGGGCAGCGGGCTGCACATCGTTTGCTCCTCGGCCCGCTTGCTGCACACCACCATTGCTCGGAATGGCTCGACCGGGCTCGCCACGGGCGCCGGCGGCGAAGGCAGCGGCGTCTGCATCACCAACGACTGGTCAGACTACAGCACGGTGGACATGATCAACACGATCTTGGTCGAGCACACGATAGGAATCACCGTCGCCAGGGGCAGCGAAGTCGCGCTGGAAGGCACACTGTGGGGCGGCAGCGATTGGGCCAACGGAAGCGACTGGCTGGGGGCAGGAGAGATCGTCACCGGCACGGTAAACCTGTGGCGCGACCCGGCCTTTGTCGATCCGGCGAACGGCGATTACCACATCGGCGCAGCGTCGCCGGCCGCCGATGCAGGCATCGACAGCGGCATCCCGGCCGATGTAGACGGCGACCCGCGCCCGGCAGGGTCCGGCTTTGACATCGGTGCCGACGAACGGCCGGGCCCCAGCCTGCGCCTGTACCAGGATGCCCAGCCTCTCGTCTCCACCCCTGGCCAGACCGTCACCTACAGCCTGATGATCACCAATGCCGGGGCCGCCGCCGTAACCCATGTGCGGCTCACCGATACCCTTCCCGCCTTCCAACAGGCAGCAGACATTGCGACGGACCGGGGCCATTGTACCCTGGTCGCCGGGTGGGGCGGCGGCGCGGCCTGCGATCTGGGCGCGATGGCGCCCGGCCAGTCCGCCCACGTCACCCTCATCGCCCAGGTGATGGCGAATCCATCGGTTGAGATTTCCCGCCCGGCATCCAACTCTGTCGTGGTCACGGCTGCTGAGACGACCAATGCTGCACATCTCGATATCATCTTGCACAATTGTCACGTTCGACTCAATGACAGCCCTGCTGAGTATCCGACCATCCAGGCTGCGGTAGACGCCAGTACCCGCTCGGCCGACGTGGTCAAGGTAGCGGGGTACTGCACAGGCGTGACCTCCCGGGCCGGAGTGCGTCAGGTGGTCTATCTCGGCAAGACGCTCACCATTCAAGGCGGGTGGAACATCTCCTTCACGCAGCGGAGCGCGCTCGACTACCCCACGACGCTGGACGCGCTTGGACAAGGGCGCGTGCTCTACATCCGTGGTCACGTTAGCCCCACCATCGAGGGACTGCGCCTCACCGGCGGGGATGCGACCGGGCTGGGCGGGTTCACTGAACCGCGATGGCACACTCACGACGTCGGGGGTGGGGCATACGTCGTTGCCGCCGCTGCCACGTTCAGGGATAATCACATCTTCGGCAACACCGCAGCGTGCGGCGGCGGGCTATTCCTGTACGAAAGCGACGTCACACTCACCGGTAACACCGTCAGCGACAACGTCGCGAGCGGTACCGACGACGAGATCGACAAGAGGGGCGGCGGCGGGCTATGTTCTGTCAATAGTGACGTCAGGCTTACTGGTAACACCATCTCGGCCAACGCCGCACCAAAGGGGGGTGGGGTGTACTTGACGGGAGGCGTTGCCGTGCTCGACGGCAATACGGTTCAGGATAACGCCGCTGGCAGTGGCGGGGGGGTGTATCTGGGCCACAGCGAAGCCAGGCTGAGGGGCAATATCATCGTCGCCAATACCGCCAGAGGCGCAGGCGGTGGAATCTACTTGAACTCTGCCGCCGCTCTGGTGCGGAACGTCGTCTCCGCCAATACCGCTATTGAGGGTGGCGGGTTGTACGTGACCGGCAACGGAGCTGTGCTGAACGGCAATATCGTCGCCTCTAACGCAGCGGATGACGGCGGGGGGATTCATCTGTCGTACAGTGACGCCACGTTGGCCAACAACGTCGTCGCCGACAATCGGGCCGCCAGGGCGGGCAGCGGGTTGTACATCACACAGGCCTCGCCTCGTCTGCTGCACACCACCATCGCTCGGAATGGCTCGACCGGGCTCGCCACAGGCGCTGGCGGCAGCGGGGTTTACGTCACCACGACCGGATCCTGGGGATCGCCCGGCACCGTGGTCCTGACCAACACTATCCTGGTCGGCCACGAGATAGGTCTCGTCGTGACGGAGGGCAACACGGCCACGCTGGAGGCCACGCTGTGGGGCAGCGGCGCGTGGGCGAATCGCATCGACTGGACAGGCGATGGTACGGTCAAGGTTGGCGCGGTCAACGTCTGGGGCGATCCCAGCTTCGTCGATCCGGCGAACGGCGACTACCATATCGGCGCGGGATCACGAGCCATTGATGCAGGGGTTTCCAGCAGCGCTCTCACGGACGCGGACGGCGATCCGCGCCCAGCGGAGTTCGGCGTGGATGTCGGCGCCGACGAGCAACCGGGGACCAGTCTATACCTACATCAGACTGCCTGGCCGCCGATCCTCAGTCCGGGGCAGACCATTACCTATAGCCTCTTTGTCTACAGCGGCGGCGCTAACCCGGCGACCCAGGTCTGGCTTACCGACACTCTGCCGGGCCCGCAGCAGGCGATCGCCGCCACCACGACCAGAGGCCGCTGCACGGCCGGTGCAGGCTGGGGCGGCGAGGTCCTCTGCGATCTGGGCACGCTGGCGCCGGGCGATGGTGTCCACATCACGCTGGTTGCCTGGGTGACGACGACCCAGCCGGTGCAGGTGGGCCAGCGGATGCAGAACGCTGTCCAAGTCACCGCCACCGAGACGAGCAACGCTGCCCACGCTCACACGTTGCTGCACAACTGCCACGCCCGGCTCAACGACAGCCCGGTCGCGTATTACACCGTCCAGGCGGCAGTGGACGCCAGCACCCACCCGACCGACGTGGTCAAGGTGGCCGGAACCTGCATGGATGTGACGGACAGGTACGACACCTTTCAGATCGTACACCTCAGCAAAACGCTCACGATCCAGGGTGGGTGGAACACCGAGTTTACGCAGCGGAACGTGCTTAGCTATCCCACGACGCTGGACGCGCGCGGGCAGGGGCGCGTGTTGTTCATCACCGGCGATATCAAGCCGACCGTCGAGGGGTTGAACATCACCGGTGGTGATGCACGCGAGCCAGGTGGCTTTGTGAGCATGTGGGAGAATACATACAGCGTTGGCGGCGGGGTATACGCGGTCGGCGCCTCTCCTACCTTCAAAGGGAACCGCGTGTTCGGCAATAACGCCGGCAACGGCGGCGGAGGGTTTTTCCTCTACGAAAGCGACGGCACGCTCGATGGGAATATCATCGTCTCTAACGGCTCTTCCGAATACGGTGGTGGGGTGCATCTGCACTACAGCGCTGCCACGCTCAAAGGGAATACCGTGGTCTCTAACACTGCTGTTGGCGGCGGCGGTGTCTCTCTCTACCACAGCGACGCTGTGCTCCAGGGCAACGCTATCGTCGCCAACGTCGCCGGGTGGCACGGTGGTGGGGGAGTGTACCTGGACTCGAGTCGCGCCGCGCTGAGCGGCAACACCATCAGCGCCAACACCGCCGATAAGGGCGGCGGGCTATATCTGCACCACAGCGCCGCCACGCTTACCAACAACGTCGTCGCCGACAATCAAGCCGAGATCGAGGGCAGTGGAGTGTACATTGAAGGGTCCTCGGTCCGTCTGCTGCACACCACCATCGCCCGCAACACCGGTGGCGATGGCACCGGCGTCTACGTCGCCGATTACTACGGGGGACTCCCTCGCAGCACGGTGTGGCTGACCAACACCATTCTGGTCGGCCACGAGACAGGTCTCTATGTGACGGAGGGCAGCACAGTCACGCTGGAGGCCACGCTGTGGGGCAGCGGTGTATGGGCGAAGGCATCGACCGGGCAGGAGATGGCACAATCGACATCGGCGTGCTCAACCTCTGGGGCGACCCGGCGTTCGTGGACCCGGCCCGGAGTGACTACCACCTCGCCGCCGGGTCTGCAGCAGTGGACGCGGGGATGGCAGCGGGGGTTTCGGTGGATATCGACGGCGAAACACGGCCCTACGGCGCTGCCCCGGACCTGGGGGCTGACGAGTGGGCCGGCCCTCTGCGCCGTGGAGCGGATTGGCGATCCGCTCCACAGGCCGCGCCTGACCTGAAAGATCGCCAGCTCCGCCCGCCAGTTGGCCAGGAGCGGCCCTGTCTGGTGCGACGGCGGCGCGAGAAAGGCCCGCCATGCAATAGCGGGTCGATCCGCACGCCCTTGCGCATGTAAAGCGCGCCGGACCCCCTGGAGCCGTAGAACTTGTGCACCGACAGCGAGAGCAGGTCGATGCCCAAATCCTTCACATCCACCAGCAGCTTGCCCACTGCCTGGACTGCGTCGGTGTGGAAAAGAACGCCCCGCTCCCGGCAGGCTCGTGCGATCTCGGCGATGGGCTGGATTGTGCCCACTTCGTTGTTGGCGAACATCACGCTGACGAGGCTCGTCTCGGCAGTGATGGCCTGCGCCACGTCGTCAGGGCTCACCACGCCGTATTCATCCACCGGGAGGTAGGTGACGCGGAAGCCGTGCTTTTCGAGGTACTGGCACGTCTGCAGGACCGCCTTGTGCTCGACGCGCGAGGTGACGATGTGATCGCCCCTGTCCCGGCTGGCAAACGCCGCTCCCTTGATGGCCTGATTGTCCGACTCCGTCCCGCAGCCGGTGAAGACGACCTCGCGCGGCTGCGCCCCCAGCGCCGCCGCTACAGTCTCCCGCGCCCGCTCGACCGCCCTGCGGGCCTGGATGCCAAAGTGGTGCAGGCTCGACGCGTTGCCGAACTGCTCCCGCAGGTACGGCAGCATCGCCTCCAGCACTTCCTCCCGCAGCGGCGTCGTCGCGTTGTGATCCATGTAGATGCGTCTCATGCTCGCTCTCCCACGGCCAAGCGCGAGGCCGCCTCGCCACAATCCCAGGCCTCGTCCAGGAGCACGACCTCGACCGGCTCGTCGCCGATCACGCCCTTGACCTTGCGGCGAACCTGTTCGACGAGGTAGCCCGCCTGGGAACACTGAGGATGGATCAGCGCCATACGCACCTCTACCCCCTGGCCGTTCATTCTGATCTCCCGGATCAACCCCAGGTCTGCGATGTTGATGCCCACCTCTGGCTCGATGACTTCCTTCAGCGCTTCGCGGATGATAGCCTCGCACGCAGGCGACAACTCGCGCATGCGTGCTGGCGATGCCGGGAGTTCAAGCCGCGAGAGCACTTGCTCCAGTTCGTGCACGCGCTCCTCCAAGAGGCTTTGCCGATCCAGCGTCTCGCTGAGCGTCCGCAGTACGGGGTCGGGCAGCTTGCCGTGCTCTAGATCTGCGCCGGATTTCTTTTCGCGCTCGGCGCCCGCGACGCGGCCCGGCACGCCGACGATGGTGGCTCCCGGCGGCACCGGCTTGATCACCACCGAGCCCGCCCCGATCTTGGCCCCATCGCCCACAATGATCGGCCCCAGGATCGTCGCCCCGGTGCCGATGACGACGTTGTTGCCGATGGTGGGATGGCGCTTGGTCTTTTCCAGGCTGGTGCCGCCCAGCACGACCCCCTGGTACATCAGCACGTCGTCGCCGATCTCGGCCGTCTCGCCGATGACGACGCCCATGCCGTGGTCGATGAAGAGACGCCGCCCGATACGAGCCCCGGGGTGGATCTCGATCCCCGTCAGCCAGCGGTTGGAATGGGAGAGAAGCCGTCCGAAGAAGAGAAGCCTGTATCGCCACAGAAAGTGGGCCGCCCGGTGCAGCCAGATGGCGTGCAGGCCAGGGTAGCACGTCAGCACCTCCCACATCGTCCGGGCCGCCGGGTCTTCGGCAAAGACGGTCTGGATATCTTCGCGGATTCGGTTAAGCATTGTCGAACACCCCCGTGCTCAAGTAGCGCTCCCCCGTATCGGGGAGGATGACGACGACGAGCTTGCCCGCGTTCCCCGGCCTGGCAGCGACCTGCAGCGCCGCATGCACATTCGCCCCGGAGGAGATGCCCGCAAGAATGCCCTCTTCCCGCGCCAGACGGCGGGTCATCTCCCAGGCATCCTCGTTCGCCACCTGGATGATCTCGTCCACCAGGTCCAGGCGCAGCACATCGGGGACGAAACCCGCGCCGATGCCCTGGATCTTGTGCGGGCCGGGCTGGCCGCCGGAGAGAACGGGCGAGCCCTCCGGTTCGACGGCGACGGCCTGGAAGCCGGGCCTGCGCGGTTTGAGCGCCTCGGCGATGCCGGTGATGGTGCCGCCGGTGCCCACGCCCGCCACGACCATGTCCACCGCGCCGTCGGTATCGCTCCAGATTTCCTCCGCCGTCGTGCGCCGGTGGATCGCCGGGTTGGCTGGGTTCTTGAACTGCTGCGGGATGAAGACGCGCGAGTCCTGCGCTGCCAACTCCTCGGCCTTGCGCACCGCGCCTTTCATCCCCTCCGCGCCAGGTGTCAGGATCAGCTCCGCCCCCAGCGCCTGCAGCAGGCGGCGACGCTCGACGCTCATCGTATCGGGCATGGTCAAGATGAGGCGGTAGCCGCGCGCCGCGCAGGTGAAGGCAAGTCCTATCCCTGTGTTGCCGCTCGTCGGCTCCACGATGATCGTGTCTGTCTTGATCAGCCCCACCTGTTCCGCAGCGTCGATCATATTCACGCCGATGCGGTCTTTGACGCTGCTCAAGGGGTTGAAGGTCTCCAGCTTGGCCACTACCGTGGCCTGCGAACCTTCTGTCACCCGGTTCAATCGAACCAGCGGCGTGTTGCCGATAGTTTTCGTGATGTCACTGTATATCCTTGCCATGTGTAGCACTCCTTTTGATGGGTTTAGTTGGTTGGTTAGTTTGTTAGTCGGCTGGGTGATTGAGTGCTACGTACACGAGGGTTCGTCTCCCGCTCCTTCCCCCACGTTCGGTGGAGAGGGCAAGAGAAGCTGCCGTGCCTCATCGCATAGATCCTGCAGCGTGACCGAGTCCAGAAATCCGGTCATCACCGCCGACAGCCGCTTCCAGAGCAGGCGGGTCACGCAGCGATCCACGCGGTTGCAGGGATCATCGTCTTCAGGGTCAACACAATGCACCACTGCAATCGGCCCTTCCACCGCTTGCACCACGTCCAATGCAGTGATCACAGCGGGGTCGCGGGCCAGCAGGTAGCCACCGCCGGGCCCCTTCACGCCCTCCACCAGCCCTGCTGCGTGCAGCTTGCGAAACAGTTGGGCCACGTAATCGGCGGAGATGTCCTGCCGTCCAGCAATCTCCTGCCGCAGGACTGGCTCTCCACCGGCATGCAGCGCCAGATCGACCATGGCCCGCAGTGCATATCTGCCGCGTGTCGAGATGCGCATCATCCTGTCCTCCCACCTGCGGCGATTATACAACAGTTGAGTGTATTTGTCAATTATTAAGCGCTTGACACGCCTCCAAGACTGTGGTATTATATCGACGTATAGAAATCTCTCTATGTATTGAGCGAAGCGAGCACCTATGGTCAACTGCGTGGAATTCTGCAAGGCCCTGGCCGACGAGACGCGGCAAAAGATCCTGGAGATGCTGCAAGGGGGCGAGATGTGCGTCAGCGACATCGTGGCCGCCTTCGACATGTCCCAACCCACCATCTCCCACCATCTGAGCATCCTCAAGCAGTTCGGCCTGGTGACCAGTCGCAAGGAGGGCAAGCAGGTCTTCTACGCCATCGACCGGGATAACGTGATCGAGTGCTGCGGCAAGCTCTTCGCCAAGCTGGACGCGAGCGAGATCTGTGAGGTGTGACCACTCTTTTGCCTTGATGTATAGAGGCATTTAAATACCACTATGTGAGTGAGGAAATGGGCGTATGAGTGAAAGGGCACAGGGCTGCGCGTCCTGCTGTGGGCCGCTGACAGAAGCCGCATGGACTCTGGAGAATACAGAGTCCTCGACCATCCGCACCGCCACCAGCACCATCACCCGGGCGGACCGGTGGGATCACTTCCTGGCGCGCTGGGGCTACAAGCGGAACGAACACCGGGTCGAGCCAGGGCTGTACGCCCTGGGCAACCCCACCCCCGAATCGCCCGTGTTTGTCACCGCCAACTACACCCTCAGCTTTGACGCGCTGCGGTCGGTGCTGGCCGGCATCGACGGGTACATCCTGGTGTTGAACACCTACGGCATCAACGTCTGGTGCGCCGCCGGGAAGGGCACCTTCGGCACCGACGAGCTGGTGCAGCGGGTCGAGGCGACAGGGCTCGGCGAGGTCGTCAACCATCGCCGGCTAATCCTGCCGCAACTGGGCGCGACCGGCGTCGCCGCCCACGAGGTTAAGAAGCGCACCGGATTCAAGGTCGAGTACGGCCCGGTGCGGGCGGCGGACCTGCCGGAATACCTCAAGGCCGGCGAGGCCACGCCGGAGATGCGCCGGGTGCGCTTTGCCCTGCGAGATCGCACGGTGCTGATCCCGATTGAACTGGTCGGCATCTTCGTGCCGCTGTTGATCGCGACGGTTGCGTCACTCCTGATCGTCGGGCCGTTGGCAGCGGCGGGTGCCGTCGCCGCGGCGGCGGCCGGGGTGGTGTTGTTCCCTCTGCTGTTGCCCTGGATTCCGACGCGCGATTTCAGCAGCAAAGGACTTATCTTGGGCGGGCTGGCGGCGCTTCCCTTCGCGCTGGCGGCCTTCCTTGGCAGGCCAGACACAGTGTGGTGGCTGCGGGCCGGCGGGGCGCTGGCGTACCTGCTGGGGCTGCCCCCGGTTACCGCGTTTCTCGCGCTGAATTTCACCGGCTCGACGACGTTCACCTCCAAGAGCGGCGTGCGCCGCGAGATGCTCACCTACATCCCCGTGATGGCCTGGACGTTCGGAGGAGGGATCCTCCTGATCGTCGCCGTCACGCTGCTCAGACTTCTCGGTTAGGAGATAGGACAATGGCTACCGATGCTATTCGTGCAGATATCAACACCCTCGAGTACAACCCCGCGCTGTGTATCAACTGCGGGATGTGCATCGCCGTCTGCCCGCACGGCGTGTTTGCGCCCAACGGTAGAGCCGTTCAACTCGTCCGCCACGAGGCATGCATGGAATGTGGCGCCTGCCAGCAGAACTGCCCCACCGGGGCGATCAGCGTCGATAGCGGCGTGGGCTGCGCTGCGGCGATGATTTATGCGGCGCTCACCGGCAGGAAGGAACCCACCTGTGGGCCGGGCCCTGAGCCGGGCGATGGGGAGTGCTGCGGCACCGGCGCACCGTGCTGCGGGTGACGATCTGGCCCGAAGAAGAAACTGCTATGGAAGAATCCAACGTGCCCGCATCCGCCATGGTCATCATGGCCCACCCCGATGACGCCGAGTTCACTGTGGCGGGCACAGTGGCCCTGTGGACGAAAGACGGCTGCCGCGTAATCTACGTGGTCTGCACCGATGGGAACGCCGGGTCCCACGAACCGGGCATCACGCGGGAAGAGGTCGCCCAGGTCCGCCGCGCCGAGCAGCGCGCTGCCTGCAAGACGCTGAGCGTGAGCGAGGTCATGTTCCTGGGCTACGCCGACGGAGAATTGGAGCCCACGCTGGAGCTACGGCGCGATCTGGTGCGCACCATCCGCCGCCACAAGCCGGAGGTCGTGATCACCTGGGACCCAACCAGGCTGTTCCACGGCGACGGGTACATCAACCACCCCGATCACCGCGCGGCGGCGCAGGCTGCCCTCGACGCGGTGGCGCCCGCAAGCGCGATGCCGCTGCTTTGGCCCGAGGCTGGTCCCCCACATCGTGTGCGCCAGGTGTACGTCCACGGCAACGACAAGCCTAGCACGTGGATCGACATCACGGAGACGATCGGGCAAAAGATCGCCGCGCTCAGGCAGCACACCAGCCAGATGGGAGATTGGGACCCCACAGAGATGATCGAGGAATGGGCCGCCGAGACGGGCAAGGAGAAGGGCATCGCCTATGCCGAGAGCTACCGCGTGATCACGCTGGAGCGGACGGATACAGGATAGGGCAAGGCCGGGGCCTTTTGTCGAAACAAATAGATGAATTCGAATACATCGACCTAGCCGAGGCCTCTGCCTACGCCGTCTTCAGCGCCAGGATCAGCGCCCGCAAGCCAGTGTAAGCAGCCCTCAGAAGGAGAACATTGCCGAGGCGGAAGGGTCCCCTTCCGCCTCTTTTCCTGTACATTTTCCATTTGACACCATTCCAAAGCAAGGGTAAAATTCAGTCGCTGAATTTTAAGCCATGCCCCCAAACAAGCTATGTCCGAGATAGAACGCGAGCTACGCATCCTGGAAGCCCTGGAGCAAAACCCAGAGACGACGCAGGCCAGCCTGGCTGCCCAACTGGGGGTGGCGGTGGGCAGCGTCAACTGGTACGTCAAGCGCTTGATCCGCAAGGGGTACGTCAAAGCGACGAAGATGGAGCGCCGCCGACTCAAGTATTTCGTCACGCCCCAGGGTCTGGCCGTCAAGGCCCGGCTGACGTCGGAATACGTACAATACTCGCTGCGGGTCTACCGGCAGCTGCGCCAGGCGGCGCGGGAGGCACTAGCGCAGGTGCGCGACCGAGGCTACATGGCGGTCAGGGCCAACAGCAGAGGCGAGGCGATGGAGATATTCCGTCTCACCTGCCTGGAGGAAGGTGTGGCCATCGAGAAGCCTTCCCAGGCCGCGTCGCTCCCACAGGTACGGGCAGAGGGGACGGGATATGCAATAGAATGGCCGGAGGGATCGCCATGAGGGTGCCAGTGCGGTGAGGATTTTGATCGCGGCCGGGATTTTTCCCCCCGAGATCGGCGGACCGGCGACCTACGTGCCGCGCATCGCCGAGGCGCTGGCCGCCCGGAGGCACGCGGTGACCGTCGTTGCGCCGCAGGATCGCGGCAGCGCGTGCCCGATTGCTGATCCGCCCTACCGCCTGGTGCGTTTCCACCGCGCCCGCGCAGTGAGATACGCCAACTTCCTCGTCGAGTCGTGGCGCGCTTTCGTCACGGTTCTGCGCGAGGCCCGGGTGTGCGACGTGGTGTTCGTGAACGGGCTCGGCTTGCCCTCTACGCTGGCCGCTCGCTTGACGGGCAAGCCGATGGTGGTCAAGGTGGTGGGTGACGGGGCTTGGGAGATCGCGCACAACCGAGGTTGGACAAAGCTGAACCTGGACGAGTTCCAAGAAGCACACAGCTTCCGTATTGGTCTCTCCAGGATGATGTTGCATGCAGCGGCGAGGTGTGCGCAGGCAGTGATCGCCCCCAGTTGCTACCTGGCGCGGATCGTCGAGGGGTGGGGAGTGCCTGGGAAGCAGATTCGGGTTGTGTACAATGCGATCTCGGAGCCGGCAGTGGGCGACGGCAAGTTTCCCCTGCCAGAGGGCTTCAAGACAGGCTTCCGCTTGCTCACGGTCGGGCGACTGGTGCCCCACAAGCGTATTTCAGGCATCATCGCGGTAGCCGCGAAGATGGACGAAGCTAAGTTAGTCATCGTCGGTGATGGGCCGCAGGAACAATCCCTGCGAAGGTTGATAGAGGAACTGGCGCTGACCGATCGGGTTGTCATGACCGGGCGGCTGTCCCAAGAGCAGGTCGTGGAACTGTTGAAACGATATGCCGACGTGGTGATTCTTAACTCAACATATGAAGGACTGCCCCACATCCTCCTGGAAGCGGCGCATCTGGGCGTGCCGATCGTGGCGACCAAGGTGGGGGGCACGCCGGAGATCGTGCGGGATGGAGAGACGGGCCTGCTGATCCCGCCCGATTCTCCCGATGAGCTGGTGGCTGCGTTGCAGCGGCTGCAGACCGATCTGGCCTTGCGCCACCGACTGGCGGCTAACGCCAGATACGCCGTGAAACGATTTTCGTTAGAGCGAATGGCCAAGGATACAGAGCGAGTGCTTGAAGCAGTATGAATGTGCTCTTGCTAGGTTATGATTCGACAGTTTTTGCAGATGCACCAACGGCCAATGACACCAAAACGCGAATGACCGACTACGCTCGTTGTCTGGATGAACTGGCCCCTGGTAGCACTCTGACTCTGATCAGTTACACACCGCGGAGGGTGGGAGGAGCAAGAAAGGCAGCAGAGAACTTGTGGTTTGTGCCTGCCTATGCGCCCAATCCACATCTGTTTCTGCTCTCTGGCTGGCTTCAGGCGACCCGCCTACCGAAGCATCTACGACCCGATGTTGTTTCCAGCCAATCGCCCTTTGAAGATGCTGTCCTGGGGTTGTTTTTGAGCAAGCGATTCAAGGCCAAGTTCGAGGTGCAGACACATTTCGGGATCGCGTCACCTTACTGGGTTAAAGAACATGCGGTCATCAACCGTTTGCGCATCCGTTTGGCTCAATTTTGCTACGGGCGAGCGGACAAAATACGAGTTCCTTCTTCGTGGCTCAAACGGGAAATCAGCGAGCGGCTAGGAATCGAGGACAAAAAGATCCGCGTGGTAATCATACCATCTTCTTTTGCTAGCAGTGACTTTGAGTCCGAATCACGAAGCGATTCTGAGCAATGCCACCTTCCAGGCGATCACCAGCAATATGTTTTATACATAGGCAGCCTCATCTGGCAGAAGAACATCCCCTTTCTGGTAGATATCATGAGGGAGATTTGCACGCAGCGGCCTCGAGTTGGTTTTGTCATTGCTGGCGATGGCCCTGAGCGGGAGTGGTTCGAGCGAGAGGTGAAAAGATGCCGATTAGGCGATCAAGTGCACCTACTGGGCAAGGTCCCACACCGACATATTGGCGATCTGTTTCGGCGGGCGGCCGTTCTAATCTTGCCTTCATACTACGAAGGGTTGGCCCGCGTTCAACTGGAAGCATACGCCGCCGGCGTGCCTTGTGTGAGCACTCTGGTCAGCGGTGCCGACGATGTGATTCTCGATGGAGAGACGGGGTTCATCGTCGAGGTCGATGATTTATCGACGTTTGTTGATCGGTTGATCTGGCTGCTGGATCACCCAAGTGAGGCCAGGGAAATGGGTCTAAAAGGAAAGCAGTACGTACTGGAAAAGTATGCATATGGGCGAGCCGTGGGCGAGTTGGTGCAGGGATGGGTCGATCTTGCGAGCCAGGGGTGACATTGGGAATGAAACTGGTGATGATCACTCCTCGGGTTGATTCGTCCGACCCAGTGCATGGGTTCATTATTGGTTGGATTACGGCCCTGGCAAGACAGGTTGAATGGCTGTGGGTGATTACACCACGCGCCAGGCAAGAGCCTTTGCCAGAAAATGTCACGGTATACGAGGTTGGACGCGACTATAGCAAGGGTGAGACCGTCTTCCACGCCCTGCGCAACTTTCACCGCGTCATGCGGCACCTGACATGCAAGGAGCCAGTGGATGGTATCTTTACCCATATGTATCCCAAGTTTGCCATTATGGCAGCGCCGTATGCGAAGCTAAAGCGGTTGCCGTTGGTGATGTGGCACACGCACACTTATGTCAGTTGGCAACTGCGCGTGGCCGAGAAGCTGGTAGATTGCATCGTCACCGCCTCACGGGGCAGTTGCCGATTGAAGAGCGGCAAGATCCGTGTCGTAGGACATGGTATCGACACTGAGCGATTTCAGCCTCGATCATCTGATCGACGCTCCGATCATCCTTTTACCTTCCTGTCAGCTGGGCGCATTTCCCCAGCCAAGCACTACGAGGTTATTATCGAGGCCATCGCCCAACTGATGCAACAGGGGCATGCGAAACCCTTTCGCTTGCGCTTGGTTGGAGATGCGCCAACTGTGGAACACCAGTCTTACCTTCAAGAGCTGGAGCGCCTGGTTGTCTCGCGAAACCTATCAGGATGTGTGCGCTTTGAGAGTGCGATTCCTCACTCGCAAATCGTATCTGTATATCAGCAGGCAGAGGTGTTTGTCAGTGCGTCTCAAACGGGCATGGACAAGGCCATTTTGGAAGCAATGGCTTGCGCACTTGTCCCCATCATCTCCCTGCCAGATTTAGCGCCCACATTGGGTGGCTACGCTGGTTTGCTCATGTATGAACCAGGGAACACGATCGCACTGGCAGACCGGTTGGCCAAGGTTCTAGCTATGCCTGCGGTCGAACGCGAGCAGATGGGACAAGCGCTGCGGGCAATTGTTCAATCTGCACATGACATCGACGCATTGATGAGCAAGTTGGTTTGGTTGTTTGAAAAGCTACAGGGGAAGGCCTAAGAGCCTGCTTGAATTCTGTCGCGTCGGCAGAAAAGGGAAATCTCCTGCGGGGAAACCAAATGAGGTTATTCTACCTATCCACATCGCGTATTCCATCTGAAAAAGCAAACACTTACCAAGTCCTGCAGATGTGCGATGCCTTCGCCGAGCATGGTATCAAAGTCGAACTATTATATCCTTGGCGCGACAATACCCCAGAAATGGCTGCGGTTGAGAACGTGTGGAGGTATTATGGTCTACGAGAGCGCTTTACACTGACCGCTCTCCCGACATCCGACATTCTGCATCGCACAGAGCATCTTCTTGGCCGATTCCCATCGGTGCTATTTCGAATAGGGCAGCGGGTTGCGTTCAACCTGCTGATGAGGACCTATAGGCGGTCCTTGTTGAGATACTTGCGGGATCACACTGCCGACGTTTATTATCTGAGAGATTGGCGGACTGTGTGGACCTTGGTACGAGCACGACCAGATCTAGCCGCGCGTTTTGTTTACGAAGCACATACTTTTCCCAGAGTCGGGATAGACCAACAAAGGATACGCGCAACCTTGTCGCAGATTGGAGAGATTGTTGTGATTACTCACCACCTCAAGACCCTATACAGCCAGACAGGTGTCTCGCCTGAAAAAATACTGGTTGCGCCTGACGGGGTGGATCTGGCACGGTTTAGGCAGGTAGAAGCAACGAAACAAGAATCACGTCTGCGTTTGGGACTGTCACAGGAACGCTTTGTGGTAGGCTATGTGGGACGTCTACACACGCTGGGACAGGAAAAGGGCGTCGCGCTTCTCATCGAGGCAATATCTACTCTGAAGCAAACCGATCCCTCTCTAGGTGTAGCGTTGTGTTGCGTGGGCGGGCCGGATGAAATGGCCGGACAATATCAAGCACTTGCAGATCAGCTAGGACTCGCGCCGGACGATGTTGTTTTTGTTTCCCAGGTTCCGCCAACACAGGTCGCGTTATATTTGAACGCCTTTGATGTGTGTGCTATGCCCTTCCCATGGACACAGCACTATGCGTATTACATGTCTCCCCTCAAGCTCTTTGAGTATATGGCAGCGGAACGGCCGATTCTTGCCACGGAGCTACCCTCTGTACAGGAGATCCTGCAGCACGAGCGCAACGCTTACTTGGTTCCACCAGACGACGCGCACGCCTTGGCCGATGGTATCCGCTGGCTGGCCACACACCGGGAGGCCGCACAGATCCTGGCACGGCAAGCTCGGATGGATGCAGAGCAGTACACATGGGTGAAGCGGGCGCAGCGAATCCTTGCAGGTGTAGACAACCCCGGAATATCCGACCATGAGAAATGACTCTGTGCTTTTCGCTTCCGCCTACAATCCTCTGATGGCCAGCACGAGATTCCGCGTAGCGGGTTACATACCTCTTCTGAGAGAACGAGGATGGTGCGTCGAGGTTCTATATTTCCAGCACAATGTTCCCGAGAGATTGCACATCGTGAGGACCTGGGGCCGGCTGCTACGGTTGCTCGTGATGGCTAGACGCGTTTGCATCGTCGTGTTACACAAATCCATCTTTCCAAAGAGGTTTATGGATCTGCTGTGTCAGGCGAACCCCAGAATCATATTGGATATAGACGATGCTCCGCATGTCACTATGGAGGGAGAGATCGTCGCCGAACGGAGACAGAGGCTCAAAGAGGCTGTAGAACTGAGTCGCAGTGTGATCGTGGGCAGTCATTACCTAAAAAACCTAGTCGGAGAATTGGGCAGAGAGGCCAATTTACTATGGACCCCGGTGAAGGTCTCCAGATATGCTAAAATCCAGAAGAAGAACCTGGCGAGAATGAATCAGACCTCCGACGTCGTCATCGGGTGGAGCGGCAGTTCCGGTTTCAATCTCTTCGTATCACCTCTTGCCAGTGTGTTCGATAGCCTCTACGAAGAATATGGCGACCGAGTACAATTGAGCGTGTGCATGGGAGAGCAGCCCGCTCTAGCGACCAAGATGCCTGTCCAGTTTGTTCCCTGGAGCTTGAAAATAGACCACGAGCACTTGTCTCAGTTCTCTATCGGAATAATGCCTTTGCCCGATAACCATCGCACGCGCGCAAAAGGCGGGTTCAAGCTTCTTCGCTACATGGCATCTGCTATACCCGTGGTAGCTTCCAACGTGGGTGAAAGTAGTTTCATCGTGAGAAACGGCTACAGTGGCATACTGGTAGATTCTATAGATGACTGGCATAGGGCACTGCGAATGCTCATAGAGAACTGTAGCCTGAGGGAACACCTGATATCCAATGCACTGCAAGTCGTCGAGCAGAACTACGACACAGGAATTGCCCTTGCTCGCCTGTTGGACATATTCGATCAGGTGCAATGAGGGAAAAAAAACATGAAACCAAGTGACGATCCCGCATATCTGGATGATTACTACGCAACGCATTATGCTCACCGCAATCCACCCAGTTGTGGTTCTCCTGAAGAAAAGATGGCTTACTTTGCACGATTCTATAGAGAATATCTGCCGCTGGATACAGGTGAACCCATTTTGGAAATTGGCTGCGGCACCGGTGACCTGTTACTCTATCTCAAATCTCTCGGCTACACGCAAACTTACGGCATCGACGCATCCCGTAGTATGGTGGAACAATGTGCAAAACGAGGCCTCGAAGTCGAACTGGCGGACGGCCTGGAGTACCTGGAAAGAACTCACATCAATTTCTCGCAGGTTTTTATGCTCGATGTCATTGAACACATACCCAAGTCCCACTTAACTCATCTACTGAACATGCTTCACGGCAACCTTCTTCCCGGAGGGACAATAGTCCTGACAACGCCAAACATGAGCAATCCTCTCAATTTGCGGAGCCGGTATGTAGATATTACCCACACAGTAGGATTCGCCAAAGAAGCGCTAGAACAGATGCTGAGAAAGGCGGGCTTCGAGATCGTCGTGGTAAAAGGCTTGTACACACCTCACAGCAGATGGTATGCCAGGCTGCTATACGACAAGCTAATCCTGGCCCTTTTCGAGCGAGTCTTGAGGGGGACATTCCGCCTATACTACGAGATCGTGCCTGGGAAGAACCTCCTGGCGGTAGGCCGCAAATTGCTAGGCTAAGTGACTGTGGGAAAACGGATGGAACGTTTGGGAACTTGGTTGCGCACAGATATTCGCTACTTTCTAAAAGGCGGCTTGTGGCTTTCGCTTCCTATCGTCGCGAATCATCTGCTCGGTCTGATACGCTCGGTGGCATTTGCTCGTTTGACAGGACAGAGCACCTATGGTCAGTTCGGGTTTGTGAACTCGGTCGTAGGAACGCTGAGCATTCTGGCACTTCCCGGAATTGAAGTGGCGTTGACAGAGACAGTAGCGCGCGGCAACTTGGGTTCTCTCACAGATGCTGCATGGGCCCGCGCCAGGTGGGGACTATTGAGTAGTCTGGCAATGGCTGGTGTTTCTGGGTATTACACCTACCTCGGAAAATGTGAACTGGCCGCGGCGCTTCTTGTCGCCGGTGCGTTTCTACCTTTTATCTCAGCTCTGCGGCTAGTACAAGCTTACTACAATGGCCGCAAGCTTTTCAACATGGTGGGCTTGATCAGCACGGGCACGGTGCTGACTAACACAGTAGCTGTGCTTTTGGTTCTGTGGCTGGGTAAAGGGGTGCTGTGGCTCGTCGTGGCCGTCAACGGCTCACAGCTGGTATTCTACTTTGTCTTTTACACGCTTGCTGCCCGACATGCCAGAAGAGGGAGCAGAGACCCGGCAATGGTTGCATATGGTCGTTCCCTCACTTTTTCTCAAGCCATTAGCTCGGTGGCCTTTTACCTGGATGGTGTGATCTTGGGACTTACAGCCAGCTTTGAGGACGTGGCAATCTATACCGTTGCATCCTTCTTACCCGAGAGTCTCAAGGGCTTTGTGAAAACACTGACTCCCCTGGCCATGCCCAAGATAGCTGAGCAACCGGGTAAGCGCGTGTATTCCCCACAAACTATGACGCGTCTACTTTTTCTACTGATTCTTAACTTACTTGTCGTACTTGTGGCAATTCTGGCTATCCCGACCATTCTAGCGTTTTTCTATGGGGAACTATATGCTGCTTCGCGAACTTATGCTCAGTTGCTCATGTTGTCCTTGGTCGCAGGTTGGCCTAGTTCTTTCTTTGATGCTGCCCTACAGGCACGCAAGCGTACTCGAGATATATACTGCTTCAACCTCATCTATGGTGCGTTGCAGGTAAGCTCGCTAATAATCTTTGTGCCGTTATGGGGTATTCTGGGTATCGTGCTCAGCCGTATCGTCACCCGGCTAGGAGCTACGCTGTATCAGTGGTATGCGGTCACCAAGATCTAGGAGGCGTTGTGTGCGGCATCTGTGGCATCAGAGAGTGCGACGATAAACCCGTCGACGACAAAATGCTCGTGACGATGTGCAACTTGATTGCACATCGTGGGCCGGATGATGAGGGTTATTACATCGCCCCCGGTATCGGCCTGGGTAACCGGCGATTAAGCGTTATCGACCTGGCAACAGGACATCAGCCTATTCACAACGAAGACGAAACCGTGTGGATCATCTTCAATGGAGAGATATACAATCACCTGGAGGTACGTGCGAGACTGGAACAGGTCGGCCATCACTATTATACTCAGAGCGATACCGAGACAATCGTCCATGCCTATGAGGAGTATGGGCTGGAGTTTGTTAACCATCTCATCGGTATGTTCGCCTTCGCTTTGTGGGATGCTCGCCAGCAGACGCTCATCTTGGCGCGTGACCGTCTGGGTCAGAAACCATTGTACTACACCGTGCATAACAACCGCTTACTGTTTGCATCCGAAGTCAAGGCCATCTTGGCTGATAGAAATGTGCCCCGCCAGGTTGATGGTAGCGCGCTTTCCTTGTACTTGTCTCTGAGCTATGTGCCATCCCCCCGTACCATGTTCGCAGACATTCAAAAGCTGCCGCCGGCACACTTGCTCATCTGCAAGGACGGTCAGTTATCCACTCGGCGCTATTGGCAAGCAGTGTATCAGCCTGACCCCAGTCTGGATGAGCACACTTGTATTGAGCAATTGCGAGTCAAACTTCTTGGGGCTGTCCGTAGGCGATTGCTGAGCGACGTGCCATTGGGAGCCTTCCTAAGTGGAGGGATCGACTCCTCAACTGTGGTTGGGTTGATGAGCCGTCTTGCGAGCAGTCCGGTCAAGACCTTCTCAGTGGGTTACGACGCAGACGTAGGTGGATCCGGCAAGTTCAACGTAGACGCCGAATACGCCAAAATTGCCGCTCGACATTTCGGCACGGAGCATTACGAAGTCATCATCAAGCGTGCCGACGACCTTCCCACATTGCTGAAACGTCTGATCTGGCAAATCGACGAACCACTCGCTAATCCCACACTGGTGCTGTACTACATAGTGTCACAGTTTGCTCGTCAGAGAGTAACAGTAGCCCTGGCTGGGGATGGAGCCGATGAGCTATTCGCTGGATATCGCCGTTATCACACTGACTATGTACTAGCCTCCTCATATTATCGATTGCCCAGTGAGCTACGGCAGGTTGCATCCAAAATCGCGTCGCATCTGCCTGTGCCACGCAAGGTCAAGACACTGACCATTCAACTAGGCGGCCATACGGAGCCTTACCGGCGGTATCTGTTCTGGTGGGACTTTTTTAAGACAGAAGAGCGTATGCGTGTCCTCGCGGATCGTGATGCTCCAAACCAACTATTCGCCGAAGCGATCAACACGCACCTCGTGGGGCCTTATGCCGACGGCCACTCTTTTGACTCGTTCACCGCACGGATGACCTTGACCGATCTGAGCCTCTGGATTGCGGACCTATCCAACATGCTAGTAGACAAGATGAGTATGTTGGCTTCTCTGGAGGTTCGTTCACCTTTCCTTGACCACGAGTTAGTCGAGTTCATCCAAACCATTCCCTTTAACCTGAGGTTCAAGCCCAGGCTGAGACAGTGGTGGCTGGGCAGTAAGTTCATCCTGAGAAAAGCTTTCCACGACCTTCTTCCGTGTGAGGCTCTAGAACGCCCGAAATGGGGATTCCTGGGCCCCGCTTCTAAATGGTTACGCACCGAGTTGCGTCCAATGGCGCTGGACCTTCTGTCGCCGGAGGCCCTGAGTAGAAGTGGTTTCTTCGATGCCGGCTATGTCAACACCCTGCTCCAGGAACATCTGGATGGAACGAGGTACAATCTTCAAAAGGTCTGGACACTGTTGGTCTTCCAGTTGTGGCACGAAATATACATTCAACAGAACTCAGCATATGTACCGACGTAGCACACATCTAGATTGATCGAATGTCGGCAAGCAACCCACACCCTGTCCTCTTCATCGCTCCCACCCTCGGCGGCGGCGGCGCAGAACGCGCTCTGGTCAACATCGTCAATCACCTGGACCGCAGCCGCTTCCAGCCGCACCTGGCCTTGTTCCAGAAGGAAGGCGTCTTCCTGGAGGAGCTGACCCCCGACGTGCCGGTCTACGAGATTCAACCGGCGGATCGAGGCTTCCTGCGTCGCAACTGGACGCGTATGTGGGCGCTCAAGCAATTGTTCGCACAAGTGCGCCCAGCGTTAGTGATGAGCGTGCTGTGGCAGGCCAACGCCGTGGCCCTACTGGCCAGGAGCCTGTGGCGCTTTCGTGTTCCCATCGTGATCAACGAGCAGACGGCCCCTCGAGCCAGTCTGCGTTCGGACACACGCCGTCGCTTGCTGTGGCCGATAGCAGGGCAGTTCTACCGTCGGGCCAGCCACGTTGTCGCCATATCACAAGGTATTGCCGTTGAGCTGGGAGACGGTCTCCACATACCCCAGTCCCGAATCAGCGTGATTCACAATCCCGTGTACCTTGCACAGATTGGTGAGCAAGCGCGACAATCTGTCAGCTTCAAGGTTTCCCGCGCTCCTGCCGTCATCGCCGTTGGCAGGCTTGTTCCCTTGAAAAACTACCCGTTGCTGTTGCGGGCCATGAAGCTGGTGCTGCAACAACGGGAGGCCGCTCTCTACATCTTGGGAGAGGGACCAGAGCGGACGACCATCAAGGAATTGGCTGATACTTTGGGAATCTCGTCTCGCATTCACCTGCCGGGCTTCCAGCTCAATCCGCATCCTTACATCGCCCAAGCCGATCTGTTCGTCCTGTCTTCCGACCACGAGGGGTTTGGCAACGTGCTGGTCGAGGCGATGGCCCTGGGCGTGCCCGTCGTCGCCACAGACTGCCCGTATGGCCCGCGCGAAATCCTGGCCGACGGCAAGTATGGCGTGCTCGTCCCCACTGGCGACGAAGAGGCAATGGCTGAGGCCATTCTAGCTTTGCTACGAGATACAGATGCCTGCCGCCGATTTGCCGCAGAGGGCAAGAAACGAGCAGAAGACTTCTCAGCAGAGAACGTTGTCGCCCATTATGAACAGCTATTCCAAGACCTAATTGCAAGCCAACCTAGCAGTGAGCAATAGCTTACCGATTCTCTACCTCATCACCGAGCTCTCCACCGGCGGCGCGCAGGTTGCCCTGCTGCGCTTGCTCCGAGGGCTAAACCGCGATCGCTTCTCTCCCACCGTCGCCTGCCTCTACAACGGTGACGGCGCTGTAGCTCAGGAAATACGCGCGCTGGGCATTTCTGTCTTCGACGCACGCGTGCGCCACAAGACTGACCTGGCTGCCCTGTGGCGTCTCTACCGCTATATCCGTCGCATCTGCCCGACGATCCTGCACACTAGCCTCTTCCACGCCAACCTGCCCGGCCGCGTCCTGGGCCGGTTGGCAGGCGTGCCCATCGTCATCTGCTCCGAGCGCACGATGGCGATGGAGAGCAAGTGGCGCTACCATCTCAACCGCTGGACGATTGGGCTGGTTGACCGCGTGATTGCCGTGTCGGCCAACGTGCGCGATTTCTACACCACCCACGTCGGCCTGCCGGCCGAAAAGCTCGTCACCATCTACAACGGCGTCGAATTGCCGCCAGAGCCTCTCCCATCGCGCCGGGAAGCCCGCACCGAGCTCGGCCTGCCCCTCGATGGCCCGGTGATCGGCGCGGTTAGCCGGCTCGACCCGGTCAAGGGGGTGGACGTCCTGCTCCGGGCCTTTGCGTCAATCGAAGGTGCTCACTTGGCCATCATCGGCGATGGGCCGGAGCGCACAGCGCTGGAGGCACTGGCCGAGCACCTGGGCGTTGCCGATCGAATCCATTGGGCCGGACACCGGTGCAACGTGCTCCGCCTGCTGCCCGCGCTCGACCTCTTCGTCCAGCCCTCGCTGCACGAGGGGTTGCCCAATGCCGTCCTGGAAGCCATGGCCGCCGGCCTGCCTGTCGTCGCTACCGCCGTCGGCGGCACGCCGGAAGTGGTGGTGGGCGGAATCACTGGCCTGCTCGTCCCGCCAAACGACACAAACGCCCTGGCCGAAGCGATAGCCACGCTCTTGCGCGACCCCGATCTGCGTCGTAGAATGGGCAGGGCGGGGCAAGAGCGTGTGAGATGCCGCTTTTCGTTGAAGCAGATGGTGCAGCAGATGCAGGCACTGTATGAGGACTTACTGGTGAGTAAAGGGGCTCTATGCTAACCCAGTTTACCTCGGCGTCTCCGCAAAGGCCCGGAGGCAGCAGGGTGTCTATTGCAAGCTGGAAGCTGCTCTTACTGATCACCGCGCTGGTGGGATTCGTGACGGCCTCGTTCTTCTGGCAGGCCTATCACATCGCAGGCGGGCCTGGTTTTCCCCTGGACGACGCCTGGATCTACGCCCGCTATGCTGACAATCTGGCGCGGGGATACGGGTTTTCTTACAATCGGGGGACACCATCCTCAGGGGCAACCAGTCCTCTGTGGGCATTGCTGTTGGCTGCGACCTATACACTAGGTGTTCCACCCATCCCGGCCAGCCTGACGTGGGGCATCCTGCTCCTGATAGCAAGCTGCTGGATGACGTACAAGCTGGCCCTTGCAGTCGGACAATCCACGGCTACCGGGGTTATTGCCGCCGTTTTTACGACGCTGATGTCCCGCTTGATCTGGGGAGCGCTCTCCGGCATGGAGGTTAGTCTATTCGTATTTCTGACGCTGCTGGCGTTGACTTGGCACGTCCACTACGGTCTCGAGAATGGTTGGCGATCTTATCTCAGCACCATCGCGTTAGCCCTAGCAGCGCTGGGGCGACCCGAATGTTACGCCCTCCTCCCCATCGCCTGGCTGGACCGGATTTTGACGAGCAAACTGAAGCCAACGCGCCTTTTCGTCGCCTTCTTACCCCATCTCGCTTTGTACTGTCTTGTCCTCGCACCCAATTGGGCTTTCAATGCCTCTATCACCGGCAGCATTTTCCCTGCCACCTTTCACGCCAAGGTGTCGGATGGATTTTTGGAGGCGCTACGCCTAAGGGATGTGCAGATGCTGCTGGAGTCTGTCACCATACGTCCTTTGAATTTTCTGTATAAATACATCGCCTTTTTGGCAGAGAACAACCTGGTTCTGCTCATACCCGCTTTCTGGGGCTTGATTGACCTCGTCCGGCGTCGGCGCCAGACCGGCTCGATGGTAGTGCCACTCGTGTTCGTGCTTGTCCCTTTGGCCACGGGTATATTCGGGCAGGGGCACTTGGCCGGTCGTTACATTGCCAACCTGACCCCCCTGTACGTGGTGCTGGCCGTCACAGGTGGCAAAGCGTTGGCCGGGGCGGTCAAGAGATTGCCTTTTCCAACATCTGTCTTTCGCATTGCCGGAATCGCCGTTCTACTCCTGGCGTTACTCAACGCTGCGGTCGTGGGGGTCTATGCCTCGGCAAAGTACGGCTGGATGGTGGAAAACATCAACGCGATGCACGTCTATATGGGACACTGGATCGCTGAAAACACACCCCCCGATGCCTTGATCGCGATGAACGACGTGGGTGCGATGACCTACTTCGGCAATCGGGAGATTATCGACACGGTCGGATTGACCACCCCTGACATCATCCCCTACTTGAAGGAGCCGAGTCAAGCCCGGCACGAAAGCCTGCTGCGTTACTTGCAGGAACGCCAGCCTGATTATCTGGCTCTCTTTCCCAGGAATTACCCTAACCTCGTAGCGCGTACTGACCTGTTCGAGCCGGTCTACACTCACGTCTATACTGGCGGAAACGACGTGACGATCGGAGGAGGGGATGTCTTGATCGTTTATCGTTGTCACTGGCCCGGGGAGTGAGGAAGAACCGGATGGATCTACGCCAGTTCCCTCGACCCCAAAACTGGGCGGTGCTTCTCTTCGTCCTCAACCTGGTTTTGAACTTGGTCTTCTGTTTCGCCGTTTTTCCCCATCTGACGGGTAGCGGCGTCACGCTGCTCGACCCCGACGGCTACGGCAGCGCCGGGCGCGTGCTGTACGAGACCGGTCGCTTCGACTCGATTGAGAAAGCCCCCCTCTACCCGGCCTTCGTCGCTCTGATCTCATGGCTGACAGGTGGCTACCGCATCTGGACCATACAGGCAGCTCAGTGTCTCTTGGCTGCGCTCACGTGTGTGCTGCTCTACATCATTTTCCGGCGAACCCTAGGAGAGCCAGTGGCGCGCTGGGCGGGATTGGCCTGCGCCCTCTACCCGATGCTGGTCTGGTACACGCCGCGCCTGTGGACCGAGACGCTTCTCACGTTCGTCTTGGCGGGCTTCACCCTGACGCTGATCGAACTCCTCCAAACCCCGACAGCACCACGGGCGCTGCTGTGCGGCGGGATGGCAGGCATCGCGGCCTTAAGCAAGGGAATCGCGCTGGTTTTCGTCCTGCTGACGCCGCTCTTCCTGCTGCTCCGCTTTCGGGGCAAGGTGTGGCGCTGGGTTCTGCTATTCACTTTGGCCGCCGCCGCGCTGATCGTTCCCTGGACGCGGCGCAATTGGACGCTGACGGGTGAGTTCTTGCCGATCCATGCCAACGGCGGGTACAACTTTTACCTGGGTAACGGGTTCGCGCGTCACTGGCTGCAATCTCCGCTCTCCTACGCCGACCTGAAAGCTTACGCGATGCAAGACGCCCAAAACCTCTACACCTCCCTGGGCATCGGACCCCCTGACGATCCCCTGACCGTGGACCGCATCCTGCTCCACGCGGCCTTGGACGATGTGCGGGCCCATCCACTACTCGTGCTGCAAAAGCTCGCCGTGCAAAGTCTGACCTTTTGGTACCTGGCCGCCGATGCGTCAAAAAGTGTTCTGACCGGTGCGTTGCAGTTTCCAGTGGCTCTGGCAGCGCTGCCCGGTATCGTTCGCGCGTTACGTCGCCGCTCGTGGGCGTTGGCGCTGTTGGTGTCTGTTATAGGCGTTATGGGCGTCAGCGTGGCCGTGTTTGCATTTGCGCGCCTGTCTGCTACCATTATGCCCTACCTGATAGGATTGGCTGTGTATGGGCTTTGGCCGATGAGGGAACATCTTCGGAATTAAGGAGGATCACTTGACCCAATACCTCGTCACCGGCGGGGCCGGTTTCATCGGCTCCAACATTGTGGAGGAACTCGTGCGGTGCGGCGAGCGCGTTCGCGTGCTCGATAACTTTAGCACCGGCAAACGGGAGAATCTCGCCCTGGTCGCCGGGCACGTCGAGCTCGTCGAGGGCGATCTGTGCGATCTGCCCGCCTTGCGCCAGGCCGTCGAAGGCATGGACACCATCCTGCATCAGGCCGCCTTGCCCTCAGTGCAGCGCTCGATTGATAATCCTCTCGCTACCCACGCGGTCAACGCCACCGGCACTTTGAACCTGCTGATCGCCGCCCACGAGGCGGGCGTGAGGCGCGTCGTCTACGCCGCCTCGTCCTCGGTGTACGGCGATACCCCCACACTTCCCAAGCGGGAAGATATGCGCCCTCGGCCCAAGTCTCCCTACGCCGTCTCCAAGCTGGCGGGCGAGTACTACTGCCAGGCCTTTACCGCAGTGCACGGGCTGGAGACGGTGTGCCTGCGCTACTTTAACGTCTTTGGCCCGCGGCAGGATCCGACCTCTCAGTATTCCGCTGTTATTCCGCTGTTCATCGCCGCGATGCTGCGGGGCGAACCTCCCGCCGTCCACGGCGATGGGCTGCAGTCCCGCGACTTTACCTACGTCGCCAACGTGGTGCACGCCAACCTGCTGGCCGCCACTGCCCCCGGCGTCGCCGGGCGGATGTTCAACGTCGCCTGCGGGCAGCGCCATACCCTGCTGGATATGATCGCTATCCTCAACGGCATCCTGGGCGCCCAAATCGAGCCTGTCCACATCGACCCGCGCCCCGGTGACGTACGTCACTCGCTGGCCGACATCGCGGCTGCCCAGGAAGCCCTGGGCTACCGCGTCGAAGTGGATCTCCGCGAAGGACTGCGCCGGACAGTCGATTGGTATCGAGCGCCGGGGGAATGAGTGATCCGATGTCCCGGATCAGGGTGCTACAGGTCATCACCCGCCTCATCGTCGGCGGTGCACAAGAGACGGTTATGCTCGTCGCCGCCATGCTCGACCGGGCGCGCTTCGACGTGCACGTCCTCTCCGGTCCGCAGACCGGCTCCGAGGGCAGCCTGATCAAGGCCGTGCGCGCTCAGGGCGTTCCGCTGACCATCGAGCCAGCGCTGGTGCGCGAGGTCAATCCCGCCAGAGACCTGTTGGTGCTCGCCCGCCTGACCCACTTCATCAGGCATGGCCGATACGACATCGTCCACACCAACAGTAGCAAGGCAGGCATTCTGGGGCGGTGGGCTGCTTGGTTGGCCGGTGTTCCCATCATCGTCCACACCGTTCACGGCTGGGGCCACCACGAGCGCCAGCATCCTCTGGTGCGCCGCGCCTACATTCTGCTGGAGCAAATCACCCAGCGCATCACTGACCGGCTCGTCGTTGTCTCACCTCGCAACGTCGAGAAAGGGTTGGCTGACGGCATCGCCACGCCGGAAAAGTACGTCACCATTCGCAGCGGCATCGAGCTGGATTGCTTCCGCGAACCGGCTCGCCCGCGCGAGGCCGTGCGGGCCGAGCTGTCCATTCCCCGGGACGCGCCGGTGGTGGGCACAGTGACGCGCCTCTCGCCCCAGAAGGCCCCCCTCGATTTCGTGGAGGCGGCGGCGCAAGTGGCGGCCGCCCGGCCCGACGTGCACTTTGTCGTCGTGGGCGGCGGCCCTCTCCAAGCCGAGGTCGAGGCGCGGATAGCTGCCCTAGACCTTATCGATCGCTTCCATCTCACCGGCCTGCGGCGCGACGTGCCCGATCTGCTGCATAGCTTCGATATCTTTGCCCTCAGCTCCCTGTGGGAAGGGCTGCCCCGCGTGCTGCCTCAGGCGATGGCTGCCGGCTTGCCCATCGTCGCCACGGCGGCAGACGGCAACGCCGAGGCGGTGGGCGACGGCGTCAACGGCCTCCTCACCCCGCCGGGCGACCCCCAGGCGATGGCCGATGCCCTGCTGCGGCTCCTGGACGATCCGGCGTTAGCGTGCAGGATGGGCGAGGCCGGCCGTGCGCGAGCCGAGGAGTTCGGCGCGCGCCAGATGGTCGCTGACATCGCGGCGCTTTACGAAGCGCTCCTGGCCGAACGGGATCTCGCTCGTGAAGCGTAGACTCGCGGTGTACGACGCGCTACTACTGCCGGCGATTATCGCTCTCGGCGGCTTCTTGCGCTTCTACCGTATCGGCAGCGAAGGATTGTGGCTCGACGAGGCGTTCAGCGTCTGGATGGGCAGGCAGCCTGTGGGCGAGGTGCTGGGCTGGTTGGTGCGCATCGACCAGCACCCGCCGCTTTACTATGCGCTGCTTCACGCTTGGATGTGCCTGGGCGATGGCGAGGCCGCCGTGCGGGCGCTCTCTGGCACGTGCAGCACGCTGACCATCCCCGTGATCTATCTACTAGGCCGCCGCCTGCTCGACGAGCGGGTCGGTCTACTGGCTGCGCTGATCCTGGCCGTCTCCCCCTTTCACGTGCGTCTGGCCCAGGAAGCACGCATGTACGCGCTGCTGGCGCTGAATGCGTCCCTGACTTTCTATGCCCTGGCCCGCCTGTTGACCGATCCCCGTGCGACCGGCGAATCCCCGGGTGGGCAACTCGTGAGTTTCTGGCGCGCTTGGCGCACGACTCGCCGCCGCCCTCCACTGGGAGCCATCGACACCGATCTGGCGTGGTTGGGTTACGTGGTTTTCACCACGGCGACCCTGTTCACTCACAACACTGCCATCTTTCTACCCATCGCCGCCAACCTCCTTGTCTTTGGCTTGCTTCTGGTTCGGCGAGCTTCTGTCCTTCCGTCTCCCTGTCTCCCTGTTGCCGTGTCTCCCCTCTTCCTGCGTAACTGGCTCCTGGCCCAACTGGCTGTGTGCCTTCTGTGGCTCCCCTGGCTCCCCGCCCTCGTCGCTCAGGCCGCCGGCGTCTACCGCGAGTTCTGGATCCCCGCCCCCACTTGGATGACCATCGTCGGTACCGTGGGTGTCTTTGCGAGCGATCTTCTGCCGCCGCTGCCCGTCGTCCTTGGTGCGGCGGGGCTGCTGTACGCAGGCCTGGTGGCGCTGGGAATAGCCCGACTTCGCCGCAGTCCGGCGCGCCTCGCGTTCCTGCTCATCGTCTTTGCGACGCCGATCGTGGGAGAATGGCTGATTAGCCTGTGCCGCCCTATCTTTTACGATCGCACCCTCATCTGGGCCTCGATTCCGTTTTACGTGCTGTTGGCGGCAGGCGTCCTCCGGCTGCGCCGCTGGCCCTATGTGCTTGTCGCCATGCTGATGATACTGGCGCTCAACGGCCTCTCCTTGCACAACTACTACGTTCACTTTGAAGAGGAGGAGTGGGATGACGCGGCAACGCTCGTGGCGGAGCGGGCGGGGCCAGACGATCTCGTCCTCTTCAATACTGCCTGGGGCCAGATTCCCTTCGACTACTACTTCCATCGCCTGCGCATCCGCCCTGTGGCGGAGCGCGGCGTGCCGGTGGATCTGTTCGAGCGGGGTGTCTTGGAGCCCAGGATGACCGTCAGCGACCTGGTTCGACTGCGGGCGCTCGTGCAGGATCGCGGGCAAGTGTGGCTGGTCTACAGCCACGAGTGGTACGCCGATCCGGGAGGATTGATCCCTTCGACCTTGGAGGAGGAACTCGACCTGCTCGACCGGTGGGAGTTTCACAGTCTACAGGTGCGGCTGTATACCGAGTCGGACTGAACTGGGCGTGACCAGAGTCGGTAGAGCAAGGAGAGCGTGAGGACCGGCTGGCGCGTCTGGCCTGTCCTGAGCTTGTCGGAGGATCGACCTGGGTACGCTCACGCTGCAGCGATCCATGGTTGGGTTGAGCGCAACGAAGCCCAATCTCGACCTTAGAGAGAAGACCTCTCCCAAACCAACGCACGCCCACGTTGGCGCAGGCTTGGGCCTGTCGTATAGTGTGCACATCCTCAACTGGTCGGAGAGTTACGTCGTGAGGATCAGTCTGTCGGCGGAGAAGCTGCAGAGCGACTTTGCGCCGAGTCATAGACATCAGCGGGCAAGAGCTCTTGGCCTGCAATCAGTGCGGCAAGTGTTCGGCCGGCTGCCCGGTGGCCTTTGCCATGGACCTGCTTCCCAGCCAAGTCATCAGGCTGGGACTACCATTCAAGAAGTCTGCTTCTTCGATCAAAGAGCCTCTCAAGTGTGCAAACCATGAATGGGCACCCGAGTAGCGTGTTGACTTCTCAGGTCTACTCGCCTATAATACTCATCAAGTGAATATTAATCCTGCGAATAATCGAGGAAGTAGAAGCATGGCTAGTGGTCAACAACGCCTACCATTGGAACAGGCTCTCTTGGGATTCCTGAGCCAAGAGCCGATGCACGGCTACGACCTGCACCGCCGCGCTCAGGACGAACTGGGCCGCATCTGGCAGATGGGTATCGGCAATATCTACGACGCACTGAAGCGGCTGGAACAGGCTGGCCACGTTGAATCCACACTCAGTCCCCAGGAGAACCGCCCAACCCGCAAGGTTTACCGCATTACCCGTTCCGGACGTGGTAGCTTCTGGAAATGGCTGCAGCAACCCGTGCCGAACATCCGCCGTCTGCGGGTGGAGCTCCTCGCCAAACTGTACTTTATTCACACCCTCGGCTTGAACGATGCACAAAAGCTGATTGCGGCTCAGGAAACGGTCTGTCGGAAGCGTATCGAGTGGCTCGAGCACAGCGCGGCCCAGTGCGACCCTCAAGCCTTCGACCGACTGGTCTTTGACTTCCGACAGCGCCAGATCGAGGCGATTCTGGGCTGGCTTCAGGCATATCGAGAGAGAATTGCGTCGTGATCGAGGTATACGGCCTACACGTCCGCTACTCTGAGGCCCACGCGCTCAGGGGTGTAGACCTTTCCATCGCGCCGGGCTCCTTTGTTCTGATTGGTGGCCCCTCTGGTGGAGGCAAGAGCTCGCTGGCCCACGCGATGATAGGGCTTATCCCTCAGAACGTACCGGCTAAGATCGCGGGACACATTTCGATCGGCGGTCTGGATCCACAGCGACACAGCGTGGCGCAGATCGCCACCTGCGCCGGAATCGTGTTCCAGAACCCAGCCACGCAACTGGTCAACGGAACGGTAGAAGAGGAGGTGGCCTTTGGCCCACGCAACCTGGCCCTTGCATCGGAGGAAATCGCGATGCGGGTGCAGTACGCACTGGAGGCAACGGGCAGCTCCCACCTACGGCACCGCTCGGTGCGCCACCTCTCGAGCGGCGAGCAGCAGCGAGTGGCCATCGCCGCTGCGCTATCTATGCGCCCTTCCATTCTGATTCTCGACGAGCCTACCGCCAACCTGGATATCGAGGGAGCATGGTTGCTCGCGCGCACCCTGGCTAGCCTGCGAAGTGAGTCTCAAGTCACAATTGTCGTCATTGAGCACCGGCTATCGCCCTTCCTTCCTTACGCAGACCGTCTGATATGGTTGGTGGATGGCACTATCGCAGCCGACGGCCCTCCCGCCGAGACACTGGCAAGGGTACAGCCTTGTACACCTCCCCCATCTCCACCACCGATTCCCACCGATGAACCCCTCGTCACACTTCATAGGATTACCGCCGGTTATGCTCGCCATCCCATCCTCCAAGACTGCTCGCTCACGCTCCATCACGGCGACTTTGCAGCGTTGGTCGGGCCGAACGGATCGGGCAAGACCACCCTGGCCCGCGTGCTGGCCAGTCTGCTCCGCCCAAGCCGTGGCCAAGTCACCTGGCACACCAACGGGAAGCGCCCACACGTGGGCCTGCTGCAACACAATCCGCTCCACCAATTAGTGTGCGACACCGTAGAAGAAGAAGTATACTTCGGCCCACAAAACCTCAGGATGGAGCCGAACAAAGACACGGAGGCTGTGTTGGCTCAGATGGATTTGGTGTCACTGCGCCATCGCCCGACGCAGGCGCTCAGCGTGGGACAGCAGCAGCGCACTGCTCTGGCCGCCACATTGACATCGCGACCAATACTTCTGATCCTGGACGAGCCGACGATTGGGCAAGACTGGCAACACCTCACACGGATGATGGACTTTCTGAATGAATTGAATCGAGAGGGGCAAGCTGTACTACTGATCACACATGACCGAAGACTGGTGGGTCGATACGCCAACCGGGTGTGGGAAATAGAAGAGGGCAAGACGCGAGGAGTGACGCTATCTGAAAAACAGAGGAGCAGGCCATGATGTCATCTTACACCTTGCGCGGCTGGGTAACCATCGGGCTGTTCGGCGCACTTTGGGGTGCAGTCGAACTTACATTGGGTAGCGTGCTGCACACTGTCTACCCACCCCTGGCAAGCACACCACTGACCGGCTTGGTGCTGAGCGGAATCGGTGTAGCCATCGCGCTGACGGGACGGCACTTTGTGCCGAAGCGAGGCTCAATACTGCTGATCGGCACGGTGACGGCTCTTCTCAAACTGCTCAGTGTCAGCGGGGTCAAAATCGGGCCAGTGGTAGCCATTTTGGTAGAGAGTCTCCTGATGGAGGCCATCCTGTGGATCGCCCAAACGCCGCGCCCATGGGCTTTCATTGTCGGCGGAGCACTGGCGATGGGCTGGAATCTCCCTCACATGTTCATCATGCCCCAGTTGCTGCTTGGCAAGAATGCCACGGAAGCCTTCGGCAAGATAGTCCAGCAAGGCGATCAGCTACTCCGGTTGCTGGGGCTAAACCTGTCGGCGGCCTCGCTCGTCCTGATCGCCCTATTGCTGGCCTATCTGCTCGCAGGCGCGATCAGCGGATGGGGTGCCTGGCAATTGGGAGATGCCGTAGTACGAAGACTGGGCACACGCGGCTCAACCACGAACGGGGGCGAGCACTGAGTCCGTGGGGCTATCTGCTGTTCACCGCCTGGGCTGTGCCGACGAGCATCTTGGTCAAGGGTTGGTGGTTGACGAGCCTGGCGCTGGTGGAAATCGTCTTCGGCCTCGCCTGGAGTCGGAGGGGGTTACAGCTTCTTTGCTCCTCTCGGCTCTGGGCGCTCATCCTGGCCGTGGTCATGCTGGGCTCGCTCCTGATCGGCGAGCCCAGCGTAACTCTGGGCCCCCTGGGCCTCTCGCGGGAGGGATTCGGGGCTGGTCTGGAAATGGCCGGGCGGGCTCTCGCACTAACCTTGGCGTTTAGCCTCGGCATTGGCTCGCTCACACTCTCGGACTTTGTGGCAGTGTTTGACCGGATGGGATTGCGCGGGCTGGGGTTTGCTACGGCGCTGGCGCTGAATTTGCTGGGGACGCTGCGAGAGATGGTGACAGTGACAATGCAGACGATCTACCTGCGGGGTGGGATGCGGCGGCCCTGGACGGCGCTGCGTTTGTTCCTGATCACGACCGTGGCCAACACGCTGCGTTATAGAGACGAGATCGTCAATACGGCGACTGTGCGCGCCTTCGACCCGAACGACGGTCGGTCTCCACCGTTGCCACTGCGTCGAGCCGATCTCTGGCTGCTGGCCGTGCTGACGGGATGTACCGCTGTACTGCTGTCACTGGGAATGCAATAGGAATCGACGGTCCTGCGACCATGGCCGCAAACAGAAGTGCGCCGCTCCGCGTGGAGATACCATCGTCATCGTCGTCGGGCGGCTTGGTCGTTTCCGCCTCTTTGGTCGGCTTAGGCTCCTTGGTGGGCTTGGGTTCCTTGGTCGGCTTGGGCTCATTGGTGGGCTTGGGCAGCTTGGTAGGCTTAGGCTCATCGGTGGGCTTGGGTTCCTTGGTCGGCTTGGGCTCATCGGTGGGCTTGGGTTCCTTGGTTGGCTTGGGCTCATCGGTGGGCTTGGGCGGCTTGGTAGGCTTAGACTCATCGGTGGGCTTGGGTTCCTTGGTCGGCTTGGGTTCGTCGGTGGGCTTGGGCGGCTTGGTCAAGCCTGGTGGCTGTGGCGTCTTTGTTTGACCTGGTGGTTGTGGCGTCTTGGTCAGGCCCGGCGGTTGCGGCGTCTTGGTCAAGCCCGGCGGAGAAGGCGAGATAGTGGCCGGTCGAACAGGCGCAGGCGGTTGCTTCGGATGGGTCACCGTCTCATACCCGGCTTGAACTGCAACGACGACCCCCTCTGCCTTCACGTTCACCAATCCCTCGACGACCACCACCTGTGTGGTACCCCCGGGGCTCACATCCAAGACAAACGCTGTCCCACGTACGGTGGCTACCGCCGTGGGTGTCTCCACCTCGAACCGAGAGGTCGAATCCGGCAACGGCTGCACGCGATGGTAGGCCTGACCCACCCATTGGTGCAGGACGATGACCCTACTACTGCCATCCCGCCGACCACTCATTCGGGCGATAGTCATCTCCGTCTCAGATTCCAGGCTCGTTCTGCTTCCGTCGAAAAAGGCCAACTCGGCGGTACCAGACGAGCCAGTGCGGATCCTGTCTCCGGCCTCCATCTGCATACCAGCCTCGGCTGGCTGCCAGGCGTCGCCGTCTGAGGGTCGGATCTCCACCTCACCACTCACATAGGCCAGGGTAGCCACCCGGCTCACGCTGGCGCCGAGCCACGACTGGAGAGCTATGCCAGCGAAAACGAGCAGTAGCACCACGGCACCCGCTGCGGCCAGGCGAAATACGAGCGCGCGGTTCTGCACAACGCCTTGCGCCCTCCCTTCGCGCAGGCCAACACTCCCTGCGAGGCGAGCGAGTAATCCAGAAGGCGCTTCCTGGCGACGCTCCTTCTCTTCTAAGGCCCGCAGCATCTGGCGCTTTCCAGCGGCGAAAGCAGCCGGATCGGAAACGGGGGAAGGCACACGGCGGACCTGATCAATAGTATCCAAGAGGGAACGTAGGGCAAGCGCATGCTGTGGATAGCGGGTCAGAAAGTCGGTGACAGTTGCCCGATCGTCCTCTAGAGAACACAGGTATTCATTCAATGCCTGGGCTAATTCTTGCTCCATCGATCAAAAGCAGTCTCTCGAAAGCGCGCAGGTAAGAACAAGTGAGTCCGGAGTCTCCCAAGCGCCTACAGGGCGGCATACTCGAGAACCAGCATCATTATACAGCCCCAGCGCGTCAAAATCAAGAAGGCGAGGTTTGTTTTGGGTTTGAGATTTCAGACGTGGCGGAGCAGCGCCCTTGCAATGGCCGTTTTGTCGTTCCCTAGCCTTGTTGCCCCACGTCAGACAACCAGCGTCGTCCGTGCCACAGGTTCGCCCACAGCGCTGGTAAAGGCACGCGCGTCCGGCGGCGCAGGGAAGCAGACCAAGTGAGAGATACAACGGCAGTCAGAAGCACCGAAGCGAGGCACCGGGGTAAGAGCACCGGGGAGGCGGGAAAGCGCTTGCGCCCAGTCACACTCCCTCCTCTGGCTTCCCGCGGCGTGCCAGATTTCGACGGGTTGGGCGTGAGGGCGCAGATAATCGACGTGCCAACGCAGGGGTTTGGGCGAACGCAGGTGACGCGCCAGCCGTGCAGCCAGTCCGCCCGGCCCGCGAGCGCTGCCGACGTAGGCGTACCACCCGGCGGGGAACTGAAAACGGCCCAGACGCCCAATGCGGATAGCTATCGGTCGGCTGAGGTTCAGAATCAACACATAGGTCCCGGGGTGGTCAAGAGCCATACATCCGTCGCTGCCACACGACGCCGGCCAACCAGGCCACGACGCATCCCATGGCCACAAGTCCTCCCCCAAAAACGTCGAGAGCACGGACAGTATGTTGCTCGTCGAGCTGGTGAAGCACCCGGCCCTCGTAGGGATCGGGCAAGATCAGGATCGCCAGCCCGGCCACGAGCAGCAGCAGCGCCAACACTGCCAGCAGGATCACGCGCCACTGTAACATGGGGCTACTCGCCTGGCGGCGGGACCGGCAAATCCGCAACGGATACGCCGATCCACTTATCCCCCTCCTCGATGAGCATCACCGGAATGTCATCGCGGATGGGATACTTGCGACCACAGTCTGCCTCTTGGCACACAAGCCAGCAGTCGTGGACCAACTCGAGTCGTCCGGGGTCATCGCCGGGCTTGCGCGTCTCACCGCTGACACAATAGGGGCAACGCAGAATTTCTAGCAGGTCTTTGCTTACCATGAGAATCGCCTCCTCGACATCTGTTGGGTTTGCACGGCTCACCAGCCGCAGCCAATGGTCAACTGGCGCTAGTGACTAGCTGGCGCTGGTGACTAGCTGGCGCTAGTATAGCACAAGTGGAAACAGGAGCAAGGAGACCCCCCCCGTTGCATCCACGGCTGTACTGCCTTCAGTGTCCCCATCGTAGCTCTGTCAGGGCGACGGTGTCGTGGTAGCATCAGGCGTGGGAGCAGGGGTCGGAGTCTGACAGCGGCGCGCCTCCGTCAATGCAGTCCTGTAATCCGAAGCCGGGGCGCCGACGGCGATGGCATACTCCAGCATCGCCTGCGCGTCTGCGCAGCGCCCCGCCCCCAGGTAGGCCCGCCCGAGCGCGCCGAAGAGATCCGCAATGGGTCGATCGGAGTGAAAATCCAAGCTGGTGTCGCCAGCCTCGACCAACCCACGAGCGATTTCGAGGGAGGTAACCGCCTCCTGCCAGGAATCACCCTCCAAATAGGCACAGCCTAGTGCAAACCAGAGTAATGCAGGGAGGGCAGAGGTTTCCTGAATTCCATAGATCAGCAAATCGATGGCAAGCTCAGGATTTCCTCTCTCCACAAACGCCCAGCCACGATAATAGTAGAGGAGGGGATCTTGGGGATGAGCGTCGGCGTAATCGCGGCTCAGCTTCACCAGACGATCCGCGTCCTCGGCAGCCAAGGCAGCCAGCCAGCGGGAGCGAAAGAGCGCCTCCTCCAACGTAGGGTCATAGGACACGGCCCGATCAAAATCCTCCAGCGCCCGGCGGGGTTGATCCATCAGCCGCAACATCTCGCCGCGAAACGCGTACGCGGAGGCACTGGCTGGGTCAATCTCCAGCGCCGCGTCAGCATCGGATAGCGCCTCGCCAAGCTCCCCCAGGGCAAGATACACAGCGCCTCGCGCCAAGTAAGCTGGCACGAAACTGGGGTCAATCTGAATGGCTTGGGTAAGAGACTGCAATGCACACTCGCTATCGCCCGCCGATTGGCAGGCCAGGCCCGCCTCGTAATGGGTTCGTGCATCAGGCGTGGGAGCAGGGGTGGGCCCGCGCAGTGCGCGCGTAGGCAGTAACAATGGGGAAGTAGGAGGCGCAGGAACAGAAACGCAGCCCGCCAGCGCCACCAGCGCCAAGGGCACCAGCAGCCGACGCATTCTCTCATCCACCGACATGCAGATCTCGCCAGCTAGGCAGCCCGCCAGCGCTCGCGGCAGCCCGGGCAGCCCGGACAATAGCTTCAGCCACGACTTCCGCTGCATAGGCGCCGACCAAGTTGACGCCCGCACCCTTGCGGCCCGTAGACAGCGCAAAGAGCGTATCGCCATCAAAGAGGGTGTGGGCCGGGCGCACCGCCCGCTGACCGACCCCGCCCACGGCCCCCTTCTCACACAGCACGACCGAGCAGCCGGTCACCCCCTCCGGATCGCTGGCATGGTCGACGCGAATGCCGGAAACAGCCACAATCCCCTTCTGAATAGATTGAGTCATAGCATACTTCCCACCACCGGGCTATCGCCACCAGTCGAAGAGAGGCCGCCAGCCCACGTAGCCGTAGTAACCGAACCAGGCATTGGAGGGCGGCCCTCCCACGACCACCAGTCCGTCCACCAACAGGTGGGGATCGCCCCCCTCGGCAGGCACCAGCCACAAGGAGACATTGTCATCGCCGTCCATACGGACAAAGAGAATGTGATTTCCATCGGCGGACCAGAGGGGATACTCGTCCCTGTGCATCGAATTGTCGGTGAGAAGCCTGGCCGGAGAACCATCCTCGACGTCCACTACCCATATGCGGCGCTTCATCAGCCCTTGGCGAGCTGCGTCGCCGCCGCCCAAGTCACCCTCGTCCGGCATGGCGACGTAGGCGATGCGCCGGCCGTCGGGCGACCAAGCCAGGGAAGAAACCGCCTCATTGGGCGAGGTGACGGCCACGCTCTCGCCGCTAGAAATCTGGATGACGTGCAGCCTTTTGTTCGTCCAGGAGCCACGATACCCTCCATCGACGACGGCGATTTGGTCAGCGCCGGTAGGATCCAGAGCGATAAAGTCAGGATGGAGCAGCGTGGCTTCGGCTAGTTGCACCGGCGCGCCACCATCGACCGGCAGCGCGTAGAGAGGGACACCATCGGCAAGCATTGAGGCCGAGGGAATTGGGCCCTGCCAGAACAGCAGAAAGCGCCCGTCGCCGCTCCACCCGGCCAGGATAACCTCTCCCTTCCCCGGCACCCCACTGTCGTAGAGCTCCCTCGGCTCCCCCCCATCGGCTGACACCTCCCACAAGCCTTGATAATGCAGAGACTCGGACTGCTCCCACCACTCATAGGCAATCCGGATCTCATCAGGACTCCAGGCAACGTGGCCCACCTTACTCCGGCCAGGCTCGGAGACAACCAAGGTCGCCGGATATGCGCCGTCGGCATTGACAGCCTGCAATCCGCCGTCGTCGGTGACGTAGGCCAGCCGGTCCGTCGTCGGAGCCCAGGCAAAGATGGATACGTCAGCCCCTTCGACCAAGGGGCGAGCCTCACTCCCATCGGCGCGCATCAGCCAAACCTGAGAACCAGCCTTCCAAAAGGCCAACCACTCGCCTGATGGCGACCAACGTGGCCCCTGGTTGCTGCCATCCGTCGTGGGTTGCCGCGGCTCTCCATCCGGCAGGTGGCGAACCCAGATATCCCCACCCTGGACGTAGGCCAGCTTCCCCAAATCGTCCACGATGGTAGGAATCACCGACGGCAACTCCTGCGTAATCGGGGGGGCTTCCCCAGTCGGTGGAATAGTCGTCGTGACTATGACTGTGGAGCCAGGCATCGCCGCCAACACACCGCAAGCGACAGAGAAAAGCGAGATTAATGGAACGAGAGCCTTGGACCACATGTGTCGTGTTTTCGCCATGATCTCCTCCACCAATAGCTGGCGGCAGTATGATTATAGCCGACCTGAAACAGAAAGCAAACACCCGCCGCAAGAGCGACGGGTGCTTGCCACGGAAAAGGAAAATGTTCGGCCGGTGTATCCGGCGACTATGCATGGTCGTCCCAGCACACCTCACAGGTTTGCTTTACTGCCGGTGCACGTCGTGCGCGCAGCCTCTCCCCAACGGAGATCAGAAGGCCACCGATGCCCGCCAAGACGCGATCCCATCGCCTGGGCCGGTTGGCCCTGATCAGCCGCACCAAGCGTGCGCGCTCGGCCTCCGCAAACAGCTCGTGCATTCTATCCATCGCCACAATTGTGTCAGGGTTGAAGCCCGAGAACTGCTCGACTTCGTTGAGCAACTCCAGGCTGTTGGCTGCATTGAGAACTGGCTCTAGCGAAAAAACAGCCTTGATCGTCTTTTGAGGGGCGATAATTTCTGGCATTGCACGTTTGTCGTGTTATTCTCGGTTCATCCGCTAGACCGGGTAAGGGACACCTGGGAAGCGACTAGCCAAGTTGCCGCGTTCGTTGTACAATACGCCCCGCTGTGCCGACGCTGTTTACACGAGCACTGGCCCAAGAAACCCTGCGCAGGAACGACCTGCTACCCGACGTCCGCTGTCACCTGCTACAGCAGCGCAGTCCTTTCACGACACAGGCTACAAAGTGTGGCGTTGATCGACGGGTATCTCAAAACACAGCACGAGGAGGCTAACGATGAATATCCTAGTCACCGGCGGCGCTGGCTACATCGGCAGCATCGTCACCGAAGAGCTGATCAGACAAGGCGACAGCGTGGTGGTCTTTGACAACCTGTACTACGGCCACCGGGCCGCCGTCCACCCCAAGGCAGCTTTTGTCCAAGGAGACCTCGCCAACCAGGCCGACGTGAAGGCCATCTTTGACGGCCACGCCATTGAGGCGGTGATGCATTTTGCATCGTATACCCTGCCGGGCGAGTCTATGGAGCTGCCATTCAAGTACGTCGGAGAAAACGTCACCAACGGGCTCAACCTGCTCCAAGAGGCGGTCGAACACGGTGTGCGCCGTTTCATCCTCTCCTCCACCGCCAACCTGTTCGACGATCCGGAGCGCATGCCCATCGACGAAGAGGAACGTATTGTCCCCGGCAGTCCATACGGCGAGTCGAAGTATATGCTGGAGCGCATACTCTACTGGTTGGACCACATCTACGATTTCCGCTACGCGGCTCTGCGCTACTTTAACGCTTCCGGCGCTTCCCCGACCGGCGAGCGGGGCGAGGACCACACGCCTGAATATCATCTCATCCCCCTCACCCTTCAGGTCGCACTGGGCCAGCGGGAGAAGGTCACCATCTTTGGCGACGACTATCCCACCCGCGACGGCACGTGCGTGCGCGACTACATCCACGTGGTCGATCTGGCGCAGGCTCACATCCTGGCGTTGCGCGCCCTCGACCAGGGCAGCCGTACCTACAACCTGGGCAACGGCCAGGGATTCACCGTCAAAGAGGTGATCGAGACCTGCCGCGAGGTGACCGGCCACCCCATACCGGCTGAGATCGGAGACCGCCGACCCGGCGACCCGGCCACGCTGATCGCCAGCAGCGACAAGATCCGACGCGAGCTGGGCTGGGAACCCAAGTATCCCGAACTGCGCACCATCGTCGAGCATGCCTGGGCGTGGCACCGCTCGCACCCCGACGGCTACGGAGACTGATGCGCATCGCGCTCAACGCCTGGTTTTGGGATAGCCCCACGACCGGCAGTGGGCAGTATGCCCGTTGCCTCGTGGAGCATTTAGCCAAGATCGCACCAGACCTGGAGATCGTACTAGTCGCACCCGACAGAGAAATCACAAATCTCAAATCTCAAATCTCAAACGTTCGAAATCAGCCAATAGCCAGTCGCCACCGGCTACCAGCTAACCTGTACAAAGTATGGTTCGAGCAAGTCACCTTTCCGCGCGCCTGCCGTCGCCTTGGTGCGGACGTGGCTCACGTGCCGTACTGGGCGCCGCCGCTACGTCCCTCCAGCCCCACCGTCGTCACCATCCACGATCTGATCCCGCTGCTGCTGTCCGAGTATCGGGGCGGGCCGTCGGTGCGGCTGTACACGGCGCTGGTCAGCAGCGCCGCACGGAGCGCGTCCCTGGTGCTCACCGACTCGGAAGCCTCACGACGGGACATCGTGGCCCACCTGCACTTGCCGGAGGCGCGTGTGCGCGCGATCTATCTGGCCGCAGGGAGGCAATACACCCCCCAACTCCCCCCTACGAGGGGGAAGAGCGCAGGCCAACGGCACGCTCAGACGGAACCCTCCCCTACCGTGGGAGAGAGCCGGAGGCGGGGCAATACCCTGGCACAGTATGACCTGCCGGAGCGGTACGTGCTCTACTTGGGCGGCTTCGACGTGCGCAAGAACGTCGCGGCGGTCATCGACGCCTACCGCCGCGCCGCACCGACCATCGGCGCGGACTGCCCGCTGGTCGTCGCCGGACGGCTGCCGGCACAAGACACTCCCTTCGCACCCGACCCGCGCCGACTGGCCCGCGAGCAAGGGCTCGACACGCAGCTCGCGCATTTCATCGGCTTTGTGGACGAGAAAGATAAACCCGCGCTCTACCGGGGCGCGGTGGCCCTCATCTTTCCCAGCCGGTACGAGGGGTTCGGTCTGCCGCCGCTGGAGGCGATGGCCTGCGGCACGCCGGTCGTGGGAAGCGACGTCTCCTCCATCCCCGAAGTCTTGGGCGACGGCGGGGTGCTGCTGCCGCCGGACGACGTCGAGGGCATGGCGGAGGTGCTGATCCGGCTGGTGACCGACGAGGGATTCCGCGCTGACCTGAGCCGCCGCGCGCTGGCCCAGGCTGCCCGGTTTTCGTGGGAGCGCACCGCACGGGAGACGCTCGCTGCCTACCAAGAGGCGATGGCCTAGATTGCGGATTGCAGATCGAGAGGGTATAATGAACACAAGTCTAGGCTACCTGACAGTCTGAATCACGAATAGCACGAATCAACAAGTGACACGGATTTTGTTGAATATCAACCAGAAAGCATTCGCGAAATCCGTCTACCCGTGTCATTTGTGACAAGATCATAGCCTTTTGTCAAAAGTGTCAGGTAGCCAGAACACAAGTCAAACGCATGAAAGAACGAGGCAAATGGAATGGAAAGAGCTCTGGAGGAACTATCAACGAGGGAATTCGAGGAATTGATCGAACGCACCATCGATAGACGCCTTGAGGTCTGGCTTACTCAACTAGTAGACGCATGGGCAGGTTTACAGGAAGAGGAAGAAGCTGAACTCCAGGCAAGGTTTGCAGCTTCCCTTAGACATGCACTAGAACAGGCGCGTGCGGGAGAGGGCACCGATCTCAAGACCTTCCGCGGCCAGATCGGTCAATGAGCGAATTCCACGTCATCCTAGTACCTGAAGCACAATCAGACATAAAGCACCTCGATCCAGGTATTCAAACACGTATCCTCGACAAACTCGCCTGGATGGGCGAAAACGTAGATCTGTTGCGCCATCAGTCGCTCAAAGGAGAGGAATGGAAGGGGTGCTCCAAATACCGCATCAGCGACTACCGGATCATCTATCAGATAGACTGGTCTGCCGAAAGGCTTCTTATCTTGAAGGTCGGCCATCGCCGGGATGTGTATGGATGAGATAAGATGCGGTGCGGCAACCGATTGCTAATAAGGAGAGAGACAGCGGGCGGCACTAACAAACAAGACACAAATCGCGGGTCAAGTCAAGCTCGCAGATTTGCAGATCTTGTCATTTATCACCTATCCCTTGTTGTTTTCCTCGTCTCTCTGCTCCTCTACACCGTCACCCTCATGCCCGACGTGCTGCCCGAGGACTCGGGCGAGTTCCAGTGGGTGGCCGCGACCGCCGGCGTGGCGCACCCGCCGGGCTACCCACTTTACACGATGGTGGGCTGGCTCTTCGCCCACACGCCGCTCGGGCCCAGCCCTGCCTGGCGCGTGAGCTTTTTCTCGGCGCTCACCGCAGCCGCCACCATCGCGCTGGCGTTCCAAACCGCCCGCCGCATGACCGGCTCGGTCTGGGGTGGGCTGGCGGCGGCGCTGGCGCTCGGCTCCGCCACCAGCTTTTGGGCCACGGGAACGCGGGCCAGCATACGGCCCCTGACTGCGTTTTTCGTCGCTCTATGTGTGTACGCGCTGATCGAATACCGATTGCAGATCGCAGATCGCAGACCGCAGGTTGCAGATCGCTACCTCACCTTGTTCGCCTTCTCTCTCTCCCTTGGACTTACCCACCACTACGCTTCGATGGCCCTGCCTGCGATCCCCTTTCTCGCCTATCTCATCCTGGCAGACCCGACTCTCTTGCGCCAACCACGCCGCTGGCTCAAGCCCATCGGAGCCTTCGCCCTCGGCCTGCTGCCGCTGGCCTATCTGCCGCTGCGCGGCGGCCCCGCACTGGCCACACTCAGGGGGTTCATCTTCCACTTCCTGGGGCTCGGCTTCGAGGGCGACATGTTCGCCCTGAACCTGTTCGACCGGCTGGCGATCCTGCCCACGCTGCTGCGCTTTCAGTACAACGGCGTGCTTCTGCTGGCCGCGGCCAGCGGTGCACTGCTCGCCCTCTGGCGCGACCGCAAGCTGGCGCTGCTCCTGATCGGCAGCTCCGTGCTCCACACCATCATCGTGCTCACCTACCGCGCCCCCCAGACGGTCGAGTACTTGATGCCGGCGTACGTGCCGCTCGCGCTTCTGATCGCGGCCCCGATCGGCGCAGTCTCCCATCGTTCGACTGAGCGCTCACGACGAAGTCTCCAATCTCGAACCAGCGGGGCAGCGAGCCAGCAAACCAGAGCCTTGGGCCGTTTGTCATTCGTCATTCGTCATTTGGCATCCGCCATCATCCTCGCCGCTGGCATCGCGAACCTTCTCGTGCATTTGCCAGGCTACCAGGTGCTCGCCCGGAGCCACGACGGTCGCGAGTACGCCGAAACGCTCCTGCGCGACGCGCCAAAGGACGCCGTCATCCTGGCCAACTGGCACTGGTTCACACCGCTGCGCTACCTGCAAGAGATCGAAGGGCTGCGCCCTGACGTGGACCTCGAGTACGTCTTTCCACAGGGATACTCGCTGGCGCAGAACTGGGTGGAGCGGATCGAAAAGTATGCCCCGGAGCGGCCCGTCCTCGCCACCAACTTTTACGAGCAGGAATACGGCCAGCTACCCTATCGCCTCGAACCCTTCGGCCAGGCGTTCCTGGTGCGCGCCACGCCCAGCTTTGCGCCGCCCGCCGGCCTGGCGCCGCTCGACGTGACGCTGGGCGGACAGGTGAAGCTATTGGGCTATCGGCTGGCGTCGGACGAGACAGAGCCCTCCCGCCCGTTGGTGCTGACGCTGGCCTGGTCGTCGACCGTCACGCCGACGACCGATCTTTCCCTCTTCGCCCAGCTCATCGGCTACGACGGGCAACTGTGGAGCAGCATGCGCGACGCCGGCCACCCGGCCGGACGTCTTGCCGCCGGCGAGGTCGTCGTCGAGCGGTTCGCCATCTACCCGCTGCTCCACGCGCTGCCGGACGACTATGCCTTGACCGTCGGCGCGTACACGCCCCAGGGCCGGCTCACGACCGGGGACGGGGCCGACGCGCTGCGGCTGGCGACGGTGGCCATCCGGCCCTCGACGCTGCAGCCCGTCACGACCCATCCTACCTACGTGCGCTTCAGCGGCGGGCCGACGCTGATCGGCGTAGACTATGACAGCGGCGTACCCGGCCAGGTGCGCGCCTACGTGCACTGGGCGGGGCCGGGCGCGGAGGCCGACGTGCAACTCCAGGATAGGGACGGCGCGGCGCTCGGGCAAGGGCGCGTCCCAGAGCTGGCGCGCGGCCAGTACGCTACCATCGCCCTCGACCTCGCCGCTGCGCCCGCGCGGGTGACCCTGCTCGACGGCGACCGACCCCGCCGTTGGAACCTGCTTTTCGGCGGCACCGCCCCGCTGCCCAAGCCCGGCTCCGGCGAGCGTTACGTCCCCTTCGGTGACAGCCTGGTGCTGGTGGGGTGCGACGGACCGGAGGACGGATTGGAGCCGGGAGAGCAAATCACGCTCAACCTTCGCTTCCTCGGCGGGCGACCCCTGGAAAGAGACTATATCGTCTCCACGTCCCTGATCGGGATCAACCCCGACGCCACCTGGGCCTGGCGGGAAGGGGACGACACTGTGCCGGCGATGGGCGCCATCCCCACCCTCAAGTGGATCCACGGTTCGGCCGTCTTCGACCCGCACCGGCTGACCATCCCCGACGACGCTCCGTCCGTCCCAGCCGATGGCCGCCTCGTCGTCTACGACCACTTCACCCAGGCCCCGCTCCCCCCGCTCGACGAGCGACTCCAGCTCGGCCACGCCGTTCCCCTCGGCACCTTCCACCTCTCCACTCCGTAGCCCGCCCTCCGGCACCGGTCGTCCGGCATTGGTCATTGGCCAGTGATTGCTTCGACAGTATCGCATGTGTCATTGCGAGCGCTCGAAGAGCGTGGGCGGACGCTGAGCGTCTGCGCAATCTCAGTTCGCTGTTCGGAGATTGCTTCGGGCGCGCGAACGCTTCGCGTTCGACCGCGCCCTCGCAATGACAACGCCGGGCATTGGTCATTGGTCATTTGTCGGTTATGTGCTAAAATTACGCGGGGAGGAGTCTGAAATGGCCGAGATCACCATCGGCGCGCTCAAGCGGATCGAGCTGTTCGAGAGACTCAGGCGCAGCGACCTCGACGCTCTGGCCGATCTGTTCGAGCGGGAAGATCTCGCAAAGGGGCACGAGGTTTTCCGCCAGGGGCAACCCGGCCAGAAAGCCTACTTTGTCAAGAGCGGCGAGTTGCTCGCCAGGCACGTCGATCCCCAGGGCCAGGAGCAACGCGCCACTCTGGGTCCCGAAAGCTTTTTCGGCAGGACCTCGCTTCTACTGGGCGAGCCGCACGACGCGACGATAGAGGCCACCCAGGACACCGTCCTGTTATCCCTGGATAGGGACGAGTTCGTGCAGTTCCTGCGGGCCCATCCCTCGGCCCTCAGATCGCTAAAGCTGGAGGGAGAGGTCGCCAGGAAGCTGCGCGCCCCGCGCTTCGATTGGCAGGACGACGACGAGATCGTCATCATCAACCTGCACAAGCACAACATCATCCTGGGCCAACAACTCTTTGCGCCCATCCTGATCGCCCTCTTTGGCCTGGCGTGTTTCGGGTACGGCGCCGTCAACTTGGGGACTCTGCTGGGCAAGCTGGTTCTCGTCGTCGGCGTGCTCATCTCAGCGGGCGGCGGGGGATTCTCCTGGTATCTGATCAGGGATCAGTTGAACGACAACTACGTCGTGACCAACAAGCGGGTGGTTCACGAGGAGCGCCACCCGTTCGGGCGCGAAGCCCGCGCCGAGGCCCCCCTGCACGCCATCCAGGACATTCAACAGTCGAAGAGCGGGATGCTGGCGCAACTGTACAACCTTGGTGATCTGATCATCGAGACTGCCGGCGAGCGGGTGCACGTGGTCTTTCGCCAGATCAGAGATCCGGCGGGGACGCGGGAGGCGATTTTCGAGCAGATCCAGCGGGCGCAGGCGTGGGCCAAGGCCGAGGAGCGGGCCGCCATCCTCGATACGATGCGCGATCGCTTCGACATTGCAGCGCCGGCGGGAGAAGCTGCCTCGCAGCCTCCATCCGCTGAAAAGAAAGGGCGTTTCCAACTGACGCTGCCGCCGTGGCTCGATAGCGCCCTGCGCCCCCTGCGATATTTCCTCCCGCCGATGCGCCACGAGGAGGGAGACACCATCACCTGGCGCAAGCACTGGATCACCCTGATCGGCCCGCTGGGGCTGCCCACGTTGCTCATCGCCGCCCTCACGCTCGTCGTCATCGCCGTGCTGTACTTTGCCCAGGGGAACCAGGTGCTGATCCTGCTGGGATACGGGATCGTCATGGTCTTTTTATTTCCGTGGTGGCTGTGGCGGTTCGACGACTGGCAGAACGACATCTACCAGGTGACGGCGACGCGCATCATCGACGTCGAGCGGCAGCCCTTCTTCCTGCGCGAGGAGCGCCGCGAGGCCAGCCTGGGCGTCATCCAGGACATCAACCTGGAGATCCCCGGTTTCGTGGCCCGGGTGCTGGACTATGGGTCGGTGACGATCGAGACGGCCGGAGCCGATCCCTTTACCTTCGACCACGTCCACGACCCGCGCGGGGTACAGGCCGAGATCTTTCGCCGCGTGGGAGCCTTCCGGGCGCAGCAACGCCAGCAGGAGGCCGACCGCCGCCGCTCCGAGCTGCTGGACTGGTTCACCGTCTACGATCAGATCCGCGGCCCGACGCCCCCCGCGCCCCAGCCGCCCTCCCCATCCCAACCCCAGGAGACGTGACCAATGCCTACCCGTCCAATCGTGGTGTACGACGATCCGAGGCTGCGCAAGAAATCGCGCCGGGTGAAGAAGGTGCGCCAAGACCTGCAGCGCCTGATCGACGACATGGTGGAGACGATGCACGAGGCTAATGGCATCGGCCTGGCGGCCATCCAGGTCGGCGCGCCGGAGCGCGTCATCGTCGTGCAACTGCCCGAACCGGACGAGGCCTCTGGCGAGGAGGAAGAGACCCCCGACCCCAATGCGGGCAAGCTCTTTTGCGTCGTCAACCCACAATTGGCGCGCAGGTCGCGCGAGACGGAGGAAGGTATCGAGGGCTGCCTCTCCATCCCCGGGCTGGTGGGCGACGTGGAGCGGTACTGCTGGGTCACCGTCAAGGGGCGGGACCGGTACGGCAAGCCGGTGCGGATCAAGGCGGAGAACTTGCTGGCGCGCGTGTTCCAGCACGAGATCGACCACTGCGACGGCATCCTCTTTATCGACCACATCGATGACCCGGAAAAACTGCACCCGGTGACCGCGGGGGAGGAGGAAGCGGCCGAGGCGGCACGGGAAGTGCCGGCGGCACAGGAAGTGCAGGAGGCGACGGGGGGACAGGAGGCGGCGGGGGGACAGGAGGTGGTGGGGGTAACGAAGGCGGGCGACGCGTTGAAGGCATAGTGCAGGCCGCCGGCGATGACGAGGCTTGCATCGGCTGCGGCGTGTGCACGCTGGCCTGCCCCACGAACGCTCTTCACCTGGCACGACGGCCTGCGGGCGCGACCCCGCTCCTGCCTAGGGGCAACGACGAATGGAGCGTGCTGGCCGTGCTGCACTATGTGTGGACCTTAAAGGAGTTGAGGGTAGCGCCAACGGTGGCCGGGGCCGTGTTGCTTTTACTGCTCGCCGTGCGGGTTCCGCCAGTGGCCGACCTCCTGGCCCGGTGGCGCCGGCGGGGGACTTGTGCATAGACCAAAGTTGGCATACAATCTGAATGGAGGGCAATGCGATGGGGACGGTACAGGTCACAACGGGGGAGTCAGGCCAACTCATCATTCGATTCCCCTATTCACCGGAACGTGTAGCGGCCGTCAGAGCCGTGCCCGGCCGACGATGGCATCCTGAGGAAAAGTACTGGACAGTCCCACACTCCCCCGAAACCCTCGAACGTGTGCGCTCCTTGTTCACCAGCGATCGCGTGGTCGTGGCTGCGGCAGTGGAGGCCGCGTCGCCGGAACTGGACGTGGCGCGCGTGCGCGAGGTGGTGACGGCGCTGGACGAGGAGATGACACTGCAAGGCTACAGCCCCAAGACTCGCGAGACCTACGGCCGGCAAGTGCAGCGCTTTCTCAAGTGGCTACGACGGGATCCCGAGACGGCAGCAGGGGAAGACGTGCGTACGTACCTGCTGGACGCAGTGGACAGCGGGCTGTCGGCCTCGTTCGTCCGGCAGGCGCAGGCAGCGCTATCCATCCTCTTCCGTGACATACTGGGGCAGCCGGACCGGGTGGCACATCTTCCCAAGTCCAAGAGCGCAAAGAAAGTGCCACTGGTGCTGAGCGAGGGGCAAGTATTGAGGCTCTTGCGGGCTACGTCCAACTTGCGGGACGAGACACTCTTGACGGTGATCTACTCGGCAGGGCTGCGTGTGAGCGAGGCGATACGATTGAAGCCAGGGGATATTCTCTCGGATCGGGGCCAAGTACGCGTTAGAGGGGGCAAGGGAAAGAAGGATCGGTACACCGTCCTGGCGGAGAAGACGCTGCAGCTGCTGCGCGAGTACTACCGGGCGTACCGGCCAGGGGAGTGGCTGTTTCCAGGGCAAACGGCGGGTACGCATCTATCGACGACCTCTGTCCGGCGGGCCTTTAGACGGGCGTGCAGGCGAGCGGGTATCACCTCGAAGGCGACGGTCCACACGCTGCGGCACTCATTTGCGACCCACTTGTTGGACAGGGGCGTCGATCTGAGGTACATCCAGGAGCTGTTGGGGCACAGCAGCATCACGACGACGCAGTGGTATACGGTGGTGAGCTCGTGGCGGCTGGGACAGGCCAGGAGCCCTCTAGACAGCTTTGAGGAGTCACAGATCGGGGTAGACGTTGCATATATGTAGGTTATCGAACATGGGTGCTCACTAACACGTAGTTATACAGCTTGGACGTGAGCATCCGGCGTAAGTCATGCAGATTTCAGAAACTCGCTCAGTACGCAATGCGGAGTTGCTCCTCCGACAGCGAGGAGCACTTGAGCCCTGCCTAGCTGTGGCGCGCTGTTGCT
>DAOUDX010000399.1:0-5815 GCA_034430835.1 Anaerolineae bacterium
AAGAAGGGTCTGATCACCGGCGCGGAGTTTGAGAAAAAAAGGCGCAAGTTGCTGGACAGGATTTAGGATTGCCGGGGAACTGCTGATGCTTGGGTTCTTCACGCAAGCGCATTTCGAGGCTGCTGCAGGGGTGGTTCGGGAGCGTACCCAACTCCAGCCGAGAGTTGGGCTGATTCTCGGCTCCGGTCTCAATCCGCTGGCTGGTGTGGTCACAGGTGGTGCGGTCATCCCCTACGGCGAGATCCCCCATTTTCCTGTGACGACCGTGGAGGGACACTCAGGTCGTCTGGTTGTCGGGCGGCTGGAGGGGCAAGCCGTCGTGGTGATGCAGGGACGCGCGCATTACTACGAGGGCTATTCGATGGCGGAGGTGGCCTTCCCGGTGCGCGTGATGCAGGTCTTGGGAATCGAGGTTTTGATTGTGACCAATGCGGCCGGAGGACTGGCCCCCGAATTCAAAGCTGGAGACGTGATGCTCATCACCGATCATATCAACCTGATTGGGATAGGCGGGTTGAATCCACTGCGCGGCCCCAACCTGGATGCGTTTGGGCCGCGTTTCCCGGATATGTCGGAGCCGTACGATGTTCGCTTGCAGATGCTTGCCAAGGAAGTGGCCATCAATGCAGGTGTGCCTTTACGTGAGGGGGTCTACATCTGCCTGGCTGGCCCCAGCTTTGAGACGCCGGCTGACCTGCGATTTCTGAGGTTGATTGGGGCAGATGCTGTTGGCATGTCAACCGTGCCGGAGGTCACAGTTGCCCGTCATGGCGGCACGCGGGTGTTGGGACTTTCTGGTATCAGTAACGTCGCACCGGTTGAGAGTGTGTTGCCAACCGAGACGACTCACGAAGAGGTGCTGGAAGCTGGCCGCGTGTTGGTGCCGCGACTGGAGGTGATCGTTCGTGGGGTGCTGAGGGCACTATGACGATTCTTCTCCAGCAGTTGGCAGAATATGCGTGGATTTTCTACGTCGTGTGTGCTGGTGGTGCCCTCTTCTACACTGTGCGTGCCCTCATCGCTCATCGGGAGCACAGGCTCGCCCTATTTACGCTTGAGCGAGAGGCTGCGACTTCGCGGGCGGTGCAGGCCTGGGCGATGGTGTTGATCTTTGTCCTCATTGGGGCATCCATCTTTTTCGTTGTCACAATCGTCTTGCCTGACCTGCCCATTCCCGTGGGAGACACAACGCCCGCGCCGACAGGCCTGGCGCTTCGCACACCTGCCGGTACACCATCTCCCACTTCCACGCCTGGCATCGAAATACCGACATTGTCGTCTGCCACCAGAGAGGCGATACCGACTCCTATCCCCCCAGTGCTAAACGACACGCCCATTCCAGAGCCAACTTCACTACCCTTGGGTCCTGTCTCGGGTGAGGTATATGTCCAATTCGGCGATCCGCCCTTTGTAGAGTTGGTCAGCTATGGCCTGTCTGCCGCTGAAGTCGCAACGGGTGAGTCTCTGCAGCTCACCCTCAGTTGGCGGGCGTTGGGAAGCAGCAGTCCGGTAAACTATGTGGTGTTCACGCATCTTCGGAAGGACGATGGCAGCATCATTGCACAGCATGATGGCCCGCCAGGAGGAGGTGCCCGCCCCTTGATGGAATGGGTCCCCGGCGAGGTGGTGGTCGATGTTCACGTGATATCGTTCAATGCAGAGTATCGTGAGTACACGGGACCGGCAACTATTGCCGTGGGTCTGTATAATCCTGAAGTTCCAGGTGATCGGGTGCGAACTGGCGCGGGAGTTGACTATGTCACGCTGCCTGTCACGGTCAACGTGGTTTCCCGATAAGTGCCTGTTTGGTCGGCTTGCAGGCGTTTGGCAAAAAAAGAGCCCGCTTGAGCGGGCTTTTTTCTTGTGGGTCGGTGCGCTACCACCAGGGGATGAAGAAAGTCTGTGTGGTGGCTAATAGGTTGCCATAGCTCACGGTCACGTCAACGAGTATCTTCTCGCCGGGCGGTGATGCGTCGACTTCGAACGAGCATCTGGTGAAGCCGCTGGCATTGGTGGAATCGCACGTGTAGGTCTGGAGATCTGTTGGGTAGCGGACGGCTATCGCGACGTCTGCGCCTTGAACTGGGTCGTGCCGCTGGTCGTTCACGTAGACGAAGACGGTCTGAGTGCCTTCTCGCCCCATAGTGGCGTACCGCACCGATGCGCTGGCGTCCAGCCTTGTGATCACAGGGTCTGTGAGCTGTAGTATGGCAGCGTCTTCGGGGAGGGGGAAGCGTTCAATGTAACGCTCCCCTATGTTGGTCAGGCGCATCTGTGAACCCTCTTCCGCCTCGGGGTGCCACTCCACGCGTGCTCTCTGGAAATACTGGACGATGTACCCGTCCTCGTACATGAACTCTGAACGGGGATAACCCAAGATGTCCAGCCCACCGTTCTCCTTGAAGAACTGAAGGAATGCATACGAAACGATGTGGTCTGTCTCCGGGAAGTAATAGTGGAGAGAGTTGTTGTAGACGGGGATTTGCTCTGGTTCGGCTGGGGGAAAGCTGTACCCCAGTTCGTCAATCAGCAGCCCAAGTTGTACGTCGTAGGGGGCGGCATTGTAGGGGTGCCACTCCATACGGCAGCGCTGGAAGTACTGTACCCGCAGCCCGCGTGGAGGATCGTCGAACGCTTCCGTGAGAGGATAGCCAAAGCTCTCGAGGCCTCCTCGTGTGTTGAAGAACGCGAGGAATTTGCCGCACACGTAGTGGTTGCTCTCAGCAAAGTATTCGCAGTCTTTATCGCCGGCAGATTGCGAACGGGTGGCAGCCACACTCCCCAAGAGTAGAGCGATTACTATGACTGCTCTCAGGAGAACCCTTGGATTCCTGTCTTCCCCGTTCTTCATTTCGCAACCTCTGTTGAGAGCCTGTTCTGGATCGGGTTGTTGAGCTGCCTGTCTCGGGTTTCAAGGGCTGAACCGGAGCGAGTACATGGCTGGCGGTGTCCTGCTGCCACATGCATTTCTGGGTGGCTGGCCCCAAGATATGGGGCACAATGCGCGCTGGGCCACCACTATTGGCGCTGGCTATATTCTACACCACTTTCGGTGACCAGTCAACAGCTCATGAGATGATGAGATGTGGTTTCTTGGCGGGAGAAAAGCGAGGCCGCCCTGACACGAATTATACCACACTTCGGTGTAAATGTGGTTTGAGAAAATCCACACAGTTGCCACGAGAAAAGACCGACCGTGGCTCTAGCCACCTGACAGTTTCGGAAAAGCAGCGTTTTTGACCGTGGCGAGCACCCTGAGCGCGAACCGAAGGTTCGGCGTCGAAGGGCGCTCGCGGAGGCTCCTTCGACAAGGGCTTCGGCTGAGCTCAGTCGAAGCCCTCAGGATGCCTCCGCTCGCTCATCTTGCCAAAGTGTCAGGTAGCTAGGCCGTGGCTCACTCCTTTGCTCGCAAGTGGGGAAAGAGGATCACCTCGCGGATCGTTGGTTTATCGGTGAGGAGCATTGTCAGGCGATCCACCCCCATGCCAAAGCCACCGTTTGGCGGCATGCCGTATTTCATTGCCCTCAGGTAATCCTCGTCCATCGGGTGTGCTTCGTCGTCTTCGGGCGCATAGAGCCGGCCCGCCTCCAGGAAGCGCTGTTCTTGGTCGAGGGGATCGTTCAGTTCGGTGAAGGCGTTTCCCATTTCCATGCCTGCTATGAAGTATTCGAAGCGTTCGACGTGTGTGGGATCGCCGGGTTTGGTCTTGGCAAATGGGGAGATGTCGCGGGGATAGTCCAATACGAAGGTAGGCTGAATCAGCGTCGGTTCAACTGCGTCGAGCAGCACTTTGTCGATCAAGTAGCCCCACGTTGCCCCCGGCTTGGTCGGCAACCCCTTGGCCTGTAGCGCAGTGGCCAACTCCTCGGCAGTCGGGTGTTCCAGGTAGTCAATGCCCGTCACCTCGATGACGGCTTCGCGCAGCGCGATCCGTCGCCAGGGAGGACTGAGGTCGATTTCGTGGCCCTGGTACTGAACCACCGAGTTGCCTATCACTTCTTTGGCGACGTAGGCGATCATCTGCTCGCAAAAAGCCATCACGTCGTTGTAATCCCAGTAGGCGGCGTAGAATTCTAGCTGGGTGAACTCTGGATTGTGTTTCTGGGAGATGCCCTCGTTGCGAAAGTCGTGGCCGATCTCGTAAACCCGGTCGTACATGCCTACCAAGAGACGCTTCAGGTACAACTCGAAAGCGATGCGCAGGTACAGGTCTTGGTGCAGTTGATTGTGATGGGTGATGAATGGGCGGGCGGCCGCACCTCCATAGATTGGTTGCAGGATGGGGGTTTCGACTTCCAGGAAGTCATGGTTCTCGAAAAAGCGCCGCAGAGCTTGGATGATGCGGGCACGGGTGCGAAAGATCTCGCGCACCTCGGCGTTGCAGGCCAGATCGGCATATCGCTGGCGATACCGCTCCTCGACGTCGGAGAAGGCAGTATAGCGCTCCAGTTCACCGTCTACTTCCTTCTCCTTGATCGCCGGAAGTGGGCTGATTGCCTTGGCCAGCATGTGCACCTGCTTCACGAGCACGCTGGGTTCGCCAGTGCGAGTCCGCATCAATGTGCCCTCCGCGCCGACGGAATCGCCCAGGTCAAAGCCCTGCCTGAAAATCTCGTAGGCTTCTTCCCCGACGTCTTGGACGCGCAGGAAGAGCTGGATAGAGCCGGTACCGTCCTCAACGTGTGCGAATGTGGCTTTTCCCATCACGCGTATGCTGCGCAACCGTCCGGCTACGGCAACCTCAGGGCCCTTTTTGTCCGCATCTGTCTCGGCCTCGGCTTCTTCGAGGGCGGCCAGAGCTTTGGCTACCGTGTGCGAGCGTTTGACGCGACGTGGGTATGGGTCGATGCCTTTCGCCCGCAGCCGTTCTGCTTTCTCTACGCGTTGTCGTTCTAGTTCTGTGAGGTTCATATCGCCTCCCGAAAAAAAGAAGCCCACGCTTGCCGCCTGAGTTCTGCGTGGGCACGTACCTCATTAGAATCTTGGCTGGATTGTCAGTCTCTCACTTGATTCCCACGACTGTGAACCGCAGAACTCCGTCGGGAGCGTTGACTTCGGCCATGTCTCCGACCTTGCGTCCTATCAGAGCACGTCCTAGCGGAGACTCGTTGGAAATCAGGCCTTGGGTTGGGTCAGCCTCGGCTGATCCCACGATGTGGTACGTTTCCTGCGGCCCGTCGCTTTCCGCCACTGTAACGTGACTGCCCAGTCCTACTGCTTCACGGGGGCCGTTCTCCTCAATGATGACCGCATTGCGCATGATGGTTTCCAGCGTCAGGATGCGTCCCTCCAGGAAGGACTGCTCGTTCCGCGCGTCCTCCAGTTCTGCGTTCTCGAGGATGTCGCCTTCTTGCAGTGCCTGGTTAAGACGCCTGGCCACCTCCTGCCGCCGGGTTGTGCGCAGATAATCCAATTCCTGTTCCAGCTTCTGATAACCCTCGCGAGTTAGGAACTCGGGATGATCGTTCATGTTTTATTCCTGGTGCAAGGAAGCGTTCAACCCTCTCCCGCCAATTACGATGGGTGTGTTGGCGTGAGCGGCCGAACGCTTGAATACGGGATGCAAAAGCCCCGGTTTCTTATAAAGACTTCTCGCTTCAAGACAGTCTGCAAAAAGAAAGGCCCCACCAGTCAGGGGCTATCGAAGCGCGCGCATTATAACGCAAAGTGGCCGATTTGTAAAGGACATTTACCCAAAAAGTTGCACCAGTAGATAATGTGTGAAGTTGACCTCCTCTGGCAAGTGTGAGATCATACAAATTGCACAGGGGAGGCCAATATGGGAAAGCGATACTCAGCAAAATTGAAGTTCCA
>DAOUDX010000400.1:0-57716 GCA_034430835.1 Anaerolineae bacterium
ACACAGAATGTCCATCGTCTGAGCGATAGCGATTGTAGAAAGTGATGACAATTGGCTTATCTCCTGGCGAAATAGGGTACCCTATTTTGCCACAGACTTGCCAAATTGTCGCTCTATTTACCGGAAACTAAAGCTTCTAACGATATTTATCATGTCTAAACGAGAACCTCGCGAAGAGGTGATGTTCCACGTGAAACACGACCAACAAACACGAGACCCGACCTGAGGATTTGTTGCCGCAGCGATGGGAATGAGCACATTTCTGGCACAGCTAGCACCTCAAGGAGTATAATTATGTCAAGTAAGTCGACACGCTGTGCTGGCGCAGTGTGCCAATTAGACTCGCAACCCCACCTATCACTGTCACCGCCTGAAATAACCGTGCTGATTCTGCGCCCGCCCTTTTGGACTGGTTGTATCTCAGGAGATAGGCAGGCTAGCCTCCAGTGTTTGGCGCACCGCTAGGGCCGAGTGCATTGCTGCGGCATCATCTTCTGTCTCGCTCTCCTAGGCGGCGTCCAACTACCCGCCCGGGTTTTCCGCTAGCTCCCTGCCGCTACTGCCGCTGCTGCCGCCGACTGTTCCTGCCACCGCACATTGACCAGGTAATAGACGAAGACGAGTAGGTCCGGGGAAACTGCCTCGTGAGCCATCAACCCAACCTTCCGCCGAAAGAAACCCCTGCGCCTTACCTCCAAGACCACAGTGCCTGACTCGTCGATAAGATGCCAGCTATCTGACCAAAACCCGGCGGGCGCCAACTCATACATCTTTCCCCGAAAGCCAACGCTCATTCTCTGGCCCCAGAAGCCAAGAGATCGGGCCGACCCTATCACGATCCCGTTCTCCCGCAACTCGTGCCAGCCGCGCCACCAACTCGTTTTCTCCACCACCAACTCCCGCCCATCGTAGAATCGAAAACTGCCCCCCTTGCCGAGGGCTGGCAAAACCAACTCCCCCAGAAAACGCGGGCCTGCATGCATATGGTGATGGGTGGTGAAACATCCCCACACCTCAACCTCAAGTTCGCCGCTCACCCACATCTCCATCGCCTGTTCCCCCTGTTATATCACGCCACACGGTAATTATTGCATCACAATCCATTTATACACTTTTTATTGCTCCGCTCTATCTCAGCAAGAAGAATCCCGCAATCGCCCTCACTATACCACGACCCACCAGCCTCGTCATCAGCCATCTGGCCAAAGTCGGCATTGTACTGAGGTACAGTGCTGCGCAAGCGTGGCGCTTGTGTTACACGCCGGTCGGCGCTATACTTTAGGATAACAGCAACCAGGAGAGAAAAGAATGATCGACCCCGAGACCCTTCAACGGGTTGTGGAGCGTCTCTTGGAAGACGAATCCCTCACTGCCGATCTGATCGACGAGGCAGCCAAGGTGCTACTCGACTGGGGATTGGCACGCGCCGATGCAATGGTACAGCAGGAGACGGGAGAGATCCTCTCCCCTGAGGAGTTCGACGCACAGATCTCCCAACTGCGGCGCACGATGAAGTGCATCAGCAAGCAAGCCAGCGAGGCCCCACCCGACGCCCAGACACAACAAGTGCAGGAGTTACTGGCAGAGATCGAGACCGCAGACGGAATGGCTCCAATAGACCTGTGTCAGGAAGTAGAAGATGAAGACTAGGACAAGCTTTATCCTCCTGGCACTGTTCACCGTAGTGCTTGCCCAAGTGGCATGCGGCGAACTCTACGTCGGCTCGCACACAGTCAGCGAGACGGTCAGTGGCGACTGGATCCGCATCTACTTCACCAGCCCGCGTTACCCGGACGACGATACCTACCACCACGGCGGGCTGGACGAGAAACTGGCTGCCGTGATCGGCCAAGCCGAGGCCAGCGTAGACGTGGCTGCCTATGACTTTGACCTGGAGAGGGTGGCCGACGCGCTGATCGCCGCGCACCAACGCGGTGTGAAAGTGCGATTCGTCACCGACAGCGACAACGCCGACGAGGATGCTGTCCGAGACCTCCGACGGGCTGGCATCCCCGCCGTCGAAGACGAACGCAACAGCGGGCTGATGCACGACAAGTTCGTCGTCGTCGATGAGGCATGGGTCTGGCTAGGCTCATGGAACCTCACCGGAAACGGCACCTACCGCAACAATAACAACGCTGTCCTGATCGCCTCCCCCGCTCTGGCGGAAAACTATACTGTCGAGTTTGAAGAGATGTTCTCGGAGCAGTTCGGCCCCACCTCGCCGGCCGACACGCCCAACCCGCGCGTCGTCATCACCGCCGAACTCGGTGAAGGGCAGACGAAACAGATCGAGGTGGAGAACTATTTCGCGCCGGAGGACGGGGTGGCGGCACAGATCATTGCCGAGATCAGGGGTGCACAGAGTCGCATCCGCTTCATGGCCTTCACCTTCACCAGCGACGAGATCGCCGATGCCATGCTGGAGCGAGCGCGGGCTGGTATAGTCGTACAGGGCGTGATCGAGGACCGCAATGCCGAGAGCAACTACAGCCAATACGACCGCCTCCGCAGGGAAATCCACGATATCCTCCCCGACGGCAACCCTTACATCATGCACCACAAGGTGATCATCATTGACGACGAATCGGTGATTCTAGGTTCCTACAACTTTACCGCCAGCGCCGAGGAAAGCAACGACGAGAACGTGCTCATCATCCACGACACGGAAGTGGCAGCGCTGTTCGTGGAGGAATTTGGGCGGGTGTACGAGACGGCCAGAACAGCAGATTGAGCGCCCTCTCCCACTTGCCGTAATTCCCGACCGGGCTATAATTATGCACAGTCCACAGCGATATCGGCACAAATCCCATACGACCGATCCCGACTCGTCCTAGATCGCCCAATCCAGGGCATGTCACTTGAGTTGTCGCAGCACGTGCATTCGTTCCACGATTCAGTCACTTCATATCCACGGATGGATGAAGGGGGTGATGACATCGAGTAACGCCCAATTTGCCCCGTAAGCTATTGACCCAAGTCTGTTAACTAAGAGAGGAGATTCGAAATGCGTAAGCACCTTTTGACAGGCCTGTGTGCGTTGGCAATTGTGTCTCTGCTGGTGGCCTGCTGCCCAAAACCGGCCGAAGAGACTCCTGAGCCCACTGCAGTTCCATTCCGCGTCGGGTTCGTCACCGACACCGGCGGTATCGACGACAAGAGCTTTAACACCACACAGTGGAATGGCGTCCAGCGCGCGGCGGAGGACTTTGACATCGAAGCCCAGTTTATCCAGTCCGACGAGGCGACGCAATACGAGCCCAACCTGACCGAGTTCGCCAGCCAGGGCTATGATTTGGTCATCGCCGCCGGCTTCTTCCTAGGGGGAGATCTAGCCAAGGTCGCTGCTCAGTACCCGGACGTCAAGTTCTCCATCGTGGATTACGCCTACCCCGATCCATTTGGCGTGCCTGAAGGGGTCGTAGGCAACAGCGAGTGCATCCCCACCGTGATGGGGCAGGTTTTCAAGACGGACCAGGCTGCCTTTCTGGCCGGCTACCTCGCCGCGGGCATGACCAAGTCGGGCAAGCTGGGTTACTTCGGTGGAGCCAAGATCCCGACGGTGACGATCTTTGGCGTCGGCTTCCAGCACGGCATGGAGTATTACAACGAAGTGCACGGCACCAGCGTCGAACTCATCGGCTGGGACAACGAGACCGGCGAGGGGCTCTTCACCGGCGACTTTGTCGATCTGACCAAGGGTAAGGAGTCAGCCGAGTCCCTATTCGATGAGGGCGCAGACATCTTTATGGGCGTCGGCGGCCTGATCGGCTCGCCCGGCTTCGACGTGGCCCGTGAGCGCGGTGGCTACGGGATCTGGGTGGACGTGGACGGCTATGTCTCACTGCCAGGGGTTCAAGACGTCATCCTCACCAGCGTGATGAAGAACATGGACAACTCCTGCTACGCCGTGATCGAGGACGCGATGACTGGTGACTTCAAGGGCTGCACCAACTACATCGGCGATCTAGCCAACGATGGCGTCGGTTTGGCCCCATACCACGACCTGGACGATCAGATCCCAGATGACTTGAAAGCCGAGGTTGAGGGACTGAAGCAACAGATCGTCTCGGGCGAGATCAGCGACACCGGCTGCATTTCCTACCCGCAGCACTGCCCGGGCGGTCTGTACGACTAGGCTGCTGGCTATAGTATATCAAGGAGATTAGAGATTGGCACTCGCCAGTCTCTAATCTCCGGTCTTATCATCATGTGCATTTCCGGATAGCTCTGCAAACATCAAGGAGCAAGCCATGCCTCCAATTCTAGAGTTGCGCGGCGTGACCAAGGCCTTCCCCGGTGTTCTGGCCAACGATCACATCGACCTAACCCTCAACGAGGGCGAGATCCTGGCCCTGCTCGGTGAGAACGGCGCGGGCAAGACCACCTTGATGAACATCCTCTACGGCCTCTACACGCCCGACGAAGGCGAGATCATCATCCGCGGGAAGAAGACAGATATCCACGATCCCAACGACGCCATCCGCCAAGGGATCGGCATGGTGCACCAGCACTTTATGCTGGTGCCCGTGTTCACGGTGACGGAAAACGTCATGCTGGGCGTCGAATCGGTCAGAGCGGGCCAGTTCCTCGACCGACGCGCATCCGCGACGCGCATCCGCGAGATATCGTCCCTCTTCGGGTTGGAGGCGGACCCCAGCGCCCTGATCGAGAACCTCCCCGTGGGCGTCCAGCAGCGGGTGGAGATCATCAAGATCCTCTACCGCGAGGCAGACATCCTCATCCTCGACGAACCGACGGCGGTGCTCACGCCGCAGGAAGTCAAAGACCTGTTCAAAGTCACCCACTCGCTGGTCGATCAGGGCAAGTCGATCATTTTCATCACTCACAAGCTCAAAGAGGTGCTCGCCATCGCCGATCGCATTACGGTGCTGCGGGACGGGAAAGTCGTCGGCAGCACCACGCCCCAAGAGACCACAGAGGCAGAACTGGCCAAGATGATGGTGGGGCGCGAGGTTATCCTGCAAGTAGATAAGGAGCCAACACAGCCAGGTGACGTGGTGCTCGACGTGCGGAGTGTTCACGCGATGGACGATCGCGGGACAGTCGCCGTGGCCGACATCTCGCTCCAGGTGCGCGCTGGCGAGGTGCTGGGCATCGCTGGCGTCCAAGGCAACGGCCAGACTGAACTGGTCGAAGCCCTGACCGGCCTGCGGAAAATCGAAAGCGGCACGGTGGTCATCTTGGGGCAAGACACGACTCGCGCCACACCGAGGGAGATCACAGAGGTCGGCACAGCGCACGTCCCCGAAGATCGGCAGCGTGACGGTCTGGTCCTATCATTTCCCGTGGAAGATAACATGGTGATGAACACGTACTATCAACCGCCCTTTGCCAAGGGCATTGTTTTGCAGCAGAAAGAGATCGAAAAGGCCGCCCAGGAACGCGTGGATCTGTTCGACGTGCGTACTCCCAGCATATTCACCCCCGCATCTAGCCTTTCGGGAGGGAACCAGCAAAAAACGATCGTCGCGCGCGAATTCTCGCGCCCTATCAAGCTGCTGATCGCTTCGCAGCCGACGCGCGGCCTGGACGTGGGCTCCATTGAGTATATCCACAGCCGCATTATGGAGAAGAGAGACGCTGGATGCGCTGTTCTCTTGGTCTCACCCGAACTGGATGAGATATTGAGTCTCTCAGACCGTATCGCTGTCATGTATGAGGGGCAGGTCGTGGCGATTCTGCCAGCCGACGAAGCGACTAAGGAGAAGCTGGGGCTACTCATGGCAGGCATCAGGGAAGAAGCGCCAGCCCTCGCTGTCGCATAGATGCGCGGCCTCTCTCGCCAGTTTAGGAATAGGAGGCTCCCTTGAGCAAAACAGATTCCTCAAAAGAGGTCAAGTCCCCATCTGAGCCCAAACGTACTGGCGTTCGCCGGTTCCTGGTCAGGAAGGGAGCGGTGCAATCGATGCTGGTACCGACGCTTGCAGTGCTCACTGCTTTGATTATTGGCGCGTTCATCATCGCGGTATCCAGTCCCGACGTGCTGGCGGCCTGGGGGAGTTTTTTTCAAAGCCCGATCGACGCGCTTTCCACTACCTGGGTGACGGTCAGAGACGCTTATGTCACCCTGTTCGAGGGCGCCTTCGGCAGTCCGGCCCGCATCGTCCAGGCTATCGGCACGTGGCAATCCACCGGGGAGACTAGGGAACTGATCGAAGCGTTCCGCCCCTTCGCCGAGAGCCTGGTGATCTCGGCCCCCTACATCTTTGCCGGCCTTGCCGTGGCTATCGGCTTCCGCGGCGGGCTTTTCAACATCGGTGCCGAGGGACAGCTTTTCGTCGGTGGCCTGGCCTCGGCCTACGTGGGCTACTCGATCTCGGGGCTGCCGTGGTACTTACATCTTCCGCTGACCTTGCTGGCGGGCATCGCAGCCGGGGCGATCTGGGGAGCCATTCCCGGCTATCTCAAGGCACGCACCGGGGCCCACGAGGTTATCAACACCATCATGATGAACTATATCGCGTTCCGGCTCACAGATTACCTGCTACAAGGTGGGCCGATGACGCGCCCTGACGGCCTGCCCATCACGCCGGAGGTCAACCCCAGCGCCTATCTACCGGCCCTGTTCCCGCGCCCGATGCGCCTGCACGCAGGGTTCTTCCTGGCGCTGGCTGTAGCAGTCCTGGTCTACTGGTTCCTGTGGAAGACGACCAAGGGATTTGAGATCCGCATGGTGGGTGCCAATCCCCATGCGGCCCGCTACGCCGGCGTCCGCATCACCCGCACGACGGTATTGACCATGGCGCTCAGCGGGGCACTGGCAGGGCTGGCGGGCGCAAACCAGGTTTTGGGGCTGGATCACAAGATGGTGCGGGCGTTTTCCACCGGCTACGGATTCGACTCCATTGCGCTGGCGCTACTGGGGAACAGCCACCCCCTGGGCGTGGTGCTCGCCTCTCTGCTGTTCGGATTCCTGCGCGGGGGCGCCGCGCGCATGCAGTCCGTCGCGGGCGTCCCTGTAGAGATCATCCGTATCATCCAGGGAATGGTCATCATATTCATCGCAGCGCCAGAGATCATCCGTGGCATATACCGCCTGAAAGCCACGCGTGTAGAGGAGCAAGTACTAACACGAGGATGGGGAACATAGCACAGAAGAGAGGATGCCTATGAAACAGCCAATCCAGAATCCGAAAGTTGGCCGCAGCCGCAGGTCGATCGTCCTTGGCATGGCATTCCTGGTCACCGCGATCTTGATCGTCGCGTCGCTGTCCCCAGGCACGGCGGGACTGCAATCCACCTTTGCCCTCACCAGCCAGCGCGGGGGGGTGACCATTGCTGCTCCCGATTTGATCGTCCCTACCGCGCTATCCCTCTACATCCTCGGGGCACTGGTCGCCCTCGCCGGCGGCTGGCTACTCGTGATGGGGGACAGGCGCGTTAATCTGACGGTTGCCCTGGCGGCCATTGCTGGCATCGCCTCTTTCCTCGTGTGGGCCAGTCGAGGCAAGTCCATCAATCTCACCGGCATGCTGGTCAGCAGCCTGGTGCGGGCCACGCCCATCGCTCTGGCCGCGCTCTGCGGCATCTGGAGTGAACGGGCCGGCGTGGTCAACATCGGCATCGAAGGGATGATGCTCGCCGGGGCGTTCACCTCGGTCGTCGCAGCCAGCGTCAGCGGCAGCCTCTTCGTGGGCGTGCTGGTGGGGAGTCTGACCGGCCTGCTCTTTGCGCTGTTGCACGCAGTCCTCTCCATCCGCTACAGAGTAGACCAGATCATCAGTGGAACGGGGATCATCATCCTGGCCCTCGGCCTGACCAGCTACCTACAGCGCGCGGTTCTGAACAACTACCCAGAACTCAACCAGCCTGGGCCAGTGATCAGCGCGTTCAGTATCCCCGGCCTGTGGGAGATTCCTGTCATCGGGCCAATCCTTTTCAACCAGAGCCCCATCATCTACACCTTGATCATCCTACTGGTGGTTACACACATGATCATGTATTACACCAAGTGGGGTCTGCGCATCCGGGCCGTGGGCGAGCACCCCAGGGCCGCCGACACGCTGGGGGTCAACGTCTTTGGGATCCGTTACACCAGCGTGCTGATCAGCGGAGCAGTCGCCGGATTGGCAGGCGCATACATGAGCATCGGCGCAGCAGGACGCTTCAACGAGGGTATGACCGCAGGCAAGGGATTCCTCGGCCTGGCGGCAATGATCTTTGGCAACTACAACTCAGCGGGCGCGTTCCTGGGATCGCTGATCTTTGGGTTCTTCGACTCGTGGCAAGAGAAACTCGCCCTGCTACAGGTTGGCGTACCGCCCGATTTACTGGGAATGGCACCATACCTGGCGACGATGGTTGTCCTGGCTGGCATCGTCGGACGGGCTAGAGTGCCCGCCGCAGACGGGAAGCCTTACGAGAAGCAGTAACAACCCTATGAGCAAGTTACTCTTGAAGGGTGTCACTGCTATCACGTTAGACGACCAAGACCGCATCCTGCATGATGTGGACATCGCCATTGAGGAGCGCGCTATCGTGGCCGTTGGCGAGGCCCCCGTGGGCTTTACCGCCGATGAGGTGATCGACGGCCAGGAGCACGTAGTTCTGCCCGGATTCTTCAACGCTCACACTCACGCTGCGATGACGCTGGAGCGCGGCTGGGCGGAAGATCTGCCCTTCGACCGCTGGCTCAACGAAAAGATCTGGGTCGCCGAGTCGGCGTTGGAAGAGGAGGACGTCTACTGGGGCGCAGCGCTGGCCTGCTGTGAGATGATCCGCGCCGGCATCGTCGGCTTTGCCGATCACTACTTCTGGATGGACCAGGTGGCACGCGCCGTCGAGGAGGCAGGCGTGAAGGCCAGTCTGGCCTGGTGCCAGTTCGGCATCGGGGCCGAACACGAGGTGGGAAGGGTCACGCTAGAGGGCACGTTGCGCTTCATACGGAACTGGCACGGCGCGGCCGGCGGCCGCATCCGCTGCGCCCTTGGCCCCCACTCTCCTTACATGTGTCCGTCGGAATTCCTGCGTCAGGTGGTCGAGGCGGCCCACGATCTGAGGGTTGGCATCCACCTCCACGTATCAGAGTCACAGGAGCAGGTCGATAACTCTCTGGCCGACTATGGCAAGACGCCAGTGGCGCACCTGGCGAGTCTGGGTGTCTTTGAGGTGCCCACGACCGCCGCCCACTGCATCGTCGTCAGCGATGAAGATATCGCCATCCTGGCCAGGAAAAGCGTATACGTGGCCCATACCCCCAAGACCTACCTCAAGCTGGCGATGGGCATGGCCCCGCTGCCGCGGTTGCTGGCAGGCGGCGTGGGCGTGGCGTTGGGTACCGATGGCCCTGCCTCGAACAACGATCTGAATATACTGGAGGTGCTGCGTATCACGGGCCTCTATCACAAGCACGCCCTGGGCCAGCCCGACGCACTGCCCCGAACCCAACTCCTGCGGTTGGCGACGCAGGCCGGGGCCAGAGCGATGGGTTTTGACGGCAGCGGCGTACTGGCCCCGGGTCACCCCGCCGATCTGATCCTGCTCGACACCTGCGCGCCCCACTGGTTCCCCCGCCACGACTTGGCCGCTGACGTCGTCTATGCCGCGCACCCCTCTGACGTGAGCCATGTCATCGTGGATGGGCAACTCGTCATGCGCGACGGCGCACTGCTGACGCTGGACGAGGAGCACATCCGCTACGAGGCCGAGCGAAGGGCCTTCCGCATGGTGGGCGCGCCGATGCGCCAGGTACGCGCCTACCGGGCGTAAGCCCCAGTCTCTCTTATAGAGTTGTCAGCGATGAAGTCTACGATGATCCCCCTGGGACTCACCTCCGGGCTAGTGTTAGTGATGAGCGCTCTCTTGGCAGCCTACACCTTCTCACCATCGACACCACAGGCTCCTCCCCTTCATTTTTCTCTACAGCTAGGGCATGGTACAATTGATCGCAATCTCTGAACGCAGGAGTGCTAGATGGACAAACCACTGTCGATCGCTGCCGTCGTCACCGCCGGCTGGAGCCCCGACAAGGACAGCCTGCTGGCTGAGCATTGTCAAGGTAGACCAAAGGCCCTCATTCCGATCGCCGGCAGGCCGATGATCGCCCACGTGGTGGACGCCCTGGCAGGGTCGCTCTATGTCCAGCACATGGTCATCGTCGCTCTCGATCCGTCCGCCGACGCGCAGTTCCCGGTCCCAGTTGAGTACTTGCCCGATGGCGGCGGCCTCATTGAAAATGCAAGCTCCGGCATCCAGCACGCGCTGGATCGCTATCCCGGCATAGACAGTGTGCTTCTCTGCGGCTCCGACGTCCCCACCATCACGCCGGCCATCGTGAACACCTTCGTCGAAGAATGCTTCCACACCGACCACGACGTATACTACAGCGTCGTTGAGCGCTCGGTGATGGAGACGCGCTTCCCCGAGTCACGCCGCAGCTACGTCCACCTGCGCGACGGAGACTTTGCCGGCGGGGATCTGCTGCTCTTCCGCCCCAGTGTCACCTTTGATCAACAGGCATTAATGTGCAAGTTGTCAACGGCGCGCAAGAGCCCGCTGCACGAGGCCAGCATGCTCGGCCCCGTGATATTCCTGCGCTACCTCACCCGCCGCCTGTCCATAGCCGAGGCTGAACGGCGCGCTGCGAAAATCTTTGGTGTGCGCGTGAGGGTCATCCCCTCCTCCCACGCCGAGGTGGGAATGGACGTGGACAAGCCATTTCAGCTAGACATCGTCCGCGCCGACCTGGAAGCCCGCGCCGCGGTCTAAGAGGAACCCCTTGGAACGGCTTACCGCCCTCGATCAGAATCTTTCTGCGCACCTCGCCATTCCCCGCGAGGCGCGCCTCTTGCGATTGTTGGCACTCGCCTTCGCCCACAGCGGCGATAGTCCCCTCTGGTTGGCTGGCGCGTTCGTGGCCCTCATCTGGGGCAGCACCTCCTGGCAGGGATTCGGCGGGCGAGTGCTGCTCGGTACACTGATCGCTGGCGGGATCACCACCATCCTCAAGTGGGTCTTCCGCCGCCAGCGCCCGCCGGGTGAAAGCCTGGGCTTCTACTCGCGGTTCGACCGCCACGCTTTCCCTTCCGGCCACGCCGGGCGCTGCGCTTGCCTGGTTGTATTGCTGGCTCCCCTCCTTCCTCCGTGGGGGCCCGTGCCGCTCGTGCTGTGGGCCGGGCTGGTCGGCTTGGCTCGCATCGCGCTCCAGGTCCACTTTGTCTCGGATGTCGTCGGCGGATGGGCGACAGGCCTGCTGGTCGGTCTGGCGCTGCACGTGGCATTCTGAGTCGCCCAACCCGGTTTGGCAGCGCCTGCCAATTCCGAGCCATGGGTCGAGCAATCGCCAAGGGCAGTACGTGGCCAACGCCAAGCCGCCGATCCCCCCCCTACCCCCATATATTGGGACTGGCAACCTCGTTGACCGAAGGTTTGGGGGTGCATCCGAGTCTCCCTCCGACCAGCCAGCAACTCTCCATAAGTTACCTTAAAACGCGGCCTCTTTTAAGTTCAGTGCCCCCAAATCGGTTGCCTGCGTTGGACTCGTTTGGTAAAATAGCACCACTTCCACGGGGAGCGGCTGACCGCCGCGAAAGGAGGTATCGCCATGCCTTTCTTGTTCCGACCCGCTCCCCATTACCAATCAGTTCCTAATCTACATTTTGCTCTACAACCGTGCAATGAAACCCGATCTCGTCTGGCCCGCTGCCCTGGGCGAACTCCAATTGCAGATGACGCAGGCCACCTTCGACACCTGGTTGCGCGATTCCAGGTTGATGAAGTACGAAGATGGCACTTTCGTCGTCGGCGTCAAGAGTGGCTATGCCAAGGATTGGTTAGAGAATCGTCTGTTCGCCACCATCAAGCGCACCCTGGTCCGGCTGACCAGCCAAGCCGCCGAGATCAGGTTTGTCGTGTGGGACGAGGCTGCCCGGCAGCAGGAGACCGTCCATCTGCTCGACAACTTGTCCAATCCCACGCCCACATCGCTCCCCGCTCCCCTCTCCTCAAACCTGAACCCGCGCTATACGTTCGAAAGTTACGTTGTGGGCACGGGCAATCGGCTAGCCCACGCAGCCTCCATGGCCGTGGCCGAAAACCCTGCCGACGCTTACAACCCTCTCTTCGTCTACGGCGGTGTGGGGCTGGGCAAGACGCACCTCCTGCACGCCATCGGCCACGACTGCCTGACGCAGGGACTGCGGGTGCTCTACGTCTCGTCCGAGGAGTTCACCAACGATCTCATCGAGGCCATCCGCTCCCACACGACCGACTCCTTCCGGGAAAAGTACCGCACCGCCGATGTTCTGCTCGTGGACGACGTCCAGTTCATCGCCGGCAAGGAAAGTACACAAGAGGAGTTCTTCCACACCTTCAACACCCTCCACGGCACAGGCAGGCAGATCGTCGTTTCGTCTGACCGACCGCCAAAAGCCATGAGCACGCTGGAGGAGAGGCTGTGCTCCCGCTTCGAATGGGGTCTGATCGCCGACATCCAGCCCCCCAATCTGGAGACTCGCATCGCCATCCTCCGCTCGAAGGCCGCAACCTGCGGCGCGAGCATCCCCGACGATATTCTCTCCCTCGTTGCCAGCCGGATCCAGAGCAACATTCGCGAACTGGAGGGGGCACTCAACAGGGTGGTTGCCTTATCACAACTCACCCTGCAACCCTTGACAATAGAGGTTGCCGAGGCCGCTTTGAGCAACCTTCTCCCCCAGCGCAGCAAGCTGACTCCCGCGCAGATCATCGAAGCGGTAGCCGATCACTTTGGCATTGAAATGTCAGCTTTCCAGGGCCGCAGCCGCAGCCAAGCCGTCGCGCGGCCACGCCAGATCGCCATGTATCTCCTCCGCGAAGAGGTCGGGGCATCGCTGCCCCAGATCGGGAATCTATTGGGAGGGCGCGATCATACGACCGTCCTCTATGGCTGCGAGCGTATCTCTGATCTGCTTGAGGAAGATGCAGAACTGCGCCGAGAAGTTGTCACCCTCCGGCAACATCTCTACAATAGCTCCCAATAATCCCGCTCCTTTTTCCACACCCTTCTTGATAACTTTTCCTCTGCATTCCTTCCCCAAAAGCACAAGTTGCCCCCCATATCTGGGGGCAAAGATGGATGAGGAACCCTATTCCAATACTCCAACTGTGGATAACCCTCATTTTCCTGTGGATAACAGGCGAAAGATGGGGATAACCCTTCTGAGAAACCCTCTTGCTCCGTTCTAGACTTTGGTGGTCGAATCCGATGGCCTGGAGACAGACTTTGGATTTTGGACATATCCACAACTATCCCCAAGGCACTTGGGGATAACTTGTCTCTCCTTCTGCCCCTACATATTAGAGGCCAAATCAGGTCATGGCCCATATGTAGGGAATTCTGAACGCCGGCTCGGGTCTTTCCCCTGAATCCACATTCCTACTACTAAGTACTACCTAGAGATAATATTGCTAGGAAAAGAGACTCTAATGCTTTGCTCATATCGTTTACTTGGCAGTCAAAGGGGATTGGAGTAGAATACTAAGCGAGATGATATGGGTTAACATTCTTTTGAAGGAGGCTGAAAATGCTGGTTAGTGAGAGAATGACTTCGCAGCCTATCACGGTCACGGAAAGCACTTCGGTTAGCCGGGCATTGGAACTGATGAAAAGGGAAAAGGTCCGCCGCTTTCCTGTGCTCGACGATCGTGATAAGCTGACGGGAATTGTCTCGGAAGAAGACCTAGTATATGCATCTCCCTCGCCGGCCACTACTTTGAGTATCTTCGAAATCCATACGCTTCTTTCCAGGGTCAAGGTGCGTGACGTGATGGCTCGGCAAGTGATCACGGTTGGTGAAGATACCCCCTTGGAGGAAGCTGCCCGCATTATGGCGGATAACGGTATCGGAGGACTGCCGGTATTGCGGGGAGAGCGGTTGGTAGGTATCATCACCGAGACCGATATCTTTAAGGTCTTTCTCGAGATGTTGGGGGGGCGGGATGATGGTGTTCGAGTGAGCGTTCAGGTTCCGCACAAAAAAGGCGTCTTGGCCAAGATCGCCGGTGAGATAGCCAGCATGGGGGGCAACATTGTCGCTTTGGGCACCGTCCACGGAGAGGACCCGGCCCATTACCAGCTCACGTTCAAAGTGCAAGACGTGACGGCGGATCAACTGGTCACGGCGATGGAGGACTTGGGACTGGAGGTATTGGACTCTCGTGAGTGTTCGTGGTCTCAGTGTGAGACTGGATAGGTGGATCTGGTATAGCCGTACCTTTAGCGATGGCATGAGAGGCAAGAACCAGCATCAGTAAGAGAGTCAGCATCAGGTCAGGGAAGAACAATGTATTGTCCACCAGGCCGTGAGCCAACAGCGCGGCCATGCCACCCACAAGGCCCAGGGCGAGCGCGTTGCAGCGCTCCTGCCGGTGCAGCCCTCGCCAGAAGCCCAGTTGGACTGTCACCCCCGCGATTACCCCCAGGATCCCTAATCGTGTCCAGTGATCCAGGTAGATGCTGTGTGGGTGCTCGAGATTGAACTCTTGCCAGGCTGAAGGCAGGATGTAACGCGTGCGGTAGGCCGCCGCAAAATTCCCCGGTCCAACGCCGAACCAGGGATGTTCGCGCAGCAGCGTCAGGCTGCCGCGCCATAGCTCCAGCCGGAAAAAGGTGGTCCCCTGATCTAGAACGAGCAGCGAGGCAAAGCGGGGCACGCGCAGGAGAGGCACGAGTGCCAGTGCGCCGATGGAGACTATCATCAGAGCCAGCCATCGCCAGTGCCCTCCAGCCCGCCATCCCATTACCAGCAGCGCCGCCGGCATCCCCAGCAGCAGCGCCCCACGGGAGAAGCTGAGCAGCAGCGCCAGTATCACCGGCAGCAACGCCAGCCTGTAGAGTAACCGGCGTCGCCCGCGTTTGCCCCACAGGCCTACGGCTACCAGAAGTGGCCACACCCGTCCCAGGTACAGTCCCACGTTGTTGGGCGAGGGGTAGACACTCTGCAAGCGCGGTAGCCCGCCTTCAGCGATGACGACGTTGACTCCCATCGCATACTGTGCTAGCCCGATGATCGCCATTGCGACGCTCCCCAGGACGAGGCCGTCCACGAGTTTCCATCTGATTCGGTTGTCCAGGCGAGCCATCCGCAGCAGCGCGTAATAGAGGGTCGGGATCAGAAAAACGGCTCTGAACTCAAAAATCGCAGCCAGCCCGTCGGCTGCGGCGATACTGGCCACTACTGCCGCGAGGGATAGGAGCAGGACGGAGAGATCGGGGAGGGAGAGGGATCCCCTCCCCTTCCCCCCAAGCTTGGGGGGAAGGGGAGGGGTTGGGGTAAGGATGGGGGAGCGTATCACCATCCCTAGCCCGCACAGCACCACCAGCACCTCCGGCAGGCTCAACGCCCGGTAGAACATGGTGTCGGGCTGCAGGTAGAACGGCGCGCAGAGAGTCACCAGTATCAGCCCGAGATCGAGGCGCAGGGCGAAGACTGTCGCCAGAGCAGGCAAAACCAGCAAGCTGACGAGGAGCCACGGACTGCCCCAGTCCCGCCCCCAGCTCATGCTGGAAGCAACCCAGAACAGTCCGGTCAGCCCGATGGCCAGAGCCACCTGTCCCCATTCGGGCCAGGCGAGAAAAGCATTCCCCAGCGCGACCCAATCGATCCGCCGTGCCTCGCGCACCAGGAGCACAGCCAGCGCCAGCCCTGCTGCAACCAGAGTGGCTATCTTCCAGCCAAAGCCATCGCGGACCGGCTCCGTCCCCACGCGCCAGTCCGCCAGCGCCCACTGGCCCTGTCCTCCTTCGGCCACCACCTCGACGGTGTGCTCGCCGGAAGGGAGGCCGGTCGCCAAGGGGATCGTGGCTACCGTGGGTTCCTTGTCGTACAGCACGACGTATGCGCGGCCTGCCGCGTCTTGGGGCAGCGCGTTGGCCGGCTCTCCGTCCACCGTGGCGTACAAGAAGGCGCGGTACGGTCCCCGCCGCACGGTCAGTGCGATGGATGGACCGTCGAAGCGGAATGTGACCCGGTCGCCGTCGCTGCCTGCGTCCGCGCCCGTCGGTCCCACGAGCCAGTCTCCCTCGTAGGTCGCCCAGCGGTTGAGCGCCGGATAACCGCCAGCAGGGGCCGCATCGGGAACAGAGGCAGACCATTCGGCCACCGCGTAGTAGATCGGACGGGGAACGTCGTCCTGTCCTACGAGCGCGAACCCCCAGCGTGGATCGTCGGGTGAGGCGTGTGGTTGATAGGTCTCCAAGATCAGCGCGCCGCACCAGGGCCACTCGGCGCGCGCTCGCTCCAGCGCAGCGACCGTGCGGGCCGCCTGGATTGCTTCGTCTGTCTGCCCCCAGATGGAAGGGGCCCCCGCCCAGCCGGGTGGCAGCGCGTTCCAACCCCAGTGGCTGGCCCAGACGGCCTTGTCTGCGTCGCCATGCTTCACCATCACCTCCCGCAGCAGGATCAAGCGCGAGAAGTTGAGCACCGCCTCCTCGGTTTGGCGGTCGTCGGGGCCGGTGTCGAAGCCGTAGGGCTTGCCGGCGACGATGTCAAAGTAGGGCGCAGCTCCTGCCCGGTAGAGATAGTCGAGGAAGCGCACGTCGCTCAGGTTCTGCGGGCCGGACTCGGTCGTGGGGGCCAGTCCAGCCAACAGGATGCGGGCGCTGGGATCGGCGGCGCGGATGGCCTCTGATGTGCGGGCCAGCAGGTCCGCGTATGCAGGTGGGCTCACGGGGCCGCCGTCCCAGCGATCGGCTAGGTTGGGCTCGTCCCAGACTTGATAGTAGTCCACCGACTCCCCGTAGCGGGCCGCGAACGCACCCGCGAAGGCCGCGAAACGGTCGGGATCGGCGGGGGGCACGGCGGGATCGTCGTCGAGGACAGCCACCAGGCGCAGTTGCGGGTGGCGGGCCAGCGCGGCCAGGATACGGTCAGGGACGCTCCAGTCAAAGTCACCTGGCTCCGACTCTACATGGTTCCAGTAAAAGGACTGGCGCACCCAGACGAACCCGCCCTCAGCGATGCGGGCAAGGGAGGTCTCCACCTCCGCGTCGTCGTATTGCTCCAGCGCGACGTTGACGCCGAGGATGGGCACATCGGCCTCGGCCGCGGGGAAGCTGTTCGAGAGGCCACGGACGCGGATCAGGTGCGCCGCGATCTCTGCCTGCGCGACCAGGGCAGCGGCAAGCAGCAGCGTCAGCCAGAGGAACAAACGCACCTTTGCCAGGTATCTCATCCCATCATCACTGACGTCACGTTTCACGTAGGGCGTACATTACAGCATCCAGGCCGATCTGTCAAACCTCCCCAGCTTGCCAGTCACCGGTGCATCGTGTAGAATGGGGCAAAACTCCAGAAGGAGAAACTGCCATGGATGAGATCAAGCGACGCATCTTGGCCGAGGGACAGAACCTGGGCCAGGGAAATCTCAAGGTAGATAGTTTTCTCAATCATCAGATCGACACCCAACTGCTGTTCCGCGTTGGTCAGGAGATGGCCAGCCACTTTGCCGATGTGGGCGTGACCAAAATCTTTACAGCAGAGATCTCCGGTATCGCCCCGGCCCTTTTCGCGGGATACGCACTAAACGTGCCGGTGCTCTACGCCCGCAAGACCCGACCTGTCACGATGACGGGGCCGGTCTACGTCGAGATGGCCCCCTCGCACACCAGAGGCGGGGGAGATGAATACTTGATGGTCTCGGCCGAGTTCCTGGGCCCGGACGATCACGTGCTGGTCGTGGACGATTTCCTGTCTTCGGGATCGACCATCGAGGCGTTGGTGCGGTTAGTCGAGCACGCCGGTGCGACGTTGGTCGGCGTCGCTGCAGTCATTGAGAAGAGATTCGATCACGGGCGGGAAGAGCTCGAACACCTTGGCGTACCCATCGTGTCCCTCGCCATCGTCACCGATATGACGGACGGTAAAATCGTGATGGAGTAGCATGGGAGGCGCGATCTCCATCCTGGACTTTGGCTCGCAGTACACGCAGTTGATCGCCCGGCGCGTGCGGGAGGCCCACGTTTACTGCGAGATCTTTCCTTGGGATGCGCCCGCAGAAGACGTGCTGGCACTGGAGCCGAAGGGCTTTATCCTCTCAGGCGGCCCTGCCAGCGTCTATGCCCCCGAAGCACCCTATCTGCTGGACTATGTGCTGGAACAGGGGAAGCCGGTCTTGGGCATCTGCTATGGGATGCAACTGCTGGTTCATGCCCTGGGCGGCCACGTAGCCCGCGCCGAAAGGAGGGAGTATGGCCCGGCCGAGATCGAGTTTGTCGGTCCGGATAGTCCCCTGTTTGGCAGTCTGCGATCCACAGTCCGCAGGCTAAAGGTATGGATGTCCCACGGCGATTGTATCGAGAAGACGCCCCCCGGCTTCGACGTGCTGGCTCGCAGCGGGAGCTCGCCCGTGGCAGCGATGGGCGATCTGGAGCGGGGACTCTACGGCATCCAGTTTCACTCGGAGGTGGTGCACACCGACCATGGTGAGGAGATACTGCGCGGCTTCGCCGTCGAGGTCTGCGGCTGCGCGCCCGACTGGACCCCCGCGGCCTTCATTGAGCAAGCGGTAGCCTCCATTCGTGAGCAGGCTGGCGACGGGCAGGTGGTGTGCGGCCTCAGCGGCGGGATCGACTCCGCCGTGGCGGCGACGCTGGTGCACCGCGCCGTGGGGGATCAACTGACCTGCATCTTTGTCAACCAGGGGTTCATGCGCAAGGGCGAGCCGGAGCAGGTCGTGCGCATGTTCTGCGACCGGGGGATGAGGCTCGTGGCAGTGGACGCCACCGAGGACTTTGTGAGTGCCCTCGCCGGCGTGACCGACCCCGAGCAGAAGCGGCGCATCATCGGCGAGCGCTTTATCCGCATTTTCGAGCAGGAGGCCGCAAAGCTGGGGGACGGTGCGAACCGCGTGCGCTATCTGGCCCAGGGTACCCTCTACCCCGACGTCATCGAGAGCCGAGGCCCGGAGCGCCAGACGGCGGCTCGGATCAAGACGCACCACAACGTGGGCGGCCTGCCCGACGATCTGCAGTTCGAGTTGGTCGAGCCGCTGCGCTATCTCTTCAAGGACGAGGTGCGGGCGGTCGGTGAGGTCCTGGGGCTGCCGGAGGAGATTGTGTGGCGGCAGCCTTTCCCCGGGCCGGGACTGGCGGTGCGCATCCTCGGTGAGGTCACCTGGGAGCGGCTGGAGACGCTGCGGGCGGCGGATGCCATCCTGCTGGAGGAGCTGGGCGCGGCCGGGGCGCTGCGGGGCGAGACACAGCAGGCGTTGGCCGTGCTGCTGCCGGTGCAGAGCGTCGGCGTGATGGGCGACGAGCGTACCTACCAGAACGTCGTCGCCATCCGCGCTGTCACGACGGAGGATTTCATGACCGCCGACTGGGCGCGATTGGACCATGACCTCCTGGCCCGCGTCAGCAACCGGATCGTCAACGAGGTGGTCGGCGTCAACCGGGTGGTGTACGACATCACCTCCAAGCCCCCGGCGACCATCGAGTGGGAATAATGGAGATTGGCTACGTCCTGCGTCGCGCGTGGCGGATCACCTGGCAGCACGAGGCCCTGTGGTTGTTCGGTGTTCTGATTGGGCCGGAGATGGTGAGCATACCCCTTGGCGTGAGCGCCGGTCAGTGGGATCGGGCGGTGCAGGAGCTGCCGCTTGAGGTGCAGACACCCATTCTCGACTTTCTCGGCGGCCCTTATCTTGCCATGGCGGTGATCGCCTTGATGCTGCTAGGGTTTGTCGTCAGCGTGGGGCTTTCGCTGGCGAGCGCCTTGGGGCGGGCGGCGCTGGTGAACCAGATCCGGGCGGCAGAGGAGTATGGTGTGGTGGTCCTGAAAGGTGGCTGGTTGGCGGGCACACGCCACTTTTGGCGGGTGTTCCTCATCCGCCTGCTGCTTGGCCTGCCGATGGGTGTGGTGATCGTTGTCGGCGCGCTGCCGTCGCTAGTGGCCCGGATCGTGGCACTCTTGCAGGAGCAGCCCGAAGTGGTGTTTCTCGGCGATCTCTCCACGCCTCTCCTGGAACTCGCCTGCCTTGCCCCTGCCTCGTGCCTGGCGGTCTTGTTTTCCATTCCTACCGGCGTGATGCAGCGGCTGGCGGTGCGGGCCTGCGTGCTCGAATCGCTCGATGTGCGTGGGGGCCTCGTCCGCGCCTGGGAGTTGTTGCGCGGGCAACTGGGCCGGTTGGCGCTGGTGTGGCTGGTCCTCGTGCTCGTCGGCACCGGGTTGCTGATCGTCGTCGGATTGCCTCTGCTGTTGGTGTGGCTGGCTCTTCTCCTCGCCGCCTGGCTGGTCATGTTTGCCTTGCCGCTGCTGTCTGTCGCGCTGACGTTGGGCGTCGGGCTGCTGGCTTGGCTGGTGGCGGTCGCCATCCTTGGCGTGGCCGAGACATTTGTGTCCGCCGCCTGGACGTTGACCTACCGTGAGTTGACGGGGATGGGGCGGACGGGGGAGGAGACAGAGGGATCCACAGCTTTTGCACCGACGCAAGGATAGCGGTATAATTCAGTCATAGCAAGATGAGTGCGCTCAGGTTCGCCCCCCCACAGATCGAACCCGTCGTTGGCACGCTGTGCGTGGCCGAAGGCACGCGCCGGAATACGGCGCCCTGCACCGCGATGCTGACGCTGCCGCCGTGGGCGGAGCGCAGCCGGGAGGGGGATTACCTCTTCATTCTGCTGGATCTATCCGGGCAGTCGCCGCCGCGCCTGTATCGAGAGATGCGTGAGGTGATAGCCCGGGCGTATTGGTCTACCGGCGGCAGCATCACGGCGGCGCTGCGCCAGGCGGCGACCGCCGCCAACCGGCAGTTGTTCCAGTTCAACCTGCATGCCGCTCCCTCCGACCGGTGCTACGGCAGCCTCGCCTGCGCCGTCCTGCGCGGCGAGGACTTTTTCATCCTCGTGGCCGGCCCGGCTCAGGCGTGCGTTCTTCGCCGGGGCCAGCTCGAGTTCTTCCCCCGCGATGGGGAACTGCCACACCTGGGAATGGGGAGGCTGGCAGACGTGCAGCTCTACCACACCTTCGCCGCCGTCGGCGACACGCTGCTGCTGGCTTCGCCCGGCCTGGCGAAGGCGGCAGATGTTGCAGGGCTGAACCGCGTGCTGCCTCGCACCGACATTCAGGAGGTTATGGCGGGGTTGGAGCAAGTCGGGGCTGGCGCCGATTTCACTGCATTGGTGGGACGGCTGGGCCTGCCTGCCGAGGCTTCAAGCCCTGTGGTGCCGCAGGTGGAGGTACCGGCGATCCGCGAGTCCGCGCGCCCCTCTCTCCGCGAGCGGATCTCTGAGCGGCTGCGGCGCGCCCGTCCGGACGAAGACCTGGAGGAGGAAGGATTCCCGTCGTTCCTCTCGCGCGAGCGCCCGGTCGAGCCACTTCGAACCGCCGAGGAACGCGAGCCTCCCCCGGCGCCCAAGCCCAGGCTCAAGCCCAAGACCCAACCCCGTCCGAGGCCGATCCGCACTGGCCCCACCCTGGCCGAGCGCTTGAAGGATGGCGCATGTGCCGTGGGAGGCGGGATCGCGGCCGCTGCCGTGGGGCTGACTCGGGGAACCAGGACGCTGCTCCGGCGCATGCTGCCCGGCCCCGATCGGGAGGCTCGCCGCCGGGCGCGCCCTCAGCGTGAGCCGCCTAAAGAGAATCCTATTGTGATGCTCTCCATCGCAGCCGGGATACTGCTCCTGGTGGTCGTCGTCGTGGTTTTGGCCCTCGGCACGTTGGGGGGGCAAGAGCGGTTCAGGGGTCTCATGAACCAGGCTGATCAGGCCAGAAAAGAGGCCGAGAGAGCCCGGGCCATCGGCGACGATTCGAAAGCGCGCGCATACTGGGAAAAAGTGCTGGACCTGGCCGGGAAGGCTGTCGAGATGCAGCCTGAGAGCTCCGAGGCCATCGGCTTGCAGGTGAAAGCGCAGGCTGCCCTCGACGATCTCGACGGTGTTTTCCGGCTGCAAACTATCGAAGTGGGGCACTTGGGATCGAGATTGGGCGGCGATGCCGACCTGCGTCACCTGATCGTCTACGGACAAACGGCCTTTGTGCTCGATCCGAAAGCAGGCTGGGTATCCAAATTGCCCATTGACCTGGCAGGAGGCGACTCTACCGAGATAATGTCTGCCCTCGTGCAGACCGGCGATCAGATCAGCGGGGGGACAGTGGGTAACATGGTGGACTTTGCGTGGATCGAGCCAGCGGGCGAATGGCGGACGAATGGTCTCGTCATCCTCGAAGAGGAGGGCGTTCTGGTGACCTACGATCCTCTCTGGGGCAGCGAGAGCGGCGACCCCCAACTGAAGCGAACCTTCCTGGGCACGCCGCCGTCTGAGACGGTCAAGGCGGTCGATTCCTTCGAGGGCCGTTTCTACATCCTGGATGAGAGCCAGATCTGGCGCTACGAACCCCGGAACGACGCCTATCCCGACCAGCCAGAGCGCTACTTCACCGACCCCACGTCCGTGCTGTTGGGGGGTACGGTGGATATGGTGATAGACGGCAGCATCTACGTTCTTCACGCCGACGGCACCGTCTCAAAATTCCTGCGCGGCGAGCCTCAGTCCTTCGAGGTGCGCGGGGTGCCCGGTGGCTTCAGCCAGCCCGTCGCGTTGGCGGTGGATACCGAAAGCCGGAGTGGCGTGATGTACGTGGCGGATCGGGGCAATAAGCGCGTGGTCGTATTGGAACCCGATGGTGCCTTCCGTGCCCAGTTCCACGCCGAAGGCGCTTTCGACGATTTGGAGGCACTGGTCGTGAACGAGGCGGCAGGGAGGCTGTACGTTTTCAGTGGAGGACGTCTCTACGTCGCATTGCTTCCCGCAGTGGGACCTTGATCCCTACGGATCCGCGCCGCTATAGAGCTTGAACCGTGGGAAAGAGTATGTTATAATTCTCCCCGCTCACAAACCAGTTTCCGGCGGGATAGAGGCAGCTCAATTCGCCCTGTATCGGGTGGCTTTGCGTATCACGTATCACGCTGCACACGATCTCTGCCCCAATTACTACCTCGCCGAAAAAACTCTTTTGCCAAAGGGCTAGTTCTGTTCTGGGAGGACAATGGTGCGACGCAAGCCAAAGCAAGTACGACGTTCAGGGACGAGCAGTACGGGCCAGAAACTGTTCACAGCTTTCCTGGTCGTACTCTTCCTGGCGATCGCCGTTACGGCGGGAAGGCTGGTTTTCGATCGGGTGAGGCAGTCCATCGCTGCCTCCAGCCTTCTGCCTGATTTTACCCTGGGTCAGGGCAATCCCAGTGACGTCGTTGGCTACGAAGAGGGAAAACCATTGCCGCGCTGGAAGGGAACCGATCGGGTCAATGTCCTGGTGATGGGTATCGACCAACGAGAGTACGAACAAGGCCCCTGGCGTACCGACACGATGCTGGTGCTGACGATCGACCCGGTCACCATGAACGCCGGAGTACTCTCCATCCCCCGCGATCTGTGGGTGCCGATTGCCGACTACGACGAACAGGCACGCATCAACCAGGCGCACTTTATCGGTGAGCGCGATGGTTACCCCGGCGGCGGCCCGGCGCTCGCGGTCAAGACTGTGCAGTACAACGTCGGCGTCCCGATCCACTACTACGTGCGCGTCAACTTCTCTGCCTTCGAGGAATTAGTGGATGCTATGGGTGGGCTCACCGTCTGCGTGGAGGAGGAGATTAACGATCCCTATTATCCGGACGAAGCATATGGCTACGATCCATTGTACATCCCGGCCGGTTGCCAGGAACTCGACGGCAAGATGACGCTCAAGTACGCCCGCACTCGCCATTCCGGCGGTGGCGACTTTGACCGAGCCAGGCGGCAACAGAAGGTCCTCCAGGCCGTGTTCGACAAGGTGACGCAGTTCGACATGCTGCCGGAACTGGCGTCCAAAGCGCCTGAGCTGTGGGAGACGTTGCAGGGCTCAATACTGACGGACCTGAAGCTGGACGAGATCGTGGCCCTCGCCCAGTTGGCCAGCGAGGTGGACCCCAACAACATCCGCCACGGCGTGATCGACGAGAACTATACCATGTTCTGGACTACGCCCGATGGGCAGGAGGTGCTGGTCCCGTTGCGAGATGGCATCCGCGAGTTGCGAGACTATATCTTTACCAACGACGCGCCGCTGACCATTGCTGGAGACGACCCCGCTGCGCTTCTGGAAGCCGAGGCAGCGACCATCGAAGTGTTGAACGGGACGACGACGGCGGGATTGGCCGGGCACACAGCGGAGTATCTGCAGGGGCAGGGCTTCCAGGTCGGCCGCACCGCCAATGCGGATCATTCCAGCTACATCCACTCCAAGATCGTCGTGCACACGGGCAAGACCTTCACCGCCGAGTACCTTGCCCGCCAGCTCGGCATCCCGCCGGAAGCCGTCGTGCACGAGGACAACCCCAGTGCCTCATACGATATCACTCTTGTCCTGGGAAGCGACTACCAACTGCCGGAGTCGTCTGAGTAGCGGATAGCCGTCTTTTATGGCCGTCTGCCTGGATGTCTCCGCTGCCGTTCATCGTCGCGCGGGGCTGGGGCGATACGCCGAGAGCCTGGCCCGCGCTCTGGTCGCTGCCCATCCCCATCGTTACACCCTGTTCTACAACCGAGAGCGAGGCGTAGAGCCGCTGGCAGGGCTGGAGCATCTACCTGCCCGCACTGTGGCGCTGGGATACAAGCCCTGGCGCATGTTGGTCTGGCTGGGGCAACTGACCCGGCTGGGCTTTGATCGATTCCTGCCGAACGCCGATCTCTTCCACGCCACCGAGCATCTCCTGCTGCCGCTTCGATCGATCCCTACCGTCCTCACCGTCCACGATCTCATCTTCCGCCACCTGCCGGCCCACCACAAACCCCTCAACCGCTGGTATCTTAACCTGACGATGCCCCTCTACTGCCGCCGGGCCACTCACGTCATTGCCATCTCCGAGCACACCAAGCGCGACCTGATCGCCGCCTACGGCCTCGCGCCGGGGAGAATCACGGTCGTTTACGAGGCCGCCGCCCCCCGGTTTCGCCCGCAGCCGCCGGAGGCGGTGGCTGCCGCTCGCGCCCGCTATGGTCTGCCGGATCGCTACGTGCTCTTCGTCGGCACCATTGAGCCGCGCAAGAACCTATCCCGCCTGTTGGCAGCTTTTGAGGTCGTCCGTGCCGAGGGGTTGACCGATGGGCTGGTGGTCGCCGGGCGGCGCGGTTGGCTCTATGGCGATTTCTTCGCCCGCCTGGAGGAATCGTCGGCCCGCGATGCCGTTGTGTTTCCCGGCTACGTGCCCGACGAGGATCTCCCGGCCCTCTACGCCGGGGCGCAGGCTCTTGTCCTCCCCAGTGTTTACGAAGGCTTCGGCCTGCCGGTGCTGGAGGCGATGGCCTGCGGCACGCCCGTGGCGGCCTCCAACGCGGCCAGCATTCCCGAGGTCGGCGGCGACGCGGCTCTGTACTTTGACCCGCTGGATGTGGAAGCGATAACCGTTAATCTCCGTTCTCTCCTGAGCGACTCTGACCTGCAGGGCGAAATGCGAAAGAGGGGGGTGTTGCGGGCGGCGGAATTCTCGTGGGAGCGGGCGGCGGCCGAGACGGAGGCGGTGTACGACGCTGTGGCGGAGGGAGCATAGTGTATGCCTGCGTGATTCGTGCAAAGCACGGATCGGCCCTTGACTTTTAGCATGGCTGGGGTAAGATATGTCGCATCGCACCGGGATAAGATGAGTGATACGATGAGAATTCTGGTCACCGGCGGAGTAGGCTTCATCGGCTCAAACCTGGTAGATGTGCTGATGGCGCAGGGCCACGAGGTCACTGTTATAGACAACCTGTCTGTGGGCAAGGCCAGCAATATCGCGCACCACCTGGAGAGCGACTGTTTCCGCTTCGTCAACGATTCGATACTCAACGTGGACACGTTGGAGCACCTCATCCGCGAGACTGACCAGATCTACCACCTGGCGGCCGTTGTCGGCCCCAAGTACGTGGTCGAGGATCCGTTGGGCACCATCGTCACCAACGTGCGCGGCACGGAGAACGTCCTTGAGCTGGCCTTCAAGTACTGGGTGCGGTGCCTTATTGCCTCCAGTTCCGAGGTCTATGGCAAATCGACAGTGACCCCCCTGAGCGAGGATGACGACCGGCTGCTTGGATCCACCATCATCGGTCGCTGGTCCTACTCTGATGCAAAGGCGATCGACGAGTACTTTGCCCTGGCCTATGCCAGGAAAGGGCTGCCCGTCACCGTCGTCCGGTACTTTAACGCCTACGGCCCGCGGCTTGACCCCAGGGGCTACGGCAGCGTCATTGCCAGGTTCTTGACCCAGGCGCTGCGGGGCGATCGGATGACGATCTACGACGACGGAGAGCAGACGCGCAGTTTCACCTATGTGGCCGATACGGTGGAAGGCACCATTCGGGCGGCAACTGCCCGGGAGGCGGCAGGTAGGGTGTTCAACATTGGCTCCGATCAGGAAACCAGCGTCAACGAGCTGGCTCATCTGATCCGGCGGTTGGTGGGGTCCGACTCCGAGATCGAGCATGTGCCCTACGAGACGGCCTACGGTCCGGCCTTTGAGGAGACCCGCCGCCGCGTGCCCGACGTGAGCCGCGCCCGGGAGGTGCTGGAGTTCGAGGCGTGCACGACGCTCGAAGAGGGGTTGCAGCGGACGTTGGACTGGTTTCGGAACCAAGAGCTGGATGCTTGATGCTCGACAATTGACCATAGGGGTTACTGATGAGCTCGACCAAACTCAGCGCATTCTGCGACAAGGTTCTGGAGGTTTGCTGGCTTCTGGCGGTGATCGTCACGCCGCTCTTCTTCAACACTGCCTCGGACAATGTCTTCGAGCGGGACAAGTGGACCACCCTGCGCACCATCGCCTTGGTGATGGCCGCTGTCTGGGTGGTTCGCCTCGTGGAGGAAAAGCTGAGTGGGAGACAGGGGGTGCAGATCACGTGGCGGACGCCCTTGATGCTCCCTATCCTCTTCACCATCCTCTCGTATCTGATCAGCACGGCCTTTTCGCTCACTCCCTACATCAGCGTCTTTGGCGGCTACCAGCGCATGCGGGGAATCTTTTCCACTCTGTCTTGCGTCGTCATCTGCGTGATCATCCTGGACAGGATGCGCACCCGGTCGCAGGTCGATCGTTTCATCTCCGTCGTGATCCTCAACAGTCTGCCCATCGCCCTCTACGGCTTTATCCAGCACAGCAAGCTGGACCCCCTGCCCTGGGGCGGGGACGTGACTCAACGCATTGCCTCCACCATGGGCAATCCCATCTTTGTCGCCGCTTACATGATCATGGCCGCCCTACCCACCCTGGCGCGCATCGTGGACGCCTTCCGCTCCATCCTGACCGACGAGGAAACCGGCACGGCGGATGTGCTTCGCGCCGCTGCCTACATATTCATGTTCCTCGTCCAGATCATCTCCGTCTGGTACAGCGGCAGCCGTGGCCCCTTGATGGGTCTGGTAGTCGGGTTGGGACTGTGGATGTTCCTGGGGCTGCTGGCTCTCCAACGGGCTGCCCAGCGGGAGAGTCCCTTCCGATCCCACGATCTGCCCAAAGACCTGGGCCTGGGGTTGGCTTTCGGCATCGGCAGCCTGGCGGCGGGCGGTGGTGTGGCGGCGGGTCTCTACTTTGCCAGCCGGGCCATCCTCACGCCGGGGAGTGAGACCCCCCAGTGGGTCGCCGCAGGTGGGGCAGTGCTGGCCCTCTTCGTCGCGTGGATGGTCTTTATCATCAATCGGCGGGGCTGGCGTTGGCTGTGGGCCAGCGCCCTGATGATCGGCTTGCTTTTCGCAACCGCTTTCTTGTTGATCAACCTGGTGTTCCACGAGTGGAGCCAGCAGCAGCCCTGGCTGGGTCGGTTGGACGATGTGCTGCAGTCCGAGAGCGGCACCGGCATGGTGCGTAACCTCATCTGGCAGGGGTCCTTGGAAATGATCCTGCCCCACGATCCCATCGAGAGTCCGCCGACGATGGACAACCCCACGGAATGGCGACCCGACGCATTCAACTTCCTGCGCCTGGTTGTAGGATATGGGCCGGAATCGATGTACGTGGCTTACAACCGCTTCTACCCACCCCTGCTGGGCCACTACGAGTCCCGCACGGCCACCCCCGACCGGGCTCACAACGCGACGATCGATAGATTCGTCATCACCGGCCTCGTCGGTGTTGCCGCTTATCTGTGGGTGTTCGGCGGTATCTTCTACTATGGCCTGCGCTGGCTGGGAGTCCTGCCCGACGGCTGGCGGCGCGCGCTCTTCTTGATCCTGATTACAGCCGGGGCGGCGGCCGCTGTGGTGGCTGTGGCTCTCATTCCTTCCCTAGGCCTCCACTTTTTCGGCTTGGCCATCCCGGCCGGGATGACGGCGGGTATGTTCATCTACTTGGTCGTTTATGGCTTTTCCTTATACTGGGAGTCGGAGCCCGTTTCAACGCCTCATCCGCAGGTTATTCTGCTGACCGGCATCCTGGCCGCCGTCGTGGCCCACCTGATCGAAGACAACTTCGGCATCGCCATTGCCTCCACCCTCACCACTTTCTGGGCCTATGCCGGGATCCTTGTCGTGGTCGGGACAGGGCTCGTCCGCGAGCGCGAGGAGGAGTTGCAGAGCGAAAAGGTGGGGAGCAACAGGGCTGCGAGGAAGCGCAGGAAGCAGCGTAGGGCCGCCTCCCGGTCGCTGCCGGCTTGGCTGGGCCCCACATTGGCCCTGGCGATCATCGGCGGTTTCATCCTGGGCACACTGTTCTTTGATTTCATCACTCAACCTGATCCTAACGATCCCTACTTTGTCGCCATACAGGAGAGGCTGTGGGGAGAATTCGGCGACTCCGATGTTGCCAAGGTCAAGTTTCTCGAGAAACTCGGTGACCCGCTGACCGTCATCCGACGTACTCTGACTATCCTGGCAAACAGGAGGCAGGAAACCTGTACGGCTGCGTGGAGCCCGGCGCGCAGCGAGTGCGTGTCCTACGGCATGCTGATGGTCTTTGCCTTCACCTGGACGATGAGCGCGGTCGTCTTCATCGCCCAAATGGCCAAGCGCGGCGTGTTCCGCGAACGCCCGGGCGACTGGATGCAGGCTGCGGGGATGTACCTGATGATCTCGTTAGCCTTCGGGTTGGGGTTTGCCCTGGTGCTGGCGAGCCACTACACCTCGAGATGGCAGCCGGGATTCCAGATGACACCAGAGCGGTTGGCCGGCTACGCCACCGCTCCGATGGCCTACTACTACATCCTGATCGTGCTTGTCGCGGTCGCTGGCGGCGTGGCGTTCCTTTTGGGAGAGGCGCGGCAGCCGAGGCAGACGTCACACGCCTGGGGTCTCGTCACCCTCGTCGTGCTGGCGATCCTGGTTGGCTACACCTCCGTGCGCGTTAACCTGAGCCGCGTCCAGGCCGACACGATCTACAAGCTGGCCAAGTCTCTGGAGTCGAACAAGGACCAGTTGGATATCGCCATTCAGCTCTATGACATGGCCATCGCCAAAACCCCCCGCGAGGACTTTTTCTACTTTGAGAAGGGCCGCGTGTTCTTGACGAAATCCATCACGCCGGAGGAGGGGTACAAGGAGGAGCGGGCGCTTGCAGCGCTGCAGGCCTTTACAGATGCCCACGAGATCGCCCCGCTCAACACCGACCACGTGAAGGGACTGGCCAAGACGTATCAAGTATGGGCTCAACCCCCCTTTGCCTCCGATGACGAAACGCGGCGCCAGCGGCTCCAGCTCGCCGAGTACTATTACGATATGGCCACCACCCTCAGCCCGCGGAACGCTTTCCTGTGGAACGAGTGGGTTGGGTTCTACCTATCCACGGGCAACCTGGAGGGTGCGCAGCGGGTGGTCTCCCAGTCTCTGGCGGTGGATGATGCATACGACAAGACCTGGGAGCTTCAGGCAGCCATTTACGGCGAGCAAGGGCTCTTCGCCGAGGCTGCGGCGGCCTACGAGCGGCTCGTGGAGATCAGTCCGGAGTATGCCAACGGCTGGCTCGGCCTGGGCAATGCCGACAACGAGCAGCATCTCTTCGCCGAAGCCGCCGGTGCGTACAACCAGGCTGTCAATCTCAACCCCGGCCTCGTCGCCGGCTGGCTTGGCCTCGGCGAGGCACACCAAGGCCTCAACAGTCTGCCCGAAGCGGCTAATGCCTACGAGCGGGCTCTGGAGTTGAACCCCAACGACGTCGATGCTTTGTATGCGCTGGGCAACACCGTGTATCCCCAACTGGGCCGCCTCGACGAAGCGGTCGTGGTTCTTCAGCGTGGCCTGGAGTCAGCTCCCATGGACTATGGCTGGGCAAGCCGGGTCTGGGAGATCCATTATGCCCTGGCCGTCGTCTACGATCAGCTCGACCAGACCGAGCAGGCGGTATCCCACGCCCAGACGGCGCTGGAGCTGGCACCGGCGGATCGGAAAGCCGAGGTGGAAACGCTTCTGAAAGATCTGCAATCGGCGACGAAGGGAGGATAACCGTGACCGTCTACCTGCTCGTCTTCGCTGGCGCGCTGGTACTGGCGATCGGTGCCACGCCCGCGGCGCGCTGGCTGGCCCCTCGGGCGGGCTTCATCGATCACCCCGATACCCGGCGTGTCCACAAGCGCCCAGTCCCGCGCCTGGGCGGGGTGGCCATCTATTTGGCTTTCATCATCGCAGCACTTGTACTTGGGGAGTGGCGCAACTTTAACGAGTTCGGCGCTATCCTCGTTGGCGCGACGGGCATCTCCTTCATGGGCTTGGTGGACGACCGCTGGAGCCTGCGCCCGCTGGTCAAGCTGGCTGGTCAAGTTCTGGCTGCATTGCTGCTCTATTTCGGCGGCATACGCGTCGGCACGTTTCACCAGCCGATCCTCGATCTGTGCACGACGGTGTTCTGGACGATCTATATCACCAACGCGATCAATCTCCTCGACAACATGGATGGGCTGGCCGGCGGAATCTCGGCCATTGCGGCGGCTTTCTTCGCCCTGATGTGCGCCTTCAGCCAGCAATATCTTGTGGGGGCGCTGTCCGTCGCCGTGCTAGCAGCCTGCCTGGGCTTTTTGTTCTACAACCTCAACCCTGCCAATATCTTTATGGGCGATTCCGGCGCGCTGTTCCTCGGCTTCGTGCTGGCCGCCCTCGGCATCAAGCTGCGCTTCCCGGAGAACGTCACGTTCGTCACCTGGATGGTGCCGGTGCTGGTGATGGGGTTGCCCGTCTTTGACACGATGCTCGTTAGCATCTCGCGCGTTCGGCGCAGACGGAATCCGCTCACGACGCCCGGCAAAGACCATGTCTCTCACCGCCTGGTGGCAGCGGGGATGACCCAGCGCGAGGCCGTGCTGACGCTCTACATCGTCTCCTTCGTCCTCGGCCTGCTGGCCACTTTCGTCACCCAAGCCTCCGTCGTGGAGGGGTACGTCGCTGGCGGTCTCGTCGCCCTGGCCGGGGTCTATGGCTTGTGGCGGCTGGAGCGCCCGCCCTTCTGGTCCAACAAACCAACTAGCCAACCAACAGAGGAGCCCCATGCCCACACTTGAGGACAAAATTACTGATCGCTCCGCCCACGTCGCCATCATCGGCCTTGGCTACGTCGGCCTGCCCCTGGCGACGGCGTTCGCCAAGGCAGGCTTTCGCACCACCGGCGTGGACGTCAAGCAGGACAAGGTGGATGCCGTCAGCGCCGGCCGCAGCTACATCCCCGACGTGCCCGATGAGGACCTGATCCCTCACATCCAGGCGGGTCTGCTCGCGGCCACATCGGACTATGACGTGTTGGACGAGGTAGACGCTGTCTTCATCTGCGTCCCCACACCCTACGACGCTCAGCGCGCTCCCGACCTCTCCTATATTGAGGCTGCCAGCGAGTCGATCCGCCCGCGCCTCCAGCCCGGCCAACTGATCGTGCTGCAGAGCACGACCTATCCCGGCACGACAGAGGAGATCGTTCAGCCGATCCTGGAGGAGAGCGGCCTCAAGGCCGGGGTCGATTTCCACCTGGCGTTCTCGCCGGAGCGGATCGATCCCGGCAATACCCGGTGGTCGGCCTACAACACCCCCAAGGTCGTGGGTGGACTCACGCCGGAGTGCACTCGCTTGGCCGCTGAGCTTTTGCGGCAGATGGGTGCGCCGGTGCATCCCGTCTCCTCCACCCGCGCCGCCGAGCTGACCAAGCTGCTGGAAAACACTTTCCGCGCCGTCAACATCGCCTTGGTCAACGAGCTGGCCCTACTGACGGAACGGATGGGCATCGACTTCTGGGAGGTGGTCGAGGCGGCCAGGACCAAGCCCTTTGGCTTTATGCCGTTTTATCCCGGGCCGGGGGTGGGTGGTCACTGCATCCCGATAGATCCCTACTATCTTTCGTGGAAGGCCCGCGAGTACGATTACTACACCGAGTTTATCGAGCTGGCCGGTGAGGTCAACCAGGCGATGACCTATCACGTCGTCGATCTGGCGTGCCGGGCGCTATCCCTGCACGGCAAGCCGCTGAACGGTGCGCGGGTGCTGGTGCTGGGCGTGGCCTTCAAGCGTGAAATCGACGACGCCCGCAACTCCCCCGCCGAGCGTGTCATCGAGTTGCTACTGGAGCGGGGCGCGCAGGTGCGCTACCACGACCCCTACGTGCCGCGTTTCGAGGTGGGCGGCAACGTCTTCCACCGGGAGAAGGTTGGTCTGGAATCAGTGGAGTTGACAGAAGAGGAGCTTGCAGCCGCTGACTGCGTGGTTATCGTCACCGATCACCGCAGCGTGGACTATGAGCGCGTGGTGAGGCACGCCAAGCTGATTGTGGACACGCGCAACATGACCGCCGGCGTGACCGGCTACGAGGAAAAGATCGTGCGTCTAGGTGCACCTCTGCCTGGATGATATGTCTGAGCCGACGCAGCAATCTCATGGGCAGGACACCCCGACAGGTGTTCCCCCTCCGCCGCCTACCTGGCGACTGAGGATTGTTCAGATATCGACTGTCGTTATCGTACTCGCCGCCCTCGGCGCGGCCTATTACTTCAAGGATCGCATTCAGGAACTAGAGCCCTATGGTTACGCTGCGGTCTTTGTAGTGACGCTGATTAGCAATGCTACGGTGATCCTCCCGCTACCTGGGTTGGCAATCACGGCTGTGATGGCCGGCATCCTCAATCCGTGGATCATCGGCATCGTCGGCGGTGTGGCACAGGCTTTGGGTGAACTGACCGGCTACATGGCTGGCTACAGCGGCCAGACCTGGGTAGATGAAAACCCCGCTTACGATCGCTTGGCGAAATGGATGCAGCAGCGTGGACTGCTGACGATTGCGGCGTTGGCTGCCATACCCAACCCTGCTTTCGATCTGGCCGGCATCGCCGCTGGTGCGTTGCGCCTGCCCCTGTGGAAATTCCTGGTAGGTTGTATCATCGGTGGTATAGTTAAGAACACGATCGTTGCTCTGGCCGGCTACTACGGTATTGAGGCACTGCTCAAGCTGTACGGTGGTTGACAAGTCGGCGGATACGTGGTAGTCTCTCCACCGACAGAAGAGCAAGAAACATGGAACGAGAAAACACACCTCCTTTCTGGGTCATTTTCGGCGTGGTCGTTGTGGTCGCAGCCACCCTGGGATTCCTGTTCATGTCCCTGAGAGGTGGGTTGCGCGCTGCGGATTCGGTGACTGCCCCTACCTTCACCCCTCTGCCTCCGGTCACGACGACGCCGATCCCCACGGCCCCCTTGGCTCCCTCGGCCCAGAGCGTACTTGACGTGCCGACGATGCTGCCCCCGCAGGTTCCTGAATTGGCCCCCGATTTCACCCTGGAGCAGGCCAGCGGCGGCACGTTCACGCTGACCGAGCAGTTGGCCTCGGGACCGGTCGCATTGGCCTTTATGCAGAGTGGTGGCGGTGGCTGAAGGCCCAATCCGCAACTCGTCGAGCTGCAGGAGCATATCGAGACGTTCCACGCTCGCGGCACCGAAGTCATCGTAGTGGTGTCCGCCTCGATCGAACAGGTGAAGGGCTGGTGCCAGGCCGCGAATGTCGGTTACCCCATGCTGGCCGATCCCGATCACCACGTGTCGGCAGCCTACGGCGTGCACGGCTTGCTGGGCAACGGCGCTACGATACCGTCGGCATTCGTCATTGCCGCAGATGGGCGGATCGTGTGGTACGCCATTGGAGAGCACCTCGACGACTATGTCGCTGCGCAGACGATCCTGGAGAATCTGCCGTAGACTGGCAGTCGTGGGGATGATGGGCAAGCGAATCATTCTCCTGCTACTGCTGCTTTCGCTGGCAGCGTGCGTCCCTCCTACCCCCGACAGCGCCCAAACGGTCACTCTCGTTGCCGACGGCGAGACGCACACGCTTGCCACCGATGCACTGACCGTCCGCGATCTGCTGGCCGAGGCCAGCGTCACGCTCGACGAGAACGATCGTGTGACGCCAGCCGAGACCACCTTCATCGAGGCAGGGATGACCGTCCGCGTCGTCCGCGTCGAGGAGCGCACCGAGACAGAGCAGCGCGAGATCCCCTTCGAGCGCCAGACCGTGCGGGACGCTGCCGTTCCCTCCGGCGAGACCCGTTTGCTCCAGGCAGGCGTCACCGGCCTGGAGGAGATGACCTATCGCGTCATCGTCGAAGATGGTGTCGAGGTCGATCGGCAACTGGTGCGGCGGGTCATGGTTCGGGAGCCGCGCGCCGAGCTTGTCCTCATCGGCATGCAGGCCGACCTCAGACCGGTGCCCATCACCGGCACCATCGCCTACATCGTCAACAGTAACGCCTGGGTGATGCAGACCACCAGCCCCAACCAGCGCCGGCTGACTCACACGAGCGATTTGGATGGCCGTGTCTTTGCCCTGTCGCTTGATGGCTCTCGCTTGCTCTTTACTCGCGTTCCTACCGAGACCGGCGAGAGCGCTCCGTTCAACACGCTGTGGATGGTCGAGACCGCTACCGTCGATGCGGAGCCGATCCGGCTGGAAGCTGAGAACGTCTTGTGGGCTGACTGGGCCCCCAACTGCCAGGGGGAGCCGTCCGGCTATGTCTGCCAGATCGCTTACACCACCGGCGTGCCGGGTGAGGGGAGTCCCGGCTGGAAAGCGGAGAATGACTTGTGGGTGGCCCGGCCCCGCGCCCGCGATGGCAGCCTGCTGAGCAAACGGCTCGTCGTGAAGCCCAGTGCTGGCGGAACATATGGCTGGTGGGGCACCACCTACGCCTGGTCGCCCGACGGGAGACAACTGGCCTACGCCCGCGCCGACGAGGTCGGCGTCGTCAGTGTTTCCGGCGGCAAGCAGACCCCATTGGCCCAGTTCTCGCCGTACCGCACCTACGCCTCCTGGGCCTGGACGCCAACCGTCAGTTGGTCTCCAGAAGGAGACTTTGTCATCGCTACGCTGCATGGTTCTGCCCCGACCGGCGAGGCGCCGGAGGATAGTCCTGTCTTCGACGTCTGGGTGCTCGCCGTGGATGGATTGTTGAAGGCCAAGCTGTCCAATGAGGCCGGTATGTGGGCAGCGCCTGCCTACGCTCCCGAAGGGGATCTCGTCACCTTCAACCGCGCCCGCAGCCCATACGCCAGCCACACCAGCGGATACGATCTCTACGTGATGGACCGCGACGGTTCCGATCGCCGGATGCTGTTTCCTCCCGAAGGCGAGATTGGGCTAGAGTACCGCCCAGGAATAACGGCCTGGGGGCCGGGCGGCGATCAACTGCTCGTCATCTATCGTGGCAACCTGTACCTGATCCACGTTGTGACCGGCGAGGTACATCAGCTCACCACCGAGGGCAGCGCGACGGCCGTCCACTGGCGGTGGTGATCCGGCATGGACCCATGAACCAGCACCCGCGAAGCCGCGCGCGCACCCCCATCTACGTTTGCCTTGGCGGCCTTCTGGCTTGCCTGCTCTTGCTCGTGGTGGCGCTGATCGCCAGGCAGCGCGTTCTGCTCCAGACCGTTACCGTTTCCTACACGCCACTCTCCGGCGAGGCCGAGTGGGAGGGGGATTGGGAGTTCTCGGAGCTAGGGGCCGACCCCAGCGAGGCGGGGAGCCTGGTCGGAACAGACCGCGTCATCGTTCCCTTCTCCGGCACCGATCTTGCGCTGCGGGTGCGGCGCGGGGACTATCGCGGCTACTTGTTCGTCAGCGTCGATGGGAAACCGGCCAACCTGCTCCCGGAAGAGGAGCGTGGCGCCTATCTCGTTCTCACCTCGCCCGACTATGAAACGCAGGTTGTCGCTATTCCTGTGGCCGGCTGCCTGGAGGACGGCCCTCACGAGGCGGTGATCGTCGCCGAGCGGGCGTGGGATCAGTGGCCGCTGGTGGGTTGGCGCGTGAGTCGCACGCCGGATACGAAGACTTACGATTGGGCACTGGTGGGATTGGGAGTGGTCGGGCTCATGTGTCTGGTTGGGACGATTGGATGGAGAGGGAGGGGGCAGGGGAGCAGAGGAGCAGGGGAAGGAGAGCGAGAGAGAGGTGGGGGGAAAAGTTTGCGACTCGCGATTTGCGGTTTGCAGTCTGCAATTTCAGATGATCTTCCCTTACCTCTTGTTCTCATCTCCGCACTCGCGTTCTACTTCTCCCCCTGGTTACCCCTCACAGTCGTCAGCGGATTGGGACTTGCTGCGCTCGTCTTCCTGTGGCTCGACCTGGGCCTGGCGCTCGTCGCGGCGGCGGCTCCCTTCTACCTGCGCCCCAAGTCGCTCGCTGGCAAGGCGTTCTCAATGGTAGAGATCGCGACGCTGCTATGTGTGGCGTCGTGGGGCCTGAGATGGCTCTGGCAGTGGTGGAAAGCGAGAAGCGGGCAGCGGGAAACTGGAAGCTGGCAGCAGCTTGTTTCCCGCTTCTGGCGGCTTCCCTCTCTGGACCTCGCGGCATTGTTCTTCATTCTGGTGTCCGTTGCCTCCCTCTTCGTCGCCGAGTACCGCCATGTTGCCCTGCGCGAGCTGCGCGTCCTCATCTTGGAACCCGCGCTCTTCTATCTGATGCTGCGCGCGACTCGGCTCGATGACAAGGCCATCCGGCGCGTGGTGGATTTCTTCGTGCTGGGGGCGGTGGTGGTCGCGCTGCTGGGCTTGGTGCAGTATATCTTCAGCGATGTCGTGGCGGTGCGGCAGGCGCTCGGCGACGTCATCCGGGCGGAGCATGGCTTCCACCGCCTGCGCTCGGTCTACGGCTCGCCCAACAGTGTTGGCCTCTACCTGGGACGGGTTCTGCCGGTGCTGGTGGCCGTCGCGCTGTTCGGTGCATCCCGCCGTCGGCGGATCGTCTACGGCCTAGCCCTCGCTCCCATGGGGTTGGCGATCATGCTCAGCTTCTCCAAGGGGGCGCTCCTCCTGGGCGTGCCTCTCTCGCTGCTGGCGCTGGGTGCGCTGGCTGGCGGCCGGTGGCTGTGGGCGTCGTTGGGAGCGGTAGCCGCGGGAGCCTTGGCCACCTTCCCCCTTCTGCGCACTCCGCGCTTTGCCTCTCTGTTCGATGCTGGCAAGGGCACGCTCTTTCTCCGTCTCCACCTCTGGCGCTCATCCTGGAAAATGTTCCTCGATCACCCTGTGCTCGGCGTCGGTCCCGACAATTTCCTGTACCACTACCGCAGCCGCTATATCCTGCCTGCCGCCTGGCAGGAACCGGATCTCTCCCAGGCACACAATGTCCCGCTCGACTATGCCACCCGCGCGGGCGTCTTTGGCTTGGCGGCAGGGACCTGGCTCCAGATCGCTTTCTGGCGACTGGCCCTGCCACTGCGCCGCCTATCCGATCCCGACCGCCGCGCCCTGGCCCTCGGCCTGATGGGCTCGATGGTCAACTTACTGGCACACGGGCTGGTCGATGCGTCCTATTTCCTCATCGACCTGGCCTTTGCTTTCTTTTTGACGTTGGGCGTGGTACAATGGCTGGCGAGGAGTGAGGCCGATGAACGAAAAGATCAACCTTAACACGATCATCCTGTTGTTGATCCTGCTGGCCCTCTTTGCCTGCGGAGCCGTGATGCTTTACTCGGTTTGGAGGGTCGTGCAGCCGCTGGAGGAGACCGGGCAGACGTTGCAGAAGCAACTCGAACAGCTCGCCAACCCCAACACCACGCCGACCGTCATCCCTTACCCGGTGACCATCTTCCACGAGGTGCAGAGCCTCAGCCGGTTGGAGACGGTGACCTACTCTGTCGAAAAGATCATCACCGCCGAGTCAGGGCAAGATAGCCCCTTTTCCTTCCTTGTCGGCGACCGGTTGATCTTGGTGGCCCACGGGCAGGTCATCGCCGGTGTGGATCTGGACAAGATGGAGGAGGATGACATCGTCGTCACCGGTGACAGAAAGGTGACGGTGGCGTTGCCGCCGGCCGAGATCCTCGTCGTCAAGCTGGATAGCCAAAAGACCTACGTCTACGACCGGGAGACGGGGCTAATCGGGATGAACCCGGCGCTGGAGTCGGAGGCGCGCCGGGCAGCCGAGCAGGAGATCCTGAACGCTGCCGTGGAGGACGGCATCCTGGAGATGGCCCAGGACAACGCCGAGATCTATGTCTTGCGGCTTCTGCTGTCTCTGGGGTTCGAGGACGTCGATTTCGTCGAGGTGGACTCGATCCCCACTCCGACGCCCTTCTGGCCATAATCCCGCTACGGCCCGACGGGCCGCCAGCGCCGTGCGCCAAAGAGCTGCAGGGCTTTCCGTACGCTCTCTGGCGTCGCCAGTCCCAGGAAGCGTCCCTCTTCGACGACCGAGATGGCAGGACTGCCGCTGGCTTTCATCTTGCGCTGCAGTTCGAGCAGCGTATCGTGGGCGCTGGCCATAGGGATGTCGGCGTTCATCACGCGGCCGACCTGCACGTTAGGGCCGTACTGCCGGAATCCCCTCGACACGTCCTCCCGCGTGAGCACGCCCACCAGGTATCCCCGGTCGAAGACGGCAAAGTCCGCCTGGCCGCCTCTCAGTGCCGTGTCGATGGCCCGCGCCAGCGGATCGTAGGGCGAGAGGGTCATACCCCCACGGATCAGGGCGGCTGACGCCGGTATCTGCCGCAGCGCGGCCGTCACTTGCGTGCCCCGCCATTCCTGCTCCGCGCCAAGGAAGATGAACCCAGCGATCAGCAGCAGGTTGAGTGCGCCAGTGGCGAGTCCTGCCAAGCCGAGGAGCACCGCCAGTCCCTGCCCAACGCGCACGGCGATGCGGGTGGCGTCCATCTCACTCAGTCGTGACGCCAGTAGTGCCCGTAGCACCCGCCCGCCATCCATCGGGAAGGCCGGCAGCAGGTTGAAGACAGCCAGTCCCACGTTGGCCGTCAGCAGGTCAACCAGTAGCCTTTCGAAGCTGATGTCGTTCAACTGGCTCAACAGCGCGCTCAGTCCACCGAGCGCCCGCCAACCCAGCAACGGCAACGCGACCGCGCCGATCAACACAGCCAAGACGATATTGGTCGCCGGTCCCGCCACGGCCATCCAGAACTCTTGCGCCGGGCGCTCCGGCAGTCCCTCCAGGCGTGCCACGCCGCCGATGGGCAGCAGCGTGATGTCACGCACGGTCGCGCCGAAATAGCGTGCCACCAGGCTGTGCGCCAGCTCGTGCAAGGTTACACACGCGAACAGCAGGCCGATCAGCCCGACCCCGTAAAGCGCGCCTGTAAGTCCCGCACCGCGCCACAGACCCCACTCCAGCGCTGCCCAACCCAATGCCAAAGCAAAAGTCCAGTGGACTTTGATATCGATCCCTCTTATTCTTGCGATTCGGTATGCGCCGTTCATGTCACCATTGCTCCTGAAGTGAATTCGCGTCCATCATACCTTGTCTGTATTAGAAAGGTGTAAACGGAACGTTAGAAGAACGTGTAGGTTCTTTGACAACAGGGCGCTTCGCCCGTATACTGGCGGCGGAGAACGGAATGCGATACAAGGTATGGCCTGGGGACTTTGTTGTTGAAGAGCACATCCACCTGCACCTCACGCCCAGGGGAGCCTTTGCCATCTACCGCGTGCACAAGCGCGGCGTGACGACGTTAAACGTGCAGGCACAGATGGCGCGAGCGTTGGAGGTGTCGCACTTGGATGTCGTCTTCCCGGCGTTGAAGGACAAGGACGCCATCGCGATGCAGCACGCCGCCGTGCGAGGGGTTGGCCGTGCGCAGGTGGCCGGCAATGGGTTCGAAGCCCGCTTCCTGGGCCACAGCCCGCGCCCCCTGGCCCCATCCGACATCCTGGCCAACCGCTTCGCCATCGTGCTGCGCGATCTGTCGGACGAGGAAGTCACGCACATCCGGGAGCGGTCGGCAGAGGTGGCGCAGTTCGGCCTGCCCAATTACTTCGACGAGCAGCGCTTCGGCTCGCTATCGCCCGGCGCAGAGCACATCGGCAAGCGTATCCTGCGGCGGGATGCCGAAGGCGCGCTGCGCGCCTATCTCAGCCAGCCCTTCGTCGGCGACCCCGACACGGTGCGGAAGTTCAAGGCGGTGGCGCGCGACCGCTGGGGGAACTGGGATGCTATCTTCGAGGCCGCGCCGCGCCCGTCCAACTTCCGCTCCGTGCTCACCTACCTGCGCGATCACCCGACCGGCTACCGCAAGGCGCTCAACCTGATCACGCGGCGGCTGCTCAGCATCTACCTATCGGCCTACCAATCGCTGCTGTGGAACCGCGTCGCCGGCCGCTACCTCGAAGCGCAGCTTGGGGAGTCATCTGCCCACATTGAGATCGCGGGCGAGCACTTGCCCATCTACCGCGCGCTGCCGCCGCACCTCGACCGCGAGGCCGCCATCCCGCTGCCCAACCACCACGCCGCCTGCGCCGATCCCGACCTGGCAGCAGTCGTGGCGCAGGTGCTGAAGGAGGAAGGGCTGGCGCTAGGCGACCTCAAGGCGCGCATCCTGAAGAAAGCCTACCTGCCCAGGGGAAAGCGCGCGCTGTTCCTCTTCCCCGAGAAGATGTCCTCTTTGCCACCTGAGTCCGACGATCTCTTTCCCGATCGGCGGAAGCTGACCGTTGCTTTCTCCCTGGGCCGGGGCAGCTACGCGACGCTGGTGTTGAAGGCGCTGGTGGCGTGAAAAAGCCCCGGTATTCGACCAGGGTGCTTGTCGCCTGTCGCGTGCTACTTGCTCACGTACCCGTGTTCCTCCAGATACGCGAGGATCTTGGCCACGCTCTCCTCTACCGTCTCCTCCGCCGTGTGGCAGACGACCTCCGGATTTTCCGGCGGCTCGTAGGGATCGGAGACACCGGTGAAATTCAGGATCTCGCCAGCGAAGGCCTTGGCGTACAATCCTTTCGTATCCCGTTCGGCGCACACCTCCACCGGGCACTCGACGAACACTTCGATGAACTCGCCGATCTCTTCCCGCGCCCTGGCTCGCTCCGCCCGGTAAGGGGAGATGAAAGCACAGGGGACGATCACGCCGTTGCGGGTGAGCAACTTTGCAACAAAGGTCACCCGTTCGATGTTCTTGTCCCGATCTTCCTTGCTGAACCCCAGGTCGCGCGTCAGGCTCTGGCGCACGATGTCGCCATCGAGCCGCTCGACCTTCAACCCACGGCGGCGCAACTCCTCCGTCAGTGGTATTGCGATCGAGGTCTTGCCCGCTCCCGAGAGGCCGGTGAGCCATATCGTTACACCTTTGTGATTGCACACGTTCAAAAGTTTCCTTTACGATGTCTTGATTGAACCAATGGCGGCGCGCAGCGTCTCCTCGGAGATGGCCCCGCGCCGCAGCAGCGCTGGCGGCGACGCGGTGCAGTCGAGTAGGCTTGAAGGGATGCCGCCCCGGCAGGGGCCGCCGTCCACGATCAACTCGATGCGCCCACTCAACTGCTCCTCGACTTCCCCGGCAGTGACGGGACTGGGCTGCCCGGAGATGTTGGCGCTGGTGACCGCCAACACCCCTCCCGCATCTCGGATGAGATCGCGGGCCAGCGCCAGGTCCGGCACGCGCACGGCCACGGTGGGATCGGCGCTCACCACGTCGGGCACGACGTCGGTCTTGGGCAGCACCAGCGTTAGCCCGCCCGGCCAGAAGCGAGCAGTGAGCGGCTTGAACTTGGGCGCGAGCACGGCGACTTGGCTCAGTTGATCGGCGTCGGACAGCAGCAGCGGGATGGGCATGTTCCGCGGCCGCTGCTTGGCAACGTACAAACGGGCCACAGCGTCTTCGTTCCAGGGCAGCGCCGCCACCCCGTAGACGGTGTCGGTGGGGAAAGCCACCAGCCCGCCAGCCTTCAGCACCTGAACTGCGCGGCGTCTTGCGTCCCCGTTTTCCACCCGAACGATTTCCGTCACCATAATCTTCGCGGACTTGGCCCCACACTGGTGCGCAAGAAAAGACAACCCCTTCCGCACCAGCACCGCAGTATAACACGGCTCGCACTTATCGTCAATTTGACACTTTCCCTGACTTTCCTATTGATGACTCGATCGTTTCCGACTTGCCAATCTGCCTGCTTTCTGGTACGATTTGCCCGCGCAATAGCTTCTTCGAGAGCGTAGCCGTACCGTCGGGTAGGCATTGGGTTTGTGTCCAGTCTGCCACTCCCTTTTCCGATATACTCCGAGGGGAGAAACTGCAAAGTCCTGTGCACTTCGATGATCGATGGGCATAGTTGGGGAGCTTGATTATGACGCCAATCCGTATCGTTAAGCATGTTGTTTTGCAGCGCCGCCAGCGTCGTCGCGTCGCGTCGCAGACCGGCGTGCATCAGTTCGTGCGCGTTGCCGGCGTGCTGCTGCTCGTGGTGTTGGTCCTGATCACGGGATCCACTGCTAGCGGAGTAGGTGCTGTCTTCGGCGTGTACGCCTATTTCACCCGCGACCTGCCGGAGCCGGGAGAGATCGAGGCCGCCGACGAGCAGTCCGAGACGACCAAGATCTATGATCGCAACGGCACGCTGCTCTACGAGATCATCAATCCCTTCGAGGGCGACCGCCAGTGGGTCACGTACGAGGAAATCAAGGAGAATCCCATCGTGTGTGCGACGGTGGCGCTGGAGGACCGCACCTTCTGGACCAACCTGGGGTTCGACCCGGTCCGGATTGCCGGTGCTGCCCGGGATACCCTCACCGGGGACGTGTTCCGGGGTGGCTCGACCATCACCCAGCAATTGATCAAGAACATTGTGATCGCAAAGGACCTGCGCTACGTCAGCGCAGAGGGGCCGGAATGGAAGGACTATGAACGCAAGATCACCGAGGTCCTGCTGGCCCACCGCATCACGCAGAAATACTCCAAGGAGCAGATTCTGGAGTGGTACCTGAACACCAACTTTTATGGGAATCTGGCCAATGGCATCGAAGCGGCGGCCAAGGTGTACTACGGCAAGAGTGCTAGCGAGCTAACGCTGGCCGAGGCGGCCACGTTGGCTGCCATCCCCCAGTTCCCGGCGATGAACCCTGTCGACAATCCAGACAAGGCCCTGGAGCGCCGGGCGCTCGTGCTCGATGCGATGGCGCGCGAGGGCTGTATCACGCCTGAGGAGGCAGAGGGTGCTAAGGTTGAGCAGTTGACAGTGGCCGGATCCGTCGAGAAGCGGTACGATATTCTGGCTCCCCACTTTTCCGTCTATGTGCGTAAGCAGTTGGAGAAGATGTTTGGCCCTGAACTCGTGTACCGAGGGGGGTTGCAGGTCTACACTACCGTTGATCTCGATCTTCAGGCGCAGGCCCAGTGCGCAGCCCAGGCCCATATCCGCCGCCTTTCCGGGGAGGACGAGGCTACCGTGATCCAGGAGGCGATCGACAACGGCTGTGAGGCGGCCAAGTACCTGATGCCGCTCAGGCCATCGCACGCCGGGTGGGATCACGAGGTCAGCAACGCCGCAGTCGTCGCCATCCGGCCCGGCACCGGCGAAATCCTGGCCATGGTCGGCAGCCTGGATTACTGGAACGATGAAATCGACGGACAGTTCAACGCCGCCGTGGATGGGCAAGGCCGTCAGCCAGGGTCGTCGTTCAAGCCCCTTACTTACGTCACGCTGCTTTCCCAGGGCTACAACGCCGCTTACATGTTACTGGATGTGCAGAAGGCCTTTGCGCAGGCTACTGGCACTCCATATAGGCCGGAGAACTATGACCGGAAGTACCATGGCCCACAGCGGCTGCGGGAGGCTCTGGCTTGCTCATTCAACATCCCCGCCGTCGAGGCGCTGTACCTGGCCGGTGTGGATAATACCATCCGCACGGCTCATCGCATGGGTATCAACACGTTGGACAAGGGACTGGACTTCTATGGCCTCAGCCTGACGCTGGGTGGTGGCGAGGTCCATCTGATTGACATGGCCTATGCCTTCAGCGTTTTTGCCAACGGCGGCAAGATGTACGGCGAGCTCGTGCCTGCGAGCCAGCAGCGCGAGGGGTACCGGGAACTCAATCCGGTCGCCATCTTGGCCGTATACGACCGCGACGGCAACCCGCTCTACCAGTATACACAGCCCGAAAGCCGTGATATTCTCGATCCGCGGCTGGCCTATCTGATGAATAGCATCCTTTCCGACCGCCAGGCCCGCTACGGAGCCTTTTCCAAGCCCAACCAGTTGGAGCTTTCCGGCGATCGGCCAGCGGCGGCCAAGACCGGTACCACCGACAACTACAAGGACGCGTGGACCGTTGGCTACACGCCCCAATTGTCCGTCGGCGTCTGGGTGGGCAACTCTGACAACAGCGATATGAAGAGCGTCGCCGGGATCACAGGGGCAGCGGATATCTGGCACGCGGTGATGGAGTACGCACTGAAGGATGAACCCCACGTGCCCTTTGTGCGGCCCGAAGGGCTGGTCGAGATGGCCGTCTGCGAAAAGTCTGGCCTGCTGCCTACCGAGCACTGCCCTCTCACCGTCAATGAGCTCTTCATCCCGGGCACCGAACCTACCGAGAAGGATAATATCTTCCAGGTCTTCCGTGTCAACCGTGAGACCGGCAAGCTATGTACTGTTCACACGCCGCCTGAGCTTTGTGAAGAGCGGGTCTTCGAGGTTTACCCGGACGATGCGCAGGATTGGATTGCCGGCCTAGCGGAGGATAAGCGTCCCCCTACGCCGCCCACCGAGTACGATACCACCTATGGCCCTACACGCGCCGATGCCGAGGTTGCTATCATCAGTCCTGCGCCGTATTCCTACATCACCGGCACCGTGCCCATCACTGGCAACGCCAGGGGCGGTGACTTTAGCTACTATGCCATATTCTTCGGCGAGGGGATGAACCCCATCGAATGGACTCAGATCGGTTCCAACCACGGCAACCAGGTGGACCACAATGTCTTGGAGTACTGGAACACCGCCGGGTTAGATGGGCTTTACACGCTGCGTCTGCAAGTCGTCGATCACTCCTCGGCAGTGAGGGAAACGACCATCCAGGTTACGGTGGATCCTCATCCCCCGGAGGTCGATCTGACCTATCCGGAGGACGGTGACGAGTACGAATACGACTATGACGAGTGGGTCAACGTCAACGCCGAGGTGCAGGACTACTCTGTTTCGAAAGTTGAGTATTACGTATACAAGTGGGACAAGGTGGACGAGGGCAAAGGCAATCCGCCCGATCCACCGGAAGACCTGGAGCCTTTCGAGGTGCGCACGCGCCCTCCTTTCATCATCAAGTGGACGATCCAGGGGCACGGCGAGGGAAAGTATACCTTCTACGTCGTCGTGACGGACGCGGCGGGGAATAAGACGATGAGCAACAAAGTGACGATCAAGCTCGTGCCTCACAAGGAGGAGGAATCACCGTAGTGCGGTAGTGTGTCAGTTTCCAGATCTGACCGATTTGCCCCGTAGGCGCGATGCGAAATCGCGCCTATTTTGATCGTGCGGTGACCCTGGCGTCTGTCCACTTTCGAGCCATAAGGCAGACCAGATGTGACGACGCGATGCCTCAATTGACATCTTTTGTCAACGTGAGATAATACACCAGCGATTGTAGGAAGGCTCAGGCGATGAATCCCATTGACGTAGACATGACCCTCGAACAAGTGCGCGAGGCTCTGTCCAGGGGGGAGTGGAAGCACGCGGTGGCTCTGGTCGAGTCGCTCAAACCCCCTGACCAAGCCGATCTCTTTGGCGAGTTGCCTTCTGCCGATCAGGACAAGCTCCTGCCGCGCCTAGGCATTGAGGACTCTGCCGATATCCTGGAGGAACTGGAAGATGAAGACGCGGCGGAGATCGCCGCACGCTTGGAGCCGGGGGAATTAGCCCAGATTCTGGATCAGATGGAGCCAGACGAGGCGGCCGACCTGCTGGGGGACATCGCGCCTGAGCGGGCGGCCGAGGCCTTGGCGGCAATGGAGGGACCTGAAGAGATCCGCCCCCTCCTCGTCCATCCCGACGAGAGCGCCGGCGGCCTGATGACGTCCGTCAAGGTCGTGCTCCATCGGGAGATGATGGCGGAGGCGGCCATCGCGTATCTGCGGGCAGTCGCGCCCGAATCGGAGGATGTTTACTACCTTTTCGTCGTGGACGAGGAGCTTTGTCTGGTGGGGGTGGTCTCCCTGCGGCAATTGGTCGTCGTGCCTCCCTGGACCCGCGTCGGTGCGGTCATGGACACCGATATTATCCAGGTGCGGGCCGACGCCGACCAGGAGGAGGCCGCCCGCCTGATGGCTCGTTACGATTTACTGGCCCTGCCTGTCGTAGATAGCGGGGACCACTTGCTGGGTCTCATCACCTACGACGATTTGGTCGATGTGCTGGAAGATGAGGCGACGGAGGATATCTTCCGGCTGGGTGGTGTGCCGGGGGAGCAGCCGTACGATGCGCCCATCTTTGCTTCGTTGCGGACGCGCCTGCCTTGGCTCTTGCTCAACATGGGCACCGCGCTGGTTTCCGGTCTCGTGCTGGGTCTCTTCAAGACCACCATCGCCCGAGTGGCGGCTTTGACCGTGTTCTTCCCCCTCGTCGCGGGCGTCTGCGGCAGCGCTGGCACGCAGGCGCTGACCGTCACTGTGCGCGGATTGGCGATAGGCGAGCTCGAACCCCGTGACGGCCTTCGTGCGCTAGGGCGGGAACTGCTGATTGGTTCGGTCAACGGCCTCGTCGTCGGTCTCTTGGTTGCCGGCATTGCACTGGCACTCGGGGAGCATCCCGTGCTGGGGCTCGTCGTGGGGCTCGCCATCCTCTTGAACATGATGGGCGCGGGCATCGCCGGGGCTCTGGTTCCCATCGGGATGCACGTAGTGCGGGTTGACCCGGCCCTGGCCTCGCCCATCCTCGTCACCACGCTCACCGATACGTTGGGTTATTTGTTCTACCTGAGCCTGGCCACGCTGCTCTTGATACCGCTGCTATGAGTTACCGTGCGCCCACCCGGAAAACGACCCGCCTGCCCCCCCCAGTCCTCGTGACTTCCCGTGCACAACTGACAGCGATGTTGAAGGCCATCTGCGATGAGCCGTACGTCGCCGCGGACACCGAGTCCAATTCCCTCCATGCCTATCAAGAGCAGGTCTGTTTGATTCAGATTTCCATCCCCAAAGCGGACTATATCGTGGATCCATTGGCGGAACTGGATCTGTCGCCGCTGGCACATCTCTTCGCTGATCCCAAGGTGCAGAAGGTCTTTCACGCGGCTGAGTACGACGTGATGTGCTTGAAACGGGATTTTGGGTTCTGCTTCGTCAACCTTTTCGACACGATGTGGGCAGCGCGGATTATGGGCTGGCCCCGTGTGGGGCTGGCAGACGTGCTGGAGGATCTCTTCGACGTACGCACTAACAAGCGTTATCAACGCTACAACTGGGGCAGACGTCCTCTGGAGCCGAAAGCGCTGGCTTACGCTTCCTTGGATACTCGCTACCTCTTGCCCCTGTGCCATCTCCAGACCGACGGGCTGACACGAAAAGGGCGGTGGGAGGAGGCGCGGGAGGTTTTCGATCAGCTCGCTGCCACGGAGCCTACAACCAACACCGTCGCTCCAGAGGACTTTTGGCGCGTCAAGGGCGTGTTCGATCTATCCAGGCGCGGGCGGGCCGTCTTGCGCGCGCTGTGCATCTGGCGTGACCAAGAGGCCCGTCGCCAGGACCGTCCGCATTTCAAGGTGCTGCACGATCGGGTACTATTGGTGTTGGCGCGGGCACGCCCGCGCACGAAGGACGAACTGGCAGAGGTCGAGGGGATGAAACCCTATCAAGTGCGCCGGTATGGGAAGCGTGTTCTGCAGGCAATCAGTCGGGGCCTGCATGCGCCTTTTTCCACGCCTTCCCCCTTACCCCCGCGCCGTTCGGAGGAAGAGATAGCGTGCTACGAGGCGCTGCGTGCCTGGCGCAAGCGGGTGGCAGCCGAGCGGGAGGTGGACGTGGACGTCATCGTCAGCAATGCAGTCCTGTGGGAACTGGTCGAGCAGCGCCCGCGCACTCCCGAGGCGTTGAGCGGCATAGAAGGGCTGGGACCGTGGAAGAGACAGACTTACGGAGAAGATTTGTTAGCAGCGATAGCTGGTCATCTTTGAGGAGCCCACGTCATGGAGATACATTTTCTTGGCGCAGCACAGACCGTCACCGGCTCTCAGCATCTGATCTCGGTCAATGGAAGCCGCGTCTTGCTGGAGTGTGGGTTATTCCAGGGCAAGCGGCGGGAAAGCTTTGAGCGGAATCGCAACCTGCCCTTCGATGCCAAGAGCATCGACGCGCTCATTCTATCGCACGCTCACATCGATCATTCCGGAAATATACCGAACCTGGTGCGGAACGGATTCCGGGGCGTCATCTACTCCACCTTTGCCACGCGCGACCTGTGCTCGGCGATGCTGCGGGACTCGGCTCACATCCAGGAGCAGGATACGGCCTACGCCAACAAGAAGCGCTCTCGCAAGGGGCTGCCGCCAGCCGAGCCGATCTACACGTACGACGACGCCATCGCCAGCTTGGAGTATTTCGTCAGCGTGGGCTACGGCCGGTCCGTGCCCGTCGCGCCGGGGGTGCAGTGCACGTTTCTTGACGCTGGCCACATTCTGGGATCGGCCCTCGCCTTCCTGGAGATAGAGGAGCCCGGACAAGGGAAAACGCGCCTGCTCTTCAGCGGAGACCTGGGGCGGAAGGACATGCCGATCCTGCGCGACCCCGCCCCTGCGCCGGAGGCCGATATTCTCATCATCGAATCGACCTACGGCGATCGGGTGCACGAACCTCACGAGAAGGCCGAGCAGAGGCTGTGTCGCTTGATCGACGAGACATGCAACGACGGCGGGAAAGTCATCATCCCGGCCTTCTCCGTGGGGCGCACACAGGAGATCGTGTACAGCCTGCACCGGCTGGCAAATGCCGGGCAGTTGCCCGATGTACCCGTCTTTGTAGACAGTCCGCTGGCCGTGAACGTGACCGAGGTCTTCCGGTTGCATCCCGAATGTTACGACGAGGAAGTGCGGGCGTTCATGAATCACGGCCGTCACCTTGACCCCTTCGGCTTCGAGCGACTGCGGTACATTCGCAGTGTGGAAGCCTCCAAGGAGTTGAACGAACTGCAAGGCCCGGCCGTCATCATCAGCGCGTCAGGGATGTGCGAGGCAGGACGGGTGCAGCATCACCTTAAGCACACGATCACCGATCCGCGCAACGTCGTGCTGATCGTCAGTTGGCAGGCCCCACACACGCTGGGTCGGCGGTTGATCGAACGGCAGCCGACGGTCAAGATCTTTGGCGAGGAGTTCCCTGTGCGGGCGCGCGTCGAAGCGATCAACGGCTACAGCGCCCACGCCGACCGGAACGGGCTGCTGGGCTGGGCAGAGCCCATCGCCCGCGGTCTGCAGCACACCTTCGTCGTGCACGGTGACCCTGAGCCGGCGGCGGCGCTGGCCGACGGCTTGGGGCGATTGGGCGCGCGCAACGTGGCCGTGCCGGAGCGGGGAGCTGTGTTTCGGGTAGTAGATTGAGGAGGATGATCGATGAACCTGTGGCGTGAATTACCACCCGGGCCGGACTGGCCCAAAGTCATCTACGTGGTTGTCGAGATCCCCAAGGGCTCGCGCAACAAATACGAGTACGACGAGGCGGGCGGGTTCGTCAAGCTTGATCGAGTGCTTTTCTCTTCGCTGCACTACCCCGGCGACTATGGTTTCATTCCCCAGACGTTGCACACCGACGGCGACCCGCTCGACGTGCTGGTGATGGCCAACGAGCCGACCTTCTCCGGCTGCGTCATTGAGGCGCGCCCCTTAGGTGTCTACGGCCTGGTGGACAAGGGGAAACTCGATGACAAGATTCTGGCAGTGCCCCACACCGATCCGATCTTTAGCGAATACCGGACCTTGGACGATGTACCGCCCCACTTCCTGGACGAGATGGCGCACTTTTTTGAGGTCTACAAGGACCTGGAGCTTGCGGAAGTCGTGGGCAGTGGCTGGGATGGAGTGCAGAGCGCCTACGGGGAGATCGAGCGCGCAGTGGAGCGGTACCGGGAGCGATGCGGGAAGAAATAGGAGACCTCGATGCCGGTTCATGAATATCACTGCCAGCAGTGTGGCGAGGTCTTCAGTCACTTGTTCCGCACGCTGAAGGCAGCGGAAGCGGGCGGTGTGCCGCCGTGTCCGGCCTGTGGTGGCAGCGACGTGCAGCGGCTGATTTCGTCCATCGCGGTGCTGAGCGGGGCCGAGGGGGGCGCCGGGAAGTCGGGGAAGACTGCGGCCGAGAGTCGGCCGAAAGAGATATTTGGCCGTAAGGAACTGGAGCAGGCCATCAAGGATCGGGGATATTGATAGATATCGGGAGTCTCTCAGACTTCCGCTGCCTTCTTCAGTCCCACCACCTCGTAGACCTCGTCGGGCAGGCTGTGGCCTTTGACCTGCACGTCGCCGATGCATCTGGCCTCGACGTGGTCCTTGGTCCGCTCGTAGGCCTCGGCGCTGACGAGGATCTGGCCCGGCCCGGCTATGTCGGAAAGCCGGCAAGAGAGGTTGACGCAGTCGCCGATGGCGGTGAAGCTTTGCAGGACAGCCGAGCCGATATTGCCTACCACTGCCTCGCCAACAGTGATGCCGACGCCGAAGAAAAGCCGCTGCCGCTCGTCCATCCGCTCGTGGCTCTCGCGCACAGCCCGCTGCATGACCAGCGCCGCGCGTACGGCCCGCAGCGTGTGATCCTCCTGCGGCACTGGCGCGTTGAAAATCGCCATCGCGCTATCCCCCACGAACTTGTCCAGCGTGCCCTCCTCTGTCAGGATCGCCTCTGCCGCCAGTGTCAGATGGTTGTTCAGCACCTCGATCTGGAACTCTGGCTGGGCTTTTTCGCTGAAGGCGGTAAAGCTCCGGATGTCGGCGTAGAAGCTGGTGATCTCTTGTCGCACGCCCCCCAGTCTGACGAGATCGGGATTGGTGATCAGGCGCTCGACCACAGCCGGCGCCACGTAACGCTGGAACGTCTCCTTGATGCGGCGCACCCTTGCCTCCAACTCCCGCTGCGCCGTCAGGTCGTCCACCACGATCGTAACGCCGTTGGTTACGTCACGACTGTCCTTGAGCGGCGAGAGATTCATCCGCAGCCAGACCGATCCACGTTCGGGCAGTTCTGGCTGGAGCTCGTAGGACATCACGGGAGTTTCGCTGAGCTTGACCTGCTTCAGCAGGAACTCCACGTCGCTCCCCAGACAGCGTAGGGCCTGGGTGTATGGAAGCCCGACGACCTCGTCGGCGTGCATGCCGATGATGGTCTCAGCGGCCCGGTTAAAGAGGGTTACCTTGTCTTTGACATCGGTGGTGATGACGCCGCTGGCAATACTGCTGAACACGTCGTCCATCAGGTTCTTCATCTCGGTGATGGCCGCCAGGTTGCGGCGCACGCTGGTGAAGAGCCGCGCGTTTTCTATCGCCAGTGCTGACTGGTCGGCCAGCGCTCTGAGGAAAGCCAGATCGGCTGAGTGGTGAGGCTGGCCGGAGCGCTTGGGGCCTATCGCCAGCCAGCCGATCAGCCGCTCCCGGATGCGTAGCGACACGTAGATCACTGCACCCAGTGCGCCCATCTGTACCCATTCGTCGGCCAGGTGATCGGGCAGTCCTTGGTCGGCCGGCAGGTACAGACATTCCTGGTGATCCCGCAGCCAACACGCCAGGACACCAGACGGTGAGAAAGAGACCGGGAACGCTGTGTGCTGCCCCACACCGATGGGCTGCCCCACGAAGTCGCCCACATCCTCGTCGTAGAGGCATAGCCACTGGCGGGAGGGGTGCAGCGTCTCCTCGATCTGCTTGGCGACCTCCTTCGACACCGCGTTCAAATCGAGTGTCTGGGTCAGCTCGCGGCTAAAGTCCTGGAGCGCGGCGTGGTAGTCGGCTGTTTCGCGGAAAAAGACGCGGTTCACCAGGCGTTGAATCCAGTTTCGCAAGGGATTAAAGATCAGGATCAGTCCCAGCACAAATAGGGAGAGGACTAGTGGATCGTTGGTGTTAATCGCGAGGATCTGGCTCAGAGTGTTGACAAGCACAAAGTAGGCGGCAACGATGAGAAAGATCAGCGCCCCATAGGATACGCCTTGGCTGAGGAGCCGATCGACGTCCAACAGGCGATAGCGCAGAATAGCATAGGCAATGGATAACGGAAACAGGGTGAACAGCAGGGCATAGACATGTGTGGCAAAGGGCACTATCTGGCCCCCGACGACGAGCACAATCCAGGGCACGACCGGCAGGAAGGCCAACGTCGCGCCCAGGAGAATGATACGGCTTTGCTGTCTGACGAGGGGCGAGGGTGGTCTTATCAGCCGGTAGGCCAGCATAGCCAGCAGGAAGAAAATACCCACGGCGGCAAAGATGTAGCTGGCGAACCATCGGTCGATGTATACCCAAGGCTGGCTGGTATCGTAGACGCTGGAGACGGCGCGTATTGCAAAAAGAGTCGCCGGTAAATAGGGGAGGAAGCACAGCACTGGGAAACGTTTCACAAAGTCGGGCTCCTGTGGAAAGATCAATGCCAGATGCATAGCTGTGGCGGCGGCCATGGGGACGGCAACACACCACAGGATAGCCGTCAAGTGCGTCGTGTTGATCTCGAAAAGCAATCCCATGGTCAGGGCTATGCTCACACATAGGCCAACAAACACCTGCCCTGTCCGGCCCCAACCCTGCACCCAATACACCCAGGTGCCGATGCCGAGGTAAGCTAATCCAGATAAGTAGGGAAGCAAGAAGAACCGAATTATATCCTTCAGAGGGAAGGAGGTGAGGGTGATCTGAACCTCTTTCCGCTGGCCATCTCTATCAACAGCCGTGAGCTGCACGGTATCACCCACTCCGTGTTCGCTGAGAATGGCCGCCACGTCCCTCTGTCGCCTCACCGCCAGGTCGTCAATGGCGATCAGGTGAAGATGCTCCTCCAGGGGCGGATCTAGCTGCAACCGAGCCCACCCCTTGCTCTCCATGGGGCTGATCAGCAGCGTAGGTTCCAGCATCGTGCCTGGAAACGGCTCGCGTGCCCATTTCCAGGCCAGGATTTGCGCAACTACGAAGGCGGCTACAGCTACGACCAGGATGAAGAACATGATCGCGCGCCCCAGGCGCGTCGTCAAGTCCGTGCGCGCTGATGTTGTCATGAAGGAGACTCCGGCGAGGTCGATTCCCACGTTTCACCGCAGGCTTTCGGGTGAAACCAACCTGAGTCGGATTATACAGTGAATCGTAAGCAGAAGCAAGGGAACACGCGCCCGGAAGTCGCCCGGCTTAGAGATCAGGCTCCTTTCCGGGAACAAAGCTATGAGCACGGCGGTTTGGCGTCGTGTGGAGATCGGGAAGATCGAAAGCCGATGTTGATCTTTTCCCTGATCTGCGTATCATCTCCATGTTGTGGGTGATTAGCGCCATCGCGTGCCCTTCACCCTTCTAGGCACGGGTCGGGAGGGGTAATGGACGAGCACGACTACCGCCAGCACGTCCTCTGCTTTTACAACCGCTTTGCGAAGCGCTACGACTGGGGCGAGATCTTTCGTCGCAACACCCGAGGCAAGGCCGTGATCCTGAGCGGTTGGCGGCCTGGGGATAGGGTGCTGGACGTCTGTACCGGCACGGGGGAGCAGGCGATGGCGTTCGCCAGGCGAGGGGCAAAAGTCGTAGGCGTGGATATCGCCAGGGGAGTGCTTGAGTGTGCCGCTGCCAAAACAGCGTGTCAGCGGCCAGCATGGTTAGAGATGGATGCCACGGAGCTGGGTTTTCGGGACAAGGCTTTTGACATCTCGACCATCTCATTCATCCTCCACCACATGCCGGAACCGGTGCAGTGCCGCCTGCTGACCGAAGTGGCCTGTGTCACTCGCAAGAGGATCGTCATCATTGAGCCTCACACACCGGCCAACCCCAGACTACAGCCTATATGGGCCGTGATCCATGCCAGGTTCGACGAGTCTGAATACCATACAGAGTGGTCCCGGCAAGACTTTCCTGAGACGTGTCGGAGTGTCGGTTTGAAGGTGGAGGCGGTATGCCTGGCGACGTTTGGTATCCATCGCCTCACGGTCTGCACGCCAGGCAGCGCTGACTTGCCAGCTATTCAACCTTGACACTTTGTGGTATAGTCCCGCGCAGGGAGGATGCAGATGGGGCAAAAACGATTGATCGTCGGCATCTCCGGCGCCAGCGGTGCACTCTATGGCATCCGGTTGTTGGAGGTTCTGGCAGAGCGGTCCGACGTCGAGACACACCTCGTCGTCACCAGGCCTGCCCGTCTGATCATCGCCCAGGAAACCGACTACACCTTGGCGCAGATCGAGGCGCTTGCTGGCCACGCCTACGCTCCCGAAGACCTCACTGCGTCCATCGCCAGCGGTTCGTTCCCCACTGACAGCATGGTCGTCGCGCCCTGCTCGATCAAGATGCTGTCCGCCGTCGCCAATTCCTACGCCGCCGACTTGGTGAGCCGCGCCGCCGACGTGACCCTCAAGGAGGGCCGCCCGCTGGCGCTCCTTGTGCGGGAGGCGCCGCTGCACCTGGGCCACCTGCGCCTGATGGCGCGCGCCGCCGAGATGGGAGCCGTCATCTTCCCGCCCGTGCCTGCCTTTTATGGCCGCCCGCAGACGGTCGCCGAGATCGTGGACGGAATCGTAGGGCGCGTGCTGGCACAGTTGGGCGTGGAGAACGAGCTGTACACGAGGTGGGAAGGGTGAGCGGCGAGGATAAAGCCGCCTACCGTGGCCACCCCTCCTACGTCTGGCGAGCCGGGCAGGAACGGCGCTTCGAGATGGTGCGCCGCTGGGCGGAGTTGGAAGGCAAGCGCGTGCTCGACGTGGGCTGCGGTGTGGGGATGTACACGGCCGCCTTCCTCCGCGAGACGAGCCACGTGTTCGGCGTCGAGGTGGAGCACGAGCGGGCGGTGGAGGCGCGGGAGCGAGCCACCGGTGTGAGCCAGGCCGTTGGTGAGCGCCTTCCCTTTCCAGACGAGACCTTCGACGTTGTCTTCTCCCACGAGGTGCTGGAGCACGTGGATGACGACCGAGCCTGCGTGGCCGAGATGGTGCGGGTGGTCAGGCCTGGCGGTCACATCGTCGTCTTTGTCCCCAACCGGCTTTACCCCTTCGAGACCCACGGCATCTTTTGGCGCGGGCGCTACCGATTTGGCAACGTCCCGCTGGTCAACTGGCTGCCCGCGCCGCTGCGCGACCGGCTGGCTCCTCACGTGCGCGCCTACACTGCCCGCGGCCTGCGCCGTCTTTTTGACGGTCTCCCTGTGCACATTGTGCATCACGCAGTCATCTTTCCCGGCTACGACAACCTCGTCGCCCGCGCGCCAGCATTGGGCCGCATCTTGCGCACCGTCACCTATGCACTGGAGCGCACGCCGCTGCGGGCTTTTGGGCTATCGCATTTGTTGGTGGTGGAAAAGCTGTAAGACGTAAAGTGTAAAACGTGACGGTCAAAATCACGCTTCATGGATTGCGTACCGGTCTGTCTGCTTTAGCTTCCCCGTTTCACTCCTGCGAAAACGCCCTCAATGTCTCCAGGTAATACTCTGGCAGGCCGATGTCAAAGCGCTGGCCGTCCATGACCAATCCCAGGAATCCGTCCTCCTGGCGCAACCGATCCAGCGTCGAGGTGAGCTGGAACTCGCCCCGCTCGCGCACGTTGTGCTGGATGTGCTCCTCGATATAGTCAAAAATCTGCGGCTTGATGATGTACTGCCCAAAGACGGTCAGATACTCGTCCTCTGGCAGGCCGGTCACGCGCAGGTTGTTGTGCGCATAGTCCACTGTTGGCTTCTCGGCAAACTCGGTGATGCTGAGCAACCCCTCTTCGTCCTCGATCCATATACCCGTCGCCGTCCCAAAGTTCGCGATCATGTCCTCGGGCGTGCGGCGCAGCCCTAGCACGCTCTTCCCGTGCTTGTTGTAAGCCTCGATCAACTGCTGCGCGCACGAGCGCTCCCCCTCCGAGCGATAGATGTGGTCGCCCAACATCAGCAGAAAAGGCTCGTTGTCCACTGCCTCGCGCGCGCAGTAGACGGCGTGCCCGAAACCCTCCTGTTTATCCTGAACCGCGAAGGAGACGTGCCGCCCGACCTCCAGGATGCGCCGGGCGTATTCCTGGAAGTGATGCGGCAGCTTGTTATAGTTCTCGATGGCTACCTGCACGTTGAAGAACGACTGGAAAGCCTCCAGGTCGTGCTCCTGCACGATGAGGATCACTTCGTCTATCCCGGCCTTGAGCGCCTCCTCGACGATCAGCAGGATAGCCGGCTTGGCGATCCCATCGCGGTCTATAATCGGGAATAGCTCCTTCTTGGTCGCCTTCGAGGCCGGGAAGAGGCGTGTCCCGAACCCCGCCGCCGGGATCACGGCCTTGCGCACCTTTTGCCCGGCGCGCAACACCAGCGGCAGACAGGGCATGTTCAGATCGCGCTCGACGATCTCGATCACCATCTGCTGGTCGGCCTCGCTGCGGGCGATGAACTGCGCCGTGCCGTCGCCCTGCGAGCCGACCCCCTTGCCGCCCCAGATGTGCGGCTTGAGCGGCGTATAGTTCAAGACGCGATGCAAGACCGGGGCGGTCAACTCCTCCGGACAAGCCGGTGTTGCACAGGAATCAAAGAACTCTTGCGCCTCGACCATCAGCGCGCCCAGCCGCTCTGCATCCCCCTTCTGGAGAGCCTCGATTGCCTGGTGCACGATGCGTTTATTGATCTGTCCCAGCAGTTCCTGCACGCCCTTCTCGACCTCGGTCTCGGCGAAGGGGTAGGAGCGGTTCAGGCGAGCTAGGATCTCCATCGTATCCTTGTGTGCTTGCAGATCGACGATCACGAAGTGCATATCGGCGGGGACTCGCAGCTCGTCCACTTCCAGATGGTCGCCATCGTAGGTCATCAGGATGGGGCGGTTACCGAAGGCGCATCCCTGATCCATGCGCCCGCAGCGCGAGGGGGTGGTGATCTCGCCCTGATAGGCCAGCTCCATCTCGCCACGCGTGGTCATTTTCAGATCGTACACGCGATTGAACGCGCGCGCCGTCAGGACGCAGATCGCCGCGCTGGAGGAGAGCCCTTTCTTCGTCGGCAGGTCGGTCTTGTAGTTGTCGATCACCAGGCCGCGCACGTGATAGTGGGTCAGTATCTGGTAAGCCACCCCGGCGACGTAGCTCCAAAAATCGCCTTTCTGCGCCTCCTCCAGGAGCGCCCTGGGCTCCATCGGGATCTCGTAGGGACCGTGCTTCTCGCCTTCGGGCGTCGTCGAGCTCAACACCAACGCGGTGGGATAGGGCGTGACCTCGGCGTAGATGCCCTGATCGGTGCCCGTGATCAGGGTGTAGCCCTTCTCGACCTCCGCGTTGATGCGCCGGTAGCCGCCGGCCCAGTCGGAGTGCTCACCGAACAGGCAGATGCGTCCGGGAACGAATATCTTCATGATGCCTTCTCCTTATCCTTGAGCACAAAGCGCTCGATGGCCACGGCTGCACCATCCTCAGTCACCGGCGGC
>DAOUDX010000401.1:0-12698 GCA_034430835.1 Anaerolineae bacterium
CTACGTGATCCGAAATGGCTTCCCCGAGTAAAAAACGACCATCTGAAAAGTGACAAGCGCAAGCTGGACAGATGGGGAATTGGGCGTCTGACGTTTCTTCGCAACTATTTCCTGCATGGCTCGAAAGATGCCGAGGATAAGAAGCTTGGACCGATTCCTGTTGCTGACATCATGAGCTACGAGCTGCCGGGAGTTCTGGCACGGGAGGCAGAAAAAGCCATGCCCGTGTATTGGGAGCAACTGAAGCAAGACGATGGTACTCAAAAATGGGCAGAGCGATTAGCGCGTGCTGACATCCGGCCTTTCCAGATACAAGGCTCTGGAGTCTTTGAGGCTGGTTTGGTTGATCCCGATATCGTTGATTATCTTGATGGACACGTAGACATCTGGGGCGTTCCCAGGACATAGCTGTAGAGTCGCGGCAGAGGGTTAGAGGATTTGCAGTGAGAAGCCGGTTACAGCAGGGCATTGACAGCATTAAAGCGGGAGACAAGGTCTCAGGAGCTCGGCTGCTTACTGATGTGCTGCATGCCAATCCGCGCGACGAATCGGCTTGGCTGTGGATGGCTTACGCGGTCGACGACATCGGGCGAAAGCGAGACTGCCTGAAGCACATGCTGGCGCTCGACGAGGGCAACGTGGGAAAGGCAGGCCTCTGCCTGCTCTCCTATGACTACCCTGCCCTGCAAGGAATCACGGAAGAAGTAAGGCGCGACTTTGCGTTTACAGTCGCCTGGCGCTACGGCTGCCAGCACTTGATCTGGGATGGTGCCACTGAACCGCTAGCCGTCCTCGTGGGGACGGACTATGTCCTAGATATCGACGTGGGCGATCTGAACAAGGGCTTGGGTACGAGCCCTACCGACGATACCATCTTGCCCATACCCTATGAGCAACGGGCAGATCTGTGGCCAGGTTTGCACTCTCTACAGGCATTGTCTCTTCCCGCTCGCAAGGTGTTCGTGAGGGCGGTGCAAATGGTCGATCTCAGATCTGGCTTCGTGGAGTACCGCCCTGAATCATTCTTCACTGATCGTCTAGCGTGTAGCACTGGACTCGATGACGCTCTGATCGAACTCGGAGAGGCCGGGTTCATCGACCTCAACCCTGCGCCGACTGATCTGCTGACACACCTGACTGCCAAGGACCTGAAGCAGTTCGCTTTCGATCACGGTGTGAAGCCGCGCGGCTCTAAGCACGAGTTGATTCAGGAGCTCGTCGCCAGTGTTGTCCCGGAGGCAATCGAAGGGCTGTTGAGAGAGAAGCTGTGGGCTGACACAAAACGCGTTCGAATCGTCGTCGATAGCTTTCCTTTACTCAAGAAGTACATATGGGCCGAGATACACCGTCTCGACTTGTATCTCGGGTGGGTACGGCTTGTCCACTGCCTGCGCTGGTCTCCCCCGAGAGTCTTCTCTGAGCCAGCTCACTCCGCTGCCGACACATCGACAGACCGCGACATGCGGCCGCGTGCCCGCTGGGGGTGATCGCCTTCCGGGATTAGCGAGAACGGAACTTCGGTTGGTGCGCGGGATCTGGGACTTGAGGTGCGACGAGATAGTGAGGGAGTTAGCCGACAAGTACGCTTGGGATGCACCCTGGTATATCAAGGACGGGACTGTGGCCTACTTACCATCTGACAAGCTAGAGCAGTTCAAGCAGGCATGCGAGGAAAACGAGACACACGTCTGGTACAACCTTCTGATGTACTATGGCGAGATGCGTTTAGCCGAGATGAAGGTTGAGATCCGTGAAGCACGGGAACTCACGTGCGCCGAGTGTGGGAGGAGGTTCCTTGAGTCATCGATCCCGGTGAGTGTGGCGCAACGGCTGGATCACCGCATACGGTTCTGCCAGGATTGCTACACAAAGGCGTTCTATGAGCCGAGTAGGAACTCGGTCTGTTTGAGCCGAGATGACATGCTTGAACGGCTTGCCTCACTAGCCGCCGCGTTGGAGGGCGTGCCGTCGGGTAAGTTCGTGCAGAATCCACAAGTTGCAGGATTCTCTGATGAGAAGCTGGTCGCCGTGATACGGGCGCTGATCCACATGCCCCCTTACGCAGCATTCGTGAATACCTTCGGGTCGTGGCTGAGGGCGCTCGTCTTAGCCCGAGTCCTCGAGGATGGCGTACAACGCACAGGTCGCGGCATACGGTGTATCGCCAGCGATGGGCATGAGTGCCTGTCCCTATCCGAGAAGACAATCGATGATTGGCTGAGCGCACACGATATTTCCCATGAGGTAGAGCCTGCCTATCCTCCTGATCCTCAGCTGAACCCCACTGGCCTTCGGGCCGACTGGAAAGTGGGGGAGGCGTTCATTGAGTACGCCGGCATGATGAGTGAGCCCGAATATGCGGCAAGAATGGAGACTAAGAAGAAACTATCTGCGAAGTTTGGCATCCCATTGATTGTGCTGGAACCGGAAGACGTGCTGAACCTCGATGAGAAACTAGCTCAGTTCCTGGACGAATAAGACTGCCCTCCACCACGGATAGGTTCGAGGATGGCACTGGCAGTTCATGGCAGACTCAATATTAGCGGCGTAGATGATGCTTCTGTGCTGCAACAACCATTCTACCTTGCATACATAGCGGGAGCTTCTGATGAGAAGAATCTCTAGCGCAACCCTGCTCATCAAGGGCGGCACGCTTGTCACGCCCGAAGGCGTCGTCGAGGCCGACCTGCTGGCGCAGGGAGAGCGCATCAAGGCCATCGGGCGCGATCTGCCGGTGGCCGACGACACGCTGGTGGTGGATGCCACGGGCTGCTACGTCCTCCCCGGCGTCATCGACGCCCACACCCACGTCGCCCTCAATACCGGCATCTACCGGACGCCCGACGATTGGTTCGCAGGCTCCCGGGCGGCGGCCTGCGGCGGCGTCACCACTGTGGTCGATTTCGCCACGCAGTTCCCCGGCCAGACGCTGCGCGAGGCGGTCGAGGCGCGGCTGGCGGAGGCGCGGGACGCCGTCATCGACTATGCCTTCCACGTGATGGTCACCGACCTTGGGCCGGGCCGCAAGGGGGAGTTGGCCGATCTGATCGAGTTGGGCGCACCCAGCGTCAAGCTCTACACAACCTACCGTCCCAACTACTACGCCGACGACGCGACGATCCTGCGCTTGATGGAGACCTGCGCCGATCTGGGTCTGCTGCCGCTGGTGCACTGCGAGAACGACGCACTGGTGACGGCTCAGACGGAGGCGCTGGTCGCCGCCGGGGAGACCGGCTGGCGCTACCATGGCCTCGCCCGCCCGGCGCTGGCGGAGCAGGAGGCGGTCCAGCGGGTGCTGCTCCTGGCCGAGGCTGCCGGATGCCCGGTGCACATCGTCCACTGTTCCACTGCCCGCTCCGTCGCGCTGGTGGCCGAGGCGCGCGATAATGGCCAAGAGGTCACGTGCGAGACGTGTCCCCAGTACCTCCTGCTCGACAACACCGTCTACGCAGGGCCGGAGCCCTGGCGCACTATCCTCCAGCCACCCCTGCGCGACCCTGACGAGCCGGACCGGTTGTGGACGCTGGTCGGGGCGGGGGCGGTCGATCAGATCGCTACCGACCACTGCGATTACACGGTTGAGCAGAAGATGGCTCAGGACGACTTCACCCAGACGCCCGGCGGCCTGCCGGGGGTGGAGACGCTGCTGCCGCTGATGGTCACCTATGGGGTTGCTGATGGATGCTTGGCACTCCCGCAACTGGCGGCGCTTCTCTCCACCAACCCAGCCCGCATCTGGGGGTTGTGGCCGCGCAAGGGGGCGCTCCTTCCCGGCTCCGACGCCGACGTGGTGGTCTACGACCCAGCGCCGGAGGGGGAGATCCGCGCCGACGACCTGCATTACGTGGCGGGCTACACGCCCTACGAGGGCATGCGCGTGCAGGGGCGGGTCAAGGCGACGATCTCGCGCGGGCGCGTGATCTACCGCGAAGGGCAATTTGTGGGGCGTAAGGGGAGAGGGCAGTTTGTCAAGCGGCTGTTGAGATGACTGACGCGGATCTCTTGACCTGGATCGGCTTCGTCTACACGAGACCTGAGGAGCGGGAGGGGAAACGAACAGGAAAGCAGTTGCGGTAGCGGCGATCCTTGGGATCGCAGCGATAGTCCTTCTCGCGATTTGGAGAGCCGCGCCGCCGGCAACGCATAGCACCAGCGCACCTGGCGGGAGGGCGACCGTTGTTCCTGCATCCACCGTACAGAGCGGCCTCGCCGCCGGCAAATTCGTGACGGTCAGCGACGGCAAGTTCGCGCTTGCCGGTCGCGCGTACTACTTCGTCGGCGCCAACTTCTGGCAGGGGATGAACCTGGGTGTGGACGGCCCCAGCGGCGACCGGGCTCGACTGGCCGAAGAGCTGGACCGCCTGCAGCAGCTCGGCGTGACGAACTTGCGCGTCGTGGCTTCGTCCGAAGGCCCAGACACGGAGCCTTACCGCATGGTCCCTGCGCTGATGATCTCGCCGGGCGTGTACAACGAGAGCGTTCTCGACGGACTGGACTATCTCTTGGCGCAGATGGGCCAGCGCGGGATGCGGGCCGTGATGGTGCTCAACAATTACTGGCACTGGTCCGGCGGCATGGCCCAATACGTCTCGTGGCACGAGGGAACCTCCATTCCGTACCCAGGAGACTGGTTTGCCTTCATGGCTTACTCGGCGAGATTCTATGCTTGCGCCGAGTGCCAGACGTGGTACCGCGATCACATTGAAACGATCGTCAACCGCACCAATCCGTACACCGGGCTGAAATACCGGGACGACCCGGCGATCTTTTCGTGGGAGCTGGCCAACGAGCCGCGCAGGTATCCCGGCGAATGGATCGACGAAACGGCGGCCTACATCAAGACACTCGACCCCAACCATCTGGTCACGACCGGCTCGGAGGGCACGCCGCCCTGGGAGCGCCAGAGCTTTCGCGAGACTCATAACGGCCCGGACATCGATTACGCGACGATACACATCTGGCCACAGAACTGGGGCTGGTACGATCCAGGCAATCCTTCTTCGTATCTGGCAGCAGAGGCAAAGGCGCGTGACTACTTCGGGGACCACGCGGCCGACGCGGCGGCGTTGGGCAAGCCGCTCGTGCTCGAAGAGTTCGGCCTTGCGCGCGACTGGGAGCCCCTGCACGATATCTACGACCCCAACTCGCCGATGACGTACCGGGATCGCTTCTACGCGGCCATGTTCGAGGAGGTGTATGCTTCGGCGTCGTCGGGGGGCCCGGCTGCGGGCGACAACTTCTGGGCTTGGGCGGGGCAGGCTCGATCGGGCGGCGATTGGATGGGCGACCCTCCGCACGAGACGCCCGGCTGGTACTCTGTCTACGACGCGGATGTAGCGACGTTGGCGGTCATTTCAACTCACGCCGAGCAGATGGCGCGCGTGCGGGAGTAGCGGGAGAGCTCTTCCCTGCTCGTCTTCCATGTGCTCGCTTTCCGTTGCTGGGGGAAGGCTATGACAACTGCAGATCTCTTCTACCGCTTTGGCTTGGCGCTTGCCATTGGTTTTCTGATTGGGCTGCAGCGAGAGTACGCCAAGGGCGGACCCGGCAGAGAGATCTTTGCCGGGGAGCGCACTCTGGCACTGATGGGCCTGGTCGGATGCACGGCGGCGATGGCAGCGGACGTACTGTCCTCGGCGTGGGCCTTCATCGGTGTGATCTCTCCGCTGTGCGCGCTGATCGCGATTGCCTACTTTGTGGCTGCTCGGCGCGGCCAGGTAGGACTGACCACCGAGGTCGCGGCTCTGGTGACGATCCTTGCCGGGGCTCTGTGCTACTGGGGCCACATGGCGCTGGCCGCGGCGCTGGCCGTGGCGACTACGGTGCTGCTCTCCCTCAAGGTGGAGACGGATGTGTTCGTCCGGCGCATCACGAGCGAAGATGTCTATGCCACGCTCAAGTTCGCCGTCATCACGGCCATCGTCCTGCCGGTACTGCCCAACGCGAGCGTCTTCGATTCCCCGCCGTTCGATGTGCTGAACCCGTACAAGATCTGGCTGATGGTTGTTTTCATCTCCGGCATCAGCTTCCTGGGCTATGTGCTGGTCAAGGTCGTGGGCTCCCGGCACGGCATCGGGCTGACCGGCCTGCTGGGTGGGCTGGTCTCCAGCACGGCGGTGACGCTGAGTTTCTCGCAGCGCAGCCAACAGCAACGTGAGTTGGCCAAGCCGTTCGCGCTGGCGATCATGGTTGGCTGGACGGTGATGTTCTCGCGGGTCGTGGTCGAAGTCGCAGCGCTGAACGCGGCGCTTCTGGGTGTGTTGTGGATGCCGATGGCGGCTTCGGCGGCGGCGGGGCTGGGCTACTGCATCTATCTGTACTTCTCGCAGCGCACCGATGAGGCCGGAGAGGTCAGGGTCTCTAACCCGTTCGAGCTGGGGCCGGCGATCAAGTTCGGCCTGATCTACGCCGTGATCCTGCTGGTCTCCAAGGCGGCTCAGATGTACCTGGGAAATGCAGGTCTCTACCTCTCCAGCATCCTATCCGGGCTGGCGGACGTGGATGCGATCACCCTCTCTGTGGCCGAACTGAGCAGCGTGGGCGATCTGACCCTGAGCGCCGGTGCGCGGGCCATCGTGTTAGCTGCGATGGCGAACACCGTGGTCAAAGGCGGCATCGTGCTGACGAGCGGGTCGGGCACGCTGCGCCGGGCACTGTGGCCGGGGTTCGTCCTGATGCTGGTTGCCGGCATCGGCGTGGCGTTCCTGGTCTAGGTTTTTGCCCTCGTAGGGGTTCAGTAGCGGTAGCGCCGCCGAATTGTCAGGCGAACGTGGCATCTGCGTCTGGTTTCCTGCCGTGTTTTCTGGTAGCCTTCTATTGGGAGGTTGCGGATGCGCAGTCTATTTGCTCCAGTCCCACGGCGGTTGCGGGCAATTCCCATCCTGTCGCTGGCTATCGTTTTGCTGGGTAGTGGCTGCCGAGCCCAGGGAGCGATCACCTCTGCAACCACGGCTGCGACCGCACTGCCCGCGCCCACTGTCATTCCCACCTGGACGCCCACACCAGCGCCTACCTGGACGCCAATACCTACCCCGACGCCGACTGGCCTGCATGGCCGCATCGTCTTCGTGCGTGAGTCGACGATCGGCAAAGGGCTAGCACCGGTGCCCAATCTGTGGGCTGTGCACCCCGACGGGAGTCGCCTGGAGCAGTGGACGTTTGACCAGGGAGGCATTGGGCTCTTCTACTCCTCCGAACCGTCTCCGCGCTTGGTTTTTGCCTCGGCTACCCAGCTGACGGTCGATACGAACGAGCTGCGTCGGATTCCACTACCGGAGCGATGCGCCCAGCGGGACGAGCTTGGCCCTGCGTGCTTTGACGTTGCATTTTCTCCAACAGGGCGGTATGTGACTTTCGTCATGTTTCCAGACCCCGAAATCCGCGGATGCTGGGGCGACCTGCAAGTCATGGATACTACAACGCTGCAAGTCGTGAAGAGTGTTCCCAGCGCCGGGCTTGTTCGTGGATCACAGATACTGTCGCCTTGGTTGTTTGGGGGCACTGTGAGGGCGGCTATGTCTATGCCTTGGATTTGGAGACGGGAGAGATGGACGGTCTCGGAGAGGCAGGGGCAGAGTATTGGTCTCCCGACCGCACGGCCTTTGTCACGGTGGCCGAGCCATATCCGGGGCTGTGGCGACATATCTGGGCATACGATGTGGAAAAGCTCTCTCTCATCCATTCAGAGCAGGGGGCGGGGAGTTCCTTGGAGGATAGCCCCTGCTGGATGCCTGATAGCTCTCGCGTGCTCTACACGCGCCAGTCCCTGACTTATACCGGTTATTACACGGTTACCATTGGCCCGCGCCAGGTGTGGGCGATGGATCGACAAAGCGGAGACGAGCGGATGGTGCTGGGGGATGTGGATCACGATTACTTCATCGGTTGGTGGGGGGATTACAGGTGGTCGTGTGCCTGGCAAGGGGATTGGCTTCCTGTGCGGGCGACGCCGTGCCAACCCGTCACGACCAGCATCGACCCGTGGGGAAAGGACTGGGAGGTTTTGCATTGCGTGCTGTATGGTCAATACTGCCCCGATGGTGAATTCTTGGCGTTGAACTGGCGCACAGGCGAGGTGACGCCATGGGAGGAGGCTCCGCTGCCTGCCCCGACGCCGACTCTTACGCCGACACCAGCGTCAACACCCGGCCCGGACCTCTCTGTCACCCCCATTTACGTTGACCCCGGCTGGGCGTTCGCGCTCTACCCCGGGCCTGGCGGCGTAGGGCTATGGCGCGTGCCTGCCGAGGGCGAACCGGTCGTTCTGGTCGCGGACGGCCACCACTTTGCCTACGTTCCCTGACCGTCTGCTTCCTGACTTCCCTCCACAACCGCGATCTCTTTCTCCGTCAGCCCGTACAGCTCGTACACCAGCGCGTCGATCTGCCGGTCGGTGGCGTCGATCTGGCGCTCGTAGAGCGCCTTGCCGGCGCGTATTGTGGCGGCGGCCACCGTTTTGTCTGATCGTGCCCGCTCGTGCGCTGGGTCTCGCTTCGAGCCTCCGGCTCGCCTCAACCCAGCCTACCTACTCGTAGACTCTTACTTGCAGACCAAACTTTCCACAAGTAGCAAAAGCTCCACTTCCTGCTCTAACCTTACCAGATTATTGACTTGTACCCTTCCAAAGTCCCTACCGAACTGGCAATCAACCACTGCGCAGCGAAATATGTGGTCAGGTTCAAGGCGCGGGCCGGTTTGAACGCCCCCCGGAAGCGGTTGATCGCCAGAATTGTGTCCGAAATGACAAACAGAACCGCCCCGGCGAAGGCCAGAAGCGTCCCGCTTTGACCCGTTTGGCTCCACCGCTCCCAGGCTAACCAAGCCATAATCAGGATGACCACAACATAGATGAGGACCGGCGATTTTAGTTTACCGAGGGAGGGGGCGAGAATGATGTAGATAACAATGCCGTAGGTGACAAGGGGGATTAATGGCCACCATATCAGCGCACTAATCTCTGACACAAAAGCCACAATGTAGAAAAGATGCGCAATGAGAAATGCAATCAGCCCGGCCACGAACCGATCCGAGGGCAGCATCAAGAAAACATCACCCGCCATGGAAAAGACGAGACCGGTGATAATTATATACTTGTAGAACGGCAAAGTGGCCTGTCCCAGGATGGCGATCAGCCAGATGAAGACCATCGTCAGGGGTTTGAAGATGTAGACGTGTTGCCGTGGGCCGCGATATTCCGCCCGGATGTGGACGGAGGCTGAGAGTATGACCAATAGTACGAGTATGGATGTCAACATTTCTCAGACCTTCCAAGTGGACTTTTCAATAACAAACCCTTCCAGGTAGTTAGGGATAAGCCACCGACGGGTCCATTTAATCCGACAACGCCTTCATTTTAGCGTGTGCCTCTACCCTTTGCGCTTGGGCCGCTAACGTGTGATTATCCGAGTCGCATTCTACTCCCCTGGGGGATAATATTCCGCCTCGTCACATTCTCTATCCAGGACGCTGCCCCTACCGCCTACCGGCTTCCTCCACGATCTCGATCTCTTTCTCCGTCAGTCCGTACAGCTCGTACACCAGCGCGTCGATCTCGGCATCGAGTCGCTCGATGCGCCGGGCCAGGTCGTGGCGGCGGTCCTCTTTGTCCGCCTCCGCCTGGGCGTGCTCCTTCTGCACGCGCAGCATCTGCTCCACCAGCGCCACCACGCGGTCGTGGCGCGCCACGTCCGCCGGGTTGTCGAAGTCGATGCGACGGATGGGGAGCTTCTCAAGCGTCTCGATGTCTGTCTGTGCCATCGCTCTGCCCAGTTCCAGACTTATCAGGTGATAATAGTGGTTCAGTAACTTGGAGTTGAATATGGCAAGTATGTACTTCAGATTATGTCCGGCATCGTCTCTGAGCACAATGGAGTGAAGGTTATTGAGGTGGTAATACCCGCTATCGTCAAAAGCCGCGATCAGGCTGTCGCCAGTCTGGCGCATCAGCAGTTTCTCTCGTTCTATAATCTCTCTGTCCCACCCACCACTCCACAACAGTTCGGGGTCTATGTTGATGTAGTGCCCAGCATAATTCATAAGATACCGGTTCATCTCGCTACCCGAAATCAGCCCTTTATGCCAGGTTGGGCCTTCCTGCCTTGTACTGACGATGTTCTTCTGTCCTATCTTGGAGCGAATGCCAGTGTGTATGCTCACGAGTTCGCCGGCTTCAATGCCTCTGGCTTCTACTTTCTCCACGAGAGCCTTTGAGGTCTCATCAAAAAACATTCTGAACCTGTTGAAAGCCACTTTCTCGAAGTAACCTTGCTCATACGGGTATGTCTTCTCAAATTCACCTTTGTCAATCTCATCAGGACTTTGACAGAGTCTGGCGGTAACGAGATTCGATTCCCTGCAAACCTTGTCACTGGCTTTTTGGAGAAGGAGAATGACAGGCAGCCCGACAGTCCCACTGGGCCAGAAATCTTTGGCAAACAAGATGATCTCTTCTATGGTGCAAGTGTCCAGAATGTAACGACGAAGTTTCGAGAAGTACCTGCCCAGAAGGAAACTGTCAGGTACGATGAAACTGAACCGCCCTCCTTCTTTCAGCAGTTGTATTGCGCGGTTGATGAAGATAGCGTAGGTGCTGAGTTTGTATTCAGCCGAGTCAGGGTACCTTTCTCGCAGGTACTGATCCAGATGGGCTTCTGCTCTTTCGGCCCCGCGCAAGCCAAAGCTAACGTATGGCGGATTCCCTACAATTACATCGAACCTGCCCTGTGTCATGACCTCGGGGAACTCCTCTTCCCAATTGAACGGGTGCTTCTCGCGCCAGTCGGGGCCGAAGGCGGCCTGCAGTTCATCCGGCGTGCCGCTGACCAGGCTGTTGCCCTGGCGCACGTTATCCAGCATCGGCAGCAGCCCGCGCTGGTTCACCGCCTTGAGCAGCAGATTCAGCCGCGCGATCTCCACCGCCTGGGCGTCCAGGTCCACGCCGTAGAGACTGCCGGTGAGGATCTCCATGCGCCGCGCAAAGTCGTGCGCGTCGCCCGCGGTCGAGGCGGCCGGCTGCCCGCGCACACCGGCCAGGTAGCGATCCAGCACGTCAAAGGCCTCGATGAGGAAGGAGCCGGAGCCGCAGGCCATGTCGAGCACGCGCACCTGGCGCGCCTGCTCGTAGTCCGCCTCCTGCAGATAACGGCCCAGCGTCTGGGCGACGATGTACCGGACGACGAACTGCGGCGTGTAGTAGATGCCCTGCGCCTTGCGCCTGGCGCGCTTATCCACCACCTGCTTGCCCTCCGGGTCCTGCGCCCGGTGGCCCAGGTACTGCTCGTAGATCGTCCCCAGCACGTCGGCGTCGATGGCGTTGAAATCGTACTGGCCGTAGCCGCCGGGCACGTCGTACAGTCCCTCGACGATGTGCTCGAAGGGCGTCGCCTCGCTGGTCAGCTCCTCGCACAGGTGCGGCGTGAAAAGGCGGCTGTCGTAGACGGAATCGAACTCGCGAAAGAGCGCGTTGAGCTCGCGCACCAGGTCCTTCTTGCGCCCCTGGTCGCGCCACTGGCGCAGCATCGGCAGCAGCCGTCCCTCCTCGATCCCCCGGTCCTCGCAGGTGCGGATAAAGATCAGCCGGTCGAGGATGCGCTGCACGGCCTCGTCGATCTGCTCGACGCTCCACATCGGGTTGTAGGGGCGCAGCGTGCGGAACAGCTCGCGCCGCCACTCGGTCAGGTCGGCGAACAAGAGGCGGCTGACGGGGGTCTTTGTGGCCTTCTTGCCCACATCTTCGGCGGCTTGGTCGAGCAGCCCCTCCTCCATCGCCGGGCGCGAGAGCAGCCACAGGTCGTCGAAGCGGTCGAGGTACTCTTGCCAGTGCAGGTCTTTGAAGATGGCGCGGACGGGAATGGTCTCCTGCCACTCGGCGTTGAGGATTTTGAGGCCCTCAAAGTCGCTGAGGACGGCCCAGGTGACGCCCTTGAGCCAGGCGTAGTTGATCGCCTGCTGTGCCCAGCGAGGTTTTTCCAGGTCTCCGGGGATTTTCTTGGTCTCCAGGAAGAAGCGCGGGATGCCGCCGATGCGAAAGGCAAAGTCCACAAAGCCGCGCGAGACTTTTTCTTCGGGGCTGACCTCGCGGGTGTTTTCCGTGTTCCAGTCCAGGGCGCGGAACAGGGGCAGGATGAACCCCTGCCGCGTGGCGGGTTCGTTGTACTGCTTGCGGTTGTGGACGGTGAGGCTGGCGAACCGATCTACCAGCCGCTTGACTTCGATCTCGGCCTTGGCGTAGGATGTGGTCATTCGGTTACCTCCAGGTCTAATCGCCAGGGTGGAAGTGGCGGTTTGGTGTATTTTCCTCCGTCAACCCGTATGCCGGGGCGCCGATCGACTTATGCAGCTAGGTCGAAAGGCAAGTCGCTGATGTCGCGCAGATGTTTGCTTTCCCCAACAGGTTGAATGCCTCGCTTAAAATTGATCGCCTATATTCTGGACGGACTCTTTGTTGCACAACAACATGGGGGTCGCCTGGAACTGGATATCATTTTCATCCTTCGTCTAGAAACTTGCGAATGCGATTTCCCAAGTCTAGGACTAGCTCGCCAAAAAATGTGAGGTTGACCCCATTCACTAGACCACGAAATGGCCAAAAGAAATGAAAGTCTTGCATCGCCAGGAAGCTCGCGCCCGCCCCAAGGAAAGGGAGAAAGGGCAAGAAAACGGCCCTTCCCCCCTCCCCCTATTGGGCAAACGAATAATAC
>DAOUDX010000402.1:0-8290 GCA_034430835.1 Anaerolineae bacterium
ATTCTGACGCGAATCTAGATGCGGGTCTTGTGAGGTGTGGCTAAATGAGAGTATCGCCTTCAGTGAAGCGTCGTTGTCCGAAGTGCAAGATCGTTCGGCGGCGTGGTGTAGTGCGCGTGATCTGTGAGAACCCGAAGCACAAGCAACGACAGGGATAGATAGGGGAGTAGAAACATGGCGCGTATTGCGGGAGTGGACCTACCGCGGAGTAAGCGAGTAGAGATCGGCCTGACGTACATTTACGGCATTGGGCGCGCGAGGAGCAACGATATTCTGGAGAAGGCTAGCGTGAATCCAGATACGCGGGTCAAGGACCTGACGGAGTCGGAAGTTGCTGCGCTGCGCGAGGTCATCGATGGTGAATACCAGGTCGAGGGTGATCTGCGCCGTGAGGTGCAGCAGAACATCAGGCGATTGATAGACATAGGATGCTATCGAGGCTTGCGGCATCGCCGAAATCTCCCCGTGCGCGGCCAGCGCACGCGGACGAACGCGCGTACCAAGCGCGGCCCCAAGAAAACTGTGCCGGGTCGTGGGCGGCGGCGTGGGATGAAGAAGAAGTAGTAGAGGAGGAGGAATGGCTCGTAGGGAAGAGGGTCGTCGTGCTGGCAAGCGACGGGTTAAGAAGAGTTTTGCGCGTGGGCGAGTTCATATCCATGCGACCTTCAACAATACCATTGTGACCGTAACGGATCCCCAGGGGAATGTCATCAACTGGGCCAGCGGCGGTACGGTCGGGTTCAAGGGGTCGCGCAAGAGCACACCTTTTGCGGCTGGCCAGGCTGCCCGGCAGGCGGCCAAGGGTGCTGCGGATAACGGGATGGCCGAAGTGGATGTTTTCGTCAAGGGCCCCGGCCCTGGGCGCGAAGCGGCGATCCGTTCTATTCAGGGCGTGGGTCTCAAGGTTCGATCCATTACCGATGTGACCCCGATTCCACACAATGGCTGTCGTCCCCCCAAGAGACGGCGCGTGTAATCGGTGGATGCGGCGTCAGTTGAGGGATTGAGAGTAGGAGAAGAGTATGGCTAGATATACTGGCCCAGTTTGTAAGTTGTGCCGGCGTGAGGGGGAGAAGCTATTTCTGAAGGGCACGCGTTGTTCCTCGCCCAAGTGCCCGTTTGAGCGGGGTCGTGATTACCCGCCTGGTGAGCATGGGCGGACAGCACGATTCCGCCGTCGTCGTCCGTCTGACTACTCGCGGCAATTGCGCGAGAAGCAGAAGGCGCGGCGTATGTATGGCATGATGGAGCGCCAGTTCCGGCGCTACTTCCGCCAGGCAGAGCGCCGGTCGGGCCTTACCGGCGAGAACTTGCTCGTGCTGTTGGAAAGCCGGCTGGATAATGTGATCTACCGGCTGGGGTTTGCTGACTCGCGAGCGCAGGCACGTCAGTTGGTGCAGCACGGTCATTTCGTCGTCAACGGCCACCGCACAACTGTACCGTCCTACATCGTCCGTCCCCGGGATACGATCGAAGTGCGGGAGGGGAGCCGCGAGTGCGAGTACTTTAAGGAACGTGCGGAGATGTTGGATGAGGGGGCTGTGCCACACTGGCTTAACTTGGATGTGAAGCGTGTGACGGCTCGCATGGTGCAGCCGCCTGTTCGGGAGGACATCGAGACGACGTTGAACGAGCAGTTGATCGTGGAGTACTATTCACGCTAGTGGAATACCTCAAAGAGTCTTTCGACGCAGAAAGGGTAGCCAGAAAAGAGGAGGCGAGGATTGTCAGTTCCAGTCTTGCCAAAAGTTGAGACGGACGCGATTTCTCAGACCTATGGCCGCTTCGTGGTCGGGCCATTGGAAAGTGGGTATGGCGTCACGCTGGGCAATGCGCTCCGCCGAGTGTTGCTCTCCTCGCTGCCCGGTGCCGCGGTAACATCGGTTCGCATCTCCGATGTCGCCCATGAGTACACGACGATTCCTGGCGTGCGGGAAGACGTGATGCAGTTCGTTCTGCAGGCCAAGCAGTTGCGCCTAAGAATGGACAGCCAGGAGCCCATGCATATGTCTCTACAGGTACGGGGTGCAGGCACTGTGACGGCCGGCGACATACAGGCCCCACCGGAGATCGAGATTCTGAACCCCGATCTTTACCTGTTTACAGTGGATGCGGCTAAAGCGCGTCTCGATCTCGAGTTCGCCGTCGAGCAGGGTCGGGGCTACTTGCGGGCCGATGAGCGTGGCCGGATGCCCATTGGCGAACTGCCGGTGGATGCCATCTTCGGCCCTGTGCGTCGCGTCGCTTTCAAGACGGAGCGAGCGCGGGTGGGACAGTTGACCAACTACGATAGTTTGACGATCGAGGTCTGGACCGATGGGCGGGTGGCGCCGTTGGATGCACTCAAAGAGGCAGCGCGCATCCTGGTGGTTCACCTGCGACTGATCGCCGGCCTTGCTCTCGAGGAGGAAGAAGAGGAAAAGGTTGAGGAGGAAACTGGCCTGCCCCGCGAGATGTACGAGGTGCCTATCGAGCAGCTTGACTTGAGCGTGCGTGTGTTCAATGCTCTCAGGCGTACCGGCATCACGAGTGTGGGTGAGGTGCTGGAGATGCTGGCGTTGGGGAGCGATACATTGCTGACGATCCGTAATTTCGGACAGAAATCGTTGGACGAGCTGCAAGAGCGCCTCCAGGAACGGGGGTTCTTGGACGTGGTTGTGGGCGAGAGTGGAGGTGAGTAGATGCGACACCGTGTCGCGGGCAAGAAACTGAACCGCTCCAGCGGTAACCGTAATGCTTTGCGCCGGAACTTGGTGACGGCGTTGCTCCATCACGGGCGAATTGAGACGACGGAGGCCAAGGCCAAGGCGATTCGCGGGCAGGCGGAGAAGCTGATCACGTTGGCGAAACGGGGCCTGTCGGCTTCGGAAGATGATCCCAGCCGGGGTGTCCATGCCCGCCGCCTGGCAGCAGGTCGATTGAATCGATGGGCGACCGATCTGGATGGCACGCCGGTGGACGTATTGGCAAAGCTGTTTGACGAGATTGCGCCGCGCTACATGGATAGACCCGGCGGCTACACCCGCATCTACAAGTTAGGGTCGCGCAAGGGGGACGCCGCGCCGATGGTCCTACTGGAACTGGTTGAGGAGTAGCGAGCAGGCGGCGCGACGATGCGGGTGCGAGCAGTCGTCGCTTACGACGGGACGGACTACGGTGGGTTCCAGCGCCAGAACAACGCTTTGACTGTCCAGGAGGTCTTGGAGGCGGTGCTGGCGCAGATAACCCAGGAGGCGGTTCCCATCCTGGCAGCGGGTCGCACCGATGCCGGCGTCCATGCGTTGGGGCAGGTCATCGCTTTCGACACGGCCTGGCGGCATGGGTTGGATGACCTGCAGCGGGCGCTGAACGCGGTTCTGCCAGCCGACATCGCTGTCCTGGAGGTCGAGGAAGCGTCGCGGGGTTTCCACCCACGCTACGACGCTCGCAGTCGACGGTATCGATACACTCTTTACAACGCGCTGGTGCGCCTGCCGCTGGGACGGCGGTATAGCTTGCACGTAGCTGCGCCGCTGGACGTGGAAGCGATGCAGCGGGCAGCCAGGTTTCTGATAGGGGAACACGACTTTGCCACCTTCGGACAGGCGTTCAAGGGACGCAGCGCAGTGCGGCGGGTGCTGGTGGCAGAGTGGGGAGGAGAGTCTACCCATTTGCGCTTTGACATTGAAGCGAATGCCTTTCTCTATCGCATGGTGCGCAGCATCGTCGGCACACTACTTCAGGTAGGGCGAGGCGACATGGACGTGGAGACGTTTGCGGCGGTGTTGGCAGCGCGTGATCGCAGCCAAGCCGGACCGACGGTCCCTCCACACGGGTTGTGTCTGATCGAGGTAAAGTACTGAAGGATCCGGGATGTTGGTTTACAGTCATTGGCCTGCTCAGAGATGAAAGGAGGCTTGCCTATGTCGTGCCCAAGTTGCGGTCAGGAGAACCGTGAAGGTGCTCAGTTCTGTGCTGGCTGTGGTGCTGATCTTGAAGCAGCACCGCCCGCTGAGGCTTCGGCTAAGCCCGATCTGGTCGAAACGCTGAAGAAGTACAAGTTCGCCATCGCCGGCGGTGCGGGCGGTGTACTTCTGCTGTGTCTGCTCGCCGTCTGTGTTGTCGTGGTTGCCGTGTTCGTCTTGCCGGGACTGACCGGTGACAGCGAGATGTTGGTTGCTTTTCCGGATCGGGGCGGTGAGGTGGATCTGTGTCTGCTGAAGCTGGGGCAGGACAAGGACGAGTGGACTCTCTTGGCGGAGGACGCTCAGAGCGTCTCTATGTCTATCCTGTTCATAAAGGGCGAAACGCATCAGGACGGAATAGGAGGAAGTTACGGTGGTTTTCTGCCGGATTCAGATCGTTTGTTCTTGTGGTACCGCCTGGACGACGATACTGTGATCCAGCAGATGCGCGTCAGGGATAAGGAGCCGATCGATGTCTTGGAGTCCAGTGCGGATTATCTAGCGGCTGGTTACTTTATCGATTCCGCTCTCTTCGCTGTGCGCGAAAGGAAGGACGATCAGACACGATGCTACGTTGCCAGGCTCGGCCAGGAAGCGGAGCGGTTGGTCAAAGCAGACGATTGTTTCTTCTCCCTCGATGGCTGGGTGCTCGTGTACGAGGACGAGGACGGAGATGGCGAGACAACACTGGCCGTCATAGACGTCGCCCGACAGGAGGAAGAGGTTCTGCTTGACAGGGTCGAGGGCATCGAGTCGGTCAAGCTTTCGCCTGATGGCTCTCACGTTGCCTATGTCCAGGGAGACAGCGGCGAGTACCAGTTGTTCCTGATAGAGCGGCGCAGCGGCGAGGAGACTGAGGTTACCGACGAGGTCGCCGGTATCTATGACTTTGGTTTCGTCCCTCACAGTGATACGTTGTACTACATCGTCAAGGAGAACGAGGATGATGACGAGGTGCAGCTTTACACATTGTTGGAGAGCGGCCGATCGATTGCAGAAGGGACAGGGATCCATGTGAGCTTCTCCTCGGACGGTCGGTATATGTTCTATGTGGTCATGGACGATGATGGCGAAGAGACGCTGTACGCGCGACCCGTGGGGGGCGGCGACGAGGTCGAGGTGGCGCAGGGCGATGACATTGCCTTTGAGGCTGTCCGCACAAGCCCCACCAGGCTGCTCGCCGTAGTCTTGGAAGACGACGAGGTGAATCTTCTCAGCGCCGATCTCAGCGGCAACGATGTCGTCGAGTTGTGGTCCGACGATGGCGTCGAACTCAGCGACGGCATGTACGTCATCGATAAGTCGACGCTGTACCTCAGGATAGAGGACAAGAAAGATGGCAAGGACGCCCTTTTCGTCACACCGGTGGACAAGGACACGGGATTCTACCTGCTGGAGGACTGGGCGTCTATTCGATTGATGACTCTCTTGTCCAACGATCGCGCGTTGGCCTTTTCGGCGGTGGAGGACAGTGGAGATGATCCGGTGTTGCACAGCGTCGAGGTCAAAGATGGCGCTGAGCCGGTCGAGTTGGACAACGATGCCGAGGGATTTGTGAACGCCGTATTCACGTCCGATGGGCGGTACGTGATTTACACCGCCATCACGGGCACCGATATGAATGATAGGGAAGTCCGTCAGGTGCGGGCAGATGGCAAGGACAAGTATGAGGTTCTTTATGAAGAAGCGGTTATCATCGACGTGCGTTGGGACGACCTTAACCCCTTCTGGTATTTCACGAGGTGATGGCAACTACTCAGCCCTCGTCATTGCGAGGGCGCGAAGCGCCCGAAGCAATCTCCGAGCAGCGGAATGAGATTGCGCGGACGCTTTACGTCCGTCCGCCGCCTTCGGTGGCTCGCAATGACAACGCTGGGCATTGGTTTGCCAAAGCTAGGCTGCCAGCCTGAGTAGTGACAGGTGGTGTTTGATCTAGCATCGAGTGTTTCAACATGTAGCTTGGGGAGTATTGGATCGTGAAAAAAACGTATGTGACAAAGCAAGGGGAGTTCCAGCGGCAGTGGTACGTGGTGGATGCTGCCGGACAGACCCTGGGCCGGTTGGCGGCTCAAGTGGCGAGCTTCTTGCGTGGCAAGCACAAACCGGCCTACTCGCCTGCAGTGGATACCGGGGACTTTGTGATCGTGGTCAACGCCGAGAAAATCCACGTGACCGGGCGTAAGCTGGATCAGAAAAAGTACTATCGCTACTCGGGCTACCCGGGCGGTCTCAAGGAGATTGCGCTACGCGATCAGTTGGCCAAGCACCCGACGCGCGTGATCGAGCACGCAGTGCGGGGTATGTTGCCCAAGAACCGTTTGGGACGACGGATGTTCAAGCATTTGAAGGTCTACGCGGGCCCTGAGCATCCCCACGAGGCGCAACAGCCTCAGCGGTTGGAATTGTAGTGGCAGGACAGGAGAGAAATCACATGGAATATTACGAGGCAGTAGGACGGCGCAAGCTGGCGACGGCGCGGGTGCGGCTGTTCCCTGGCGGTGAGGGGTCCATCGTTGTCAACGACAAGACGTTGGAGGAGTACTTTGTCAGGGACGTGGATGTGCTCACCCTCATGGGACCGCTGAATGCCACGGCGACGGAGCATCGCTTTAACGTCAGCGTCCAGGTGAGGGGTGGGGGGGTGGCCGGGCAGGCGGGGGCAGTTCGGTTGGGCATCGCGCGTGCGCTGCTGAAGATGAACCCGGAACTGCGACCCATCCTGCGCAAGGGAGGCTTTCTCAGCCGAGACCCTCGGGTGAAGGAGCGGAAGAAGCCTGGCCTCAAGCGGGCCCGCAAGGCTCCTCAGTACACGAAGCGCTAGAAAACCGGACGGGAATGTGGGGCAAGGCAGTGTTTTGTCTTGCCCTTTTTTGTTTGTGGCCGTTGTCTGCGGAGGAGTGACATGGGCACCATCACTATCATTGGTCTGGGACCGGGCGATCCGCGCCACCTGACGCGAGAGGCGTGGGAGGCGTTGGAGGCTGCCGACGAGGTCTGGTTGCGCACGGCGCGCCATCCGACTGTGGATGGGCTGCCGTCCCATCTGACGCTGCATTCCTTCGACGCTCTCTACGATCGAGCGGAGGATTTTTCGCAGGTCTACGGGGCCATCGCCGACGAGGTGCTGCGGTTGGGCGAGCGTCCGGAGGGTGTGGTCTACGCCGTGCCGGGCCATCCGCTGGTGGGGGAAGCGGCGGTGACGCAGGTGCTGGCGCGGGCAGAGGAGATCGGCCTGGCGGTGCGCGTCTTTGAAGGGCTGAGTTTCGTCGAGCCTACGCTGACGGCGCTGCGGATAGACGCGCTGGCGGGGTTGCAGGTCTGTGACGCGATAGAGGCGGCATCGCTCTACCACCCGCCGCTCAATCCAGACCTGCCCGCACTGTTGGGCCAGCTTTTCAGCCGGGCTTTGGCCGCCGACGTCAAGCTCACGTTGATGAACCAATATCCCGACGATCACGAAGTAGCGCTGGTGTACGCTGCTGGAACAGTGGAACAACGCGTTGTCCGCCTGCCGCTTTGCGAACTCGACCGGCAGGACGGTAACCGCTGGGATCGCTCGAATCACCTGACCACCCTGTACGTGCCGCCGCTGCCTGGCGTCACCAGCTTTGAGGGGTTGCAGGATACGATGGCTCACCTCCGCGCGCCCGACGGCTGCCCCTGGGATCGCGAGCAGACCCACGAGAGCTTGCGTGTGACATTGTTGGAGGAGGCTTACGAGGTGGCGGCGGCCATCGATACGGGCGACGTGCGAGCGCTACAGGAAGAATTGGGCGACCTGCTGCTGCAGGTCCTGATCCACGCCCAGATCGCCACCGAGGAGGGGGAATTCCAGATGGCGGCGGTCATCGCCGGGATCGATGCCAAGCTCAAGCACCGCCACCCGCACGTGTGGGGCGACCGGCAGGTGAGTGGCTCCGGCGAGGTGGTGCGGCGCTGGGAGCAGCTCAAGCGGCAGGAGAAAGGGGAGGAGCGCTCGGTGCTCGATGGCGTCCCGGTTGCGCTGCCGGCGCTCCAGCAGGCCGATACTTACGGCCGGCGCGCGGCCCGGGTGGGGTTCGATTGGTCCGATCCGGTGGGTGTGGCGGATAAGGTGCGCGAAGAGATGGCCGAGGTCGAGGCAGCAACCACACCGGAGGCCAGGGAGGCAGAGGTGGGCGACCTGCTGTTCGCCGTCGTCAACTGGGCGCGCTGGCTGGACGTGGACCCGGAGACGGCGCTCAGGCAGGCGAACGGGCGCTTTGCGCGTCGCTTTCGGGCCATGGAGCACGCGGCGCGCGGGCGCGGGCTGGACATGGCGGCGATGTCAATCGAGGCGCTGGAGGCGCTGTGGCAGGAGGCCAAGT
>DAOUDX010000403.1:0-23599 GCA_034430835.1 Anaerolineae bacterium
TTACTTCTACCTGCTCGACCTGCTCTTTCTCACGATCTGGCGTCTAGCCTTACCGGGGCTGCTCCGCCGCTTTGGGCACAAGCTGGGACACCCGAGCCGCGTGCTAATCATCGGCGCAGGCCAAGCGGGCTGCGACATAAGAAGGGCCATCCTGGAACATCAATGGGCTGGACTGGAATTGATCGGCTTCCTGGACGACGACCCGGCCAAACAGCAGTCTGGCTGCCTGGGACATCCTGTCCTCGGGCCTTTGGAGATCGCCACGGAAGTAGTCAGGACCCATGGAATAGAAGAAGTGATCATAGCCCTGCCCCCTCAGGCGCAGGAGAAGATAGAACAAACAGTACTGGGCCTGCAGGCACTGCCGGTCAATGTGCGCTTGGTGCCCGACGTATTTTCGATGATCTTTATTCGTGCCTCTGTGGAGGATTTTGCTGGCATTCCGCTCGTCGGACTGCGGGAACCAGCCATCGAGGAACTGGGCCTCGTGGCCAAACGCGCCTTCGACCTCGTAGTGAGCGGAATCGCTTTGCTGCTGGCCGCACCAGCGATGGCGGCCATTGCAGTGGCCATCAAGCTCGATTCACCAGGCCCGGTATTCTTCCGCCAGCAGCGGGTGGGAGAAAACGGCAAGCCGTTTACGATGGTCAAGTTCCGCACCATGGTGGTTGGAGCTGAAGCACAGGAAACAAAACTGACCCGCGAACAGGGCAAGGGCCCTCCGCTCTTCGAGAAACGGCCCGATGACCCACGCATCACGCGGGTGGGACGCATCCTGCGGCGCTGGAGCCTGGACGAGCTGCCGCAGTTCCTCAACGTGCTCAAAGGCGAGATGAGCCTGGTGGGACCGCGTCCGGAACTGCCCTGGCTGGTCGAGCAGTACGAGCCCTGGCAGCGCAAGCGCTTCGCCGTACCGCAGGGCCTAACCGGTTGGTGGCAGGTGCACGGTCGCAGCGACCGTGCAGACCACCGCCTGCGGGTAGAGGACGACCTGTATTACATCCGCAATTGGTCTTTCTGGCTTGACCTCCGCATTTTGTGCATGACGGTAAAAGCGATAATCGAGGGCGAAGGGGCATATTGAGCCGACGAACGTCCCAGATCTGGTACCAAGCAGTTCACGTCGGAGCGGGCCTGGTGATAGGAGGATTGGGGCTTTATCTCTCTCTACGTGGCGTCAACTGGGACACAGTCTCCACGACGTTGCAGGCAGTGCGTCCAGGCTGGTTGACTCTGGCCGTAGCAGGCGTCGTGGGAGTGGCGCTGCTCAAAGCAACACGCTGGTACTATCTGTTCACGCCCGACCACCGCACGCTGGATTGGTGGTCACTGCTCTCCATCCTGATCCTGGCCCAGGTCGTCAACATCGCCGTGCCCATACGTGGTGGCGGGGAGATACTGCGCATCGGATCGGCGACACGTCGTTTTCCAGTCAGCGCACTGCGAATTGGTGGAACTATCGTGGTGGAGAAACTGGTAGACCTGCTGGCTCTGGGTCTGATCGCCCTCATCGTCACACCACTGATCGCGCAGATTACGGGGCAACCTATCTTTTCCATAGCACTGTGGTTGCTCGCGGCAGGTATGCTGCTGGGCATCGCGCTGGCGGTGCGTTTCCGGAGGCCGCTTTGGAACCTGTTGAGCCGCTGGCCCGTCGCCGCATGCTTCCTGGATCAGTTGCTGAAGGGCTTTAGCGTCCTGCGTTCGACGGCCTCAATCTGCAAGCTCGTCGGGTGGACAACAGCCATCTGGGCTCTTTCGTTAGCGTCGTTATTCTGGACACTGCGGGCGACTCACGTCGCCATCCCTTTCTGGGGAGTACTCATGTTATTGCTCTTGCTCAATCTCGGGAACTTTCTCCCCACACCACCGGGATTAATCGGCCTAGTGCAGTACATGTGCGTCCTGGTATTGACCTCCCTCGGCATCGCTCGCGACCAGACACTAGGAACGAGTATCGTCCTTCACTTGGTGCTCGTACTGCCGCTGCTGCTACTGGCCTTCCCGGCCTGGATGCGTGTAGGAAGGAAGGCGCTGTGAGCGAGTTACCACGCGGCAGATTGCAGAGACAGACACTCGACGCGAGATATTACGACGCGCTATGGAACAAGCAACTGACATACGCCGATTTGATCCTGCCATCCGAAGAGGAGCTTGCACGCCAGGATTTGGGCCACCTGCTGGCCTATACGTGGATGTTGCTGGGCGATTTAAGCAAGGCGCGCGTGCTTGAACTAGGCTGCGGCAGTGGCGACCAGGCAGTGCTACTGGCCCGGCGTGGCGCTGGTGTCACGGCCATCGACATATCCAAGCACGCAGGCAGACTCACACGCGCCCGATCAGAAGCCAATAACGTTGCCGACCGAGTGCACTTTTGCCAGATGAACGCCGAGACGCCAGCCCTCGCCAACGGGAGTTTCGACCTCATCGCCGGCTTCGGCGCGCTGCATCACCTGGATCTCCAAGCCATCGCCCCAGAGATGCAGCGACTACTGAAGCCAGGAGGGCGCGCGATCTTTTGCGAGCCGTTAGGAGAAAACCCGCTCCTTGAGTGGGCGCGCAGCCATCTTCCATATCGCAACAAGGCTCGTTCGCCCAACGAAGCGCCTATGACATATAAGATGATTGCCACCGTGGGAGCACATTTTCGCAGGACACAAGTCCGCGAGATGTATCTTCTCTCGATGATCGGGCGAGCGATGGGCACTGAAACAACGTGGGCCTGGTTGTGGCGCTTCGACGAATGGATACTGCATCGCTTGCCTACGTTACGCCGTTTCTGTCGCTATGCCGTCATCGTGTATCACGCATAGAACGTACCGATTATGACCTCCGTCGTCATACCCGCTTATAATGCCGAGGCAACCATAGGACACTGTCTGCGGGCGCTCGCCACTCAAACACACCCGCCGGATGAGGTCATCGTCGTGGATGACGGTTCCACCGATGGGACGGCAGCGGTTGCCCGGGAGGCTGGTGCCGACCAGGTGCTCACCCTGCCCCACCAGGGACGCTCCGCCGCCCGCAATGTCGGCATAGAAGCAGCCAGAGGCGACATCATCCTCTTCACCGACGCAGATTGCGAACCGTCTCCCGACTGGACGGAGCAGATCTCACGTCCCCTGCGCGACCCCGAGATCGCGGCAGCCAAGGGGGTCTACCGGACGCGACAGAGGGAACTGGTGGCTCGCTTCGTGCAAATGGAATACGAGGGCAAGTATCTTCGGATGTCCCGCCAGGATCGCATCGACTTTGTGGATACCTACTCGGCCGCCTACCGACGGGACATCCTCCTCGCCAACGGCGGCTTCGACCCACAGGTGGAAGTTGACGAAGACCAGGAACTTTCCTTTCGCCTGGCGCGCAAGGGATACCAGATGGTGTTCGCCCCCGACGCAATCGTTTACCATCATCACGTGACCAGTGCAGGACGGTACTGGCGGCGCAAATTCGAGATCGGTTACTGGAAAGCCATCCTCCTCAACTGGCACCCGGAACGGACGATACGAGACTCGCACACGCCTCAAATGCTCAAGCTACAGATTGCACTGCTGGGGCTCCTGGGGATTCTCGTCGTGCCGGCACTAGTCTGGACGCTAGGCCGTTGGCTCGTTCTGGCCACCGTGGCGCTATTCATTCTCACGACCGTTCCCTTCCTGCTCCGGGTAGCTCGCCGGGACGTAGTTATCGCCATAGTCTCTCCCTTTCTACTCGTGGTGAGAGCACTGGCCCTGGGCACAGGGCTCGTGGCAGGCTTTCTCCACACATCCCGGCACACCACCGCCCACCAGCCCTCTATCGGTGGACTCGGACGGATACTCAAGCGCGCGATCGACATTGTAGTCAGCATCGTTGGCTTGATTCTCACAGCTCCCCTACTGCCGGTGCTGGCGATCGCGATTAAACTAGATTCGCCTGGGCCCGTCTTTTTCATTCAAGAGCGGATAGGAGAGAACGGTCGTCCCTTTCAGATGATCGGAATGCGGACGATGGCAGATGGCAAAGAGGATACGCGAGTGGGATGCTTGCTGCGACGCACTACTCTGGACAGAGTGCCGCAGCTCTGGAACGTCCTCAAGGGAGAGATGAGCCTGGTAGGTCCCCGTCCCGAAAAAGCATACACCGTCCACACCTACAGCGATTGGCATCGCCAGCGCCTGGCGGTCAAGCCGGGCATCACTGGTCCCATGCAAGTGAGTGGGCGCGGAGACCTCAACCTGGACGAACGGGTCCAGTTGGAACTAGCATATATCCACAACTACTCAATATGGAAGGATCTCGTCATCTTGGCCCGCACGGTAGTGGCCGTCCTTTCGGGACGGGGGGCCTACTAAGCAAACGGATAGGTGACACCCTGTATACTGGATTAGCGAGTCTGATCTGCCTAGTCATCTATCTGAACACGATGCCTCCCTCGCTGACCTGGGCCCACAACGGAGCCGACGGCGGCGATCTGGTGACTGCCGTGGCACGGGGCAGCATTCCACACCCTCCCGGATCCCCTACCTATCTGCTGCTGGGCGACCTGTTCATCCGCCTGCCGTGGGGCAACCCCGCCTGGCGACTGAACCTGATGTCAGCGGTGATGGCGGCCGGGACAGCGGCGCTCACGGTCATCGCGGCATGGTCGCTCCTCCAGCTTTGGAACAGGGAGCAAGAGACAGAGTCCGCATTCGGCGCTCTGCAATCCGCAATCTGTGCAGGCCTGGCCCTGGGGCTGGCTCCCCTATTCTGGTCCCAGGCACTCATCACCGAGGTCTATGCGCTGGCGGCTTTCTTCTCCGCACTGGTCGTAGCGCTCGCACTCCGAGGCAGCCCAGCCTGGGCGCTGGGGGTTGCATGGGGCATTGGCATGGGGGCACACCCCACCCTCCTGTTCCTGGCCCCCCTGGTGGCCTGGGGAGCGGTGAGAGCCCCAGAGGAACGACTACGACGGCTGGCGGAGGTTCTCCTGTCAACACTCGTGGGCTGGGGAGCGGTGTACGGCCCGGTGCTCCTGGCCCGAGGGGGCGCGCCCTCTCCCTGGGGAGACGTGAGCACCCTCGCCGGATGGTGGGCGCTGGTCAGCGGGCAACTATACCGCGGCTATCCCTTCGCATTGCCACCCGATGATTGGCCGCAGCGGTTCCTGGCCTGGGCGGGACTACTGGCCCGCCAGTTCACGCCGATAGGGGCGGTGCTGGCGGGCCTGGGAATAGCCCGGCTGTGGCAGGCAGAACGGTCGCTGACCATTGCATCGGCACTCGCCTTTGGGGCCTTCAGCCTGTACGCCATCGGCTACAACACGACTGACTCGCTCGTTTACCTGGTCCCAGCGCTGCCCCTGGCTGCTCTCTGGCTGGCGATGGGTCTGGCGGAGGCAGCCAACTGGCTGAACCGCCGGGTGCGGCGAGGCGCGTGGGCCGTCCTTTTGCTTCCCCTGCTCCAGGCACTGCTCTTTTGGGGGCAAATGGACGTGAGTGCGGACGAGGAGGCGATGGCGTGGGCAGGACAAGTGCTGCAACAAGCGCCGCCGCAGGCGATCCTGCTCACCGGGCAGGACAATCACACCTTCACGCTCTGGTATGCCCACGACGTGTTGGAGCTGCGACCGGACGTGACCGTGATAGATCGGGACCTATGGGGGCACGAGCCATACCGCGAGATGATGATGGGGATACTGGGGCTTGAGACCGACGAGAGTGGCCTTGCATTTGACGAAGTAGCACGCCGCAGCGGGCGCCCTCTAGAGGAGGTGCCATAGTGATCTGGGTGAAACGCGCAGGGCTGATCCTGGCTCTCTTGGGAGTCATTCTGCTCATCGTGTGGAGCATACGGCTGGCGCAAATCGGGCTGTCGCTGCAGGAGCACCTCTCCCAGGCCCAGGCCCTGGCCGACGCGCCAGAGTCCCTGGACCCGGCGGAGGCCTGCGGTCTGGTGCGCGACCTGCGCGGCGACGTCGTCGCGCTGCGCCGAGAAGTGTGGTGGCTCGTCCGGTTGGCCCCTGCGTTCGGTTGGCTGCCGGGAGTTGGCGGAGACCTGCAGGCAGCTCCCCATTTGCTGGACACAGCGAACGGCTTGACCGAAGCTGGCACGCTGACGTGCAATGCGCTGGAGCCGGCGCTGGCGGCCTCTGGAGGAACTGGGGGAACTTCCGAAAGCCTCTCACTGGAGGGGATAACGCGCCTCCTGGCCGAGAAACAACCCTCCCTGGAACAAGCGCTGGCAGCGGCCGAGCGGGCCCAAGCAGCCTGGGAAAGAGTTGACCAGGAGCGCCTATCTGAGTGGTTGGCAGGAAAGGTATCGCCATTGGACAAAGGATTGCCACTCCTGGTGACAGGACTGAAGGCCGCAACAGTCGCCCCCGATCTCCTGGGGGCAGATGGCCCACGCACTTACCTGATCCTGGCGCTGAACGAGGACGAACTGCGAGCGGGGGGTGGTTTCATCAGCGGCGTTGGCGAGGTACGGGTAGAGGCCGGGCAGATCGTCACGATGACCTTCAAAGACAGTTACGCGGTGGACGATTTCAGCCAGCCCTACCCCGCCCCTCCCGATCCCCTGAGACACTACATGAAACTTGATATATGGGTCTTCCGCGACAGCAACTGGTCGCCGGACTTTCCCACGGCAGCCCGGCAGGCCATCGCCCTCTACCGCCCTGGCTATCCGGTCTCTATAGATGGCGTGATTGCCGTGGATCAAGAGGCCGTGCGAAGGCTGGTGGATACCATCGGCCCGTTGGAAGTAGAGGGAGCAGAAGAGCCGGTGACCGGCGAGACGGTCATTTCCTACATGCGCCAATCTTGGGCCCCGGGAGAAGGGGAAGAACTCGACGGCGAATGGTGGAAACAGCGCAAGGCTTTTATGGGAGCGCTGGCACAGGCCGTCTGGGCACAAGTGAAGAGCGGAGGTAACGATTGGGCCACCCTTGCGCAGATCTCCCTGCGCCTGCTGGAGGAAAAGCACGTGCTTATCTATTTGGAGCAACCCGAGGCAGCAGCATTACTGGCCGAGCAGGGGTGGGACGGGGCCTTACGGGCCGGGACAGGGGATTACCTGATGGTGGTGGACACGAATATGGGGTACAACAAGGCCAACGCACGCGTCCACCAGGAGATCATCTACGAAGTGGACCTGCGTCCATCACCTCCACAGGCAACGCTCACGCTGATCTACACACACACCAGCACTGCGGACTATCCCTGCATATCTGAGACACGCTACGATCCTACCTACGAGCAGATGATGGACCGTTGTTATTGGGACTATGTGCGGATCTACGTTCCACTGGGGAGTCAACTGCTGGAGGCGACCCGCATCCCGGTACCCGGCGAAGCCCTCTTCTCCGGGGAAGCGGAGTCAGGCCAAGTTAACATCCAAACCGCCGAGGAGGGCCCGTGGACGACGTTTGCAGTGCTGGGCTTGCTTTCACCATCTGAAACCCAGACACGCTTTTTCACCTGGACACTCCCGGCGGACGTGGTACAATGGGACACTGACCGAGGCGTGTACTCACTGCAGATCCAGAAGCAGCCAGGCACTCGGAGTTATCCATTGACCGTGCGCGTCCGGCTGCCGGAGGAGAGTGAACTCCTGAGCGCAGAACCGCAACCATCAGCGTCAGAGAGTGATCGGGTCGTCTATCAGGTGAAATTGAATCACGATCAGAGATTCACATTACATCTCAGGAAAGTGCCATGAACAAGAAGCGCACACGTTGGCTCATCGTTCTAGGAATACTGATGGTGACAGCACTGACAACCGGCCCTGACCTGTGGGCTGCTCCGGGGCAAAGCCCATCTCGGCAGACTGTGCCCACACGGACGCCAACGCCTAGGCCGCCGACGCTACCGCCGCCGGTGCCCACGATTCCGCCGCCGACCCCGCTGCCCACATGGCCTCCCTTTCCCACTTACGCGATCACCAACACCCCCACTCCCACCGCCACCCCCACTCCCACCGCTGTGACATCCACACTCACCATCACAGCCACGCAGCAGGCGACGCTCTCTCCCACGGCGACGCCCTCCGCAACTGCCACGAGAGTGTCGCCGACGGCAACTGCACCGCCAAAAGCGACGGTCGAGAAGCCCTCACCTATTGCCACGATCACACCATCCGCTTCCCCTACAGAAGAAGAAACCTCGTCGCCTCTCCCGACCGAATCGGCGCCAGTGGGGCCATTTGCAGACCTGGGCATCTCCCTGCTCTGCTGTACGGGGGTAGGATTGATCGTGGCAGGCTTTACCCTGCTGATGATATGGAGGCGGCGAGGACGTGCTTGAGAGACGACCGCTCGGGATCAACCTGCGGCTGATCGGCACAGGCATTCTTCTTTTCATCCTGACCGCTTGGCTCAAGGCCGGGCAACCCTTGGAAGCACCCGCGGCTGCCACTATCAGCACAGCGACACAGACCCCCACATGTGTCCCAACACCAGAGCCGATCGTCCCGACGCCCACACCGACTGGTGTGGGCAGAGCAGAGCCCACGAATATGCCGCCCTCCAAAATGCCCACCGCCATCGTCCCATCTCCGTCTTCGACCATCATCGTCCCATCTCCATCTCCGACCATCATCGCGCCATCCCCAACTCCTGCCGCCACACGCGCAGCTTTTCCAACCTCACAAGCTGCAGAACTGTGGCAAGGGAAGAACCGCTGGGGAGTGGGAGTAGCAACGGCGTCAATTTCAAAGTACAACGTGGAGCCGCTGCGCCTTGGGTGGTACCTGGACTGGGGGGCAAAGCCGAACCCGCCCCAGCCAGGAGGCATCGATTACGCTCAGATGGTGCGGCTCAAAGGCGGAGTATTGGAGCCTGGCGCAGATGCTCTCGCTGCCATAGCGCAGGCCAACCCTGGTTCGCTATGGCTGATAGGCAATGAGCCGGACGTCAAGTGGCAGGATAACGCCGAACCTGCACCCTACGCCCGGCTGTACCACGAGGCATACACCGCGATCAAGACGGCGGATCCCACAGCACAGATAGCCATTGGTGGCGTCGCCCAGCCCACGCCGCTGCGCCTGCGATACTTGGACCAAGTGCTGGCCGCGTACCAAGAGCAGTTCGGCACAGAAATGCCCGTAGACGTTTGGAACGTGCACAACTTTATCCTGCGGGAGGAGCGGGGAGCTTGGGGGGTGGACATCCCACCGGGAATGCCGGACGAGCGTGGAATGCTCTACGGGATCGAGGATAGCGATGACCTGGAAATCTTTCAGCAGCAAATCGTGGACTTCCGGCAATGGATGACGAGACACGGGTATCAGGATCGCCCCCTCATCGTCTCCGAGTACGGTATCCTAATGCCGGAAGATTACGGCTTCCCGCCGGAAAAAGTTGTGGCTTGCCTGAGAGGCACTTTTGATTTCTTCCTCACTGCTACCGACTCAGCGCTGGGCTATCCAGATGATGACTATCGCCTAGTACAGCGTTGGTGCTGGTACAGCCTGGATGCTCCAGAACACCTCTACCCCACCGGCAATCTCTTCGATCCTCTCACGGGACAGATGACGGCAGTGGGCGCAGGATGGGCGGAATACGTAGAAAACCGATGATATTGCAATCCACGACTAAAAGGCAAACAGTGAACACAAAGATCATACTATGGCTCACATTGTTCGGCGGCCTGGTCTCCGTACTGGCATTGGCATTGACCTTGGAAGCCTCAGGCCAGGCCGCTCAAGTCCCAGAAGCCGCTGCGCACACTGCGACTCAATCAGATCTGTTTCCAAACTGCCGCTTCGGCGTGGCTGCTTTTGACGGTCAGTTGCAGGCCTATGACATCGTCTCGAACCTGGGTGCAGGGTGGTACATAAACTTTTCCACAGGACTGGTCCCTCCCAGCCCTGCCGAGGCGGAATTCGTTCAGATGATCAGAACCCACCAAGGACCGGAGGCGCGAGGGGGAACCAACACCTGCGGGCCGAGCTATCCCTTCACCATCACGCCCGCTCTAACCGACACCGCCCTGGGCGCCCGTGTAGTCGCCAACCCAGGCGCGCTGTGGATCGTGGGGAATGAGCCGGACCGCGTATCGGTGCAAGACGACATCTGCCCCCAGCAGTACGCAGAGGCATACCACGATACATACCATTTCATCAAGGGCAGAGACCCCACGGCCCAGGTAGCGATAGCCGGCCTGGTGCAGGTATCCCCGGGACGCCTGCAGTACCTGGACATCGTGTGGGATACCTACCTGGCAAAATACGGCACGCCGATGCCGGTGGACGTGTGGACGATGCACATCTACATCTTGTCGGAAACGGGGGATGGAGACGCTCACGTTGCCTTGGGCACCAACCCCGCCCTGGCGATCCCATTCAGCTTTGTCTGTCCAGATCCCAACTCCATCTGCCAGGCCGAACACGATAAGTACAGCCACTTTGTCAGTCAAGTGAGACAAATGCGGCAGTGGATGAAGGATCACGGCCAGCAGAACAAACCGCTGATCATGACCGAGTACGGGATTCTGAAACCCTACAACTACTACGGGATATGCCCACCCGGTACGACGATGTGTCCATCCAATGGAAGCCCGATACCCGGCTGCTTCTGTGACGAGTATCACGAGACATTCCACCCGCAGCGCGTCGCGAATTACCTTTCAGCTACCTTCAACTATCTGATGACGGCCACCGACCCACAGCTAGGCTATCCCGCCGACGAGTACCGGTTGATGCAGCAATGGCTGTGGTACAGCCTAAAGACAGAAGGCCCACAGGACCTGGCGCACGCCAGCAACTTGGTGACCGACACGTACGACTTCACCATTCCTGGGCAGCGCTGGCACAACTACGCTGCCGGGATCTCGCCCACAGTCAACCTACTGCCCGCGCAGGTGCCCTGGGTCGTAGGGCATGCTGAAAGCTTGACGGATCCGGTCACAGTCACCCTATTGGCCGCGATTGTGAACAACGGCAACACCACCCTCACCGACGTAGTGGCGGTGACGTTCTACAGCAATGCGGCGATGACGGAGACCATTGGCGCGGCTACACTCACCGGCCTGGGGGGGTGCGCACGCCGGCAGGCGATGGTGACGACGACGTGGAAAAGCCTGGATACCGGCGCCCACACTTTCTGGGTAAAAGTGGACAGCACGGAGGCGCTCACCGAGACGTGGGAAACAGACAACGTGGCTAGTGGGATTGCGTTGGTCAACCCGCACCACCGGTTCCTGCCGTTGGTGCTATCTGAGGAGTAGCCAACCCTTGTCAGGCCCATCTGAGAAGCCACCAGTCAGCGAGCATAATCAAAGCCACTGTACAGAGTAGCACGAAGCGGCGGTCTGTGAGCAACTTGGCTTGCCGACGCATCAATAACCGACGGATTCCATGTAGGCAATACAAAGCAACGAGCACTCCCACCAACAACAGAATCTGGCTAACAAATGAGGCAAACGAGATCTGAACAGTTTCCAAGGGTGAATCGGATAGAACCAACGTCCGAACGGGATACCGTGCTGCCAGGGGCACATAGCTCACCAACTGGTGAATAAAGTGCCCGATACCGTCTGCGTGCCACTCATATTTCGGTTTCATGCTGACCACATAACCACCGATACTGTCCGCCAAGCCATAACTTAGCACCAACCACTGGTGCAAGACAAGAAGTCCGCCGAGGGCGGCAATCAATAAGCGATACCAACGTTCCTTCCGCCAGTTTATCAGACAGGCATAACCTATCAGAAGAATAACAAGAGTGCTAGAAAAACGACGGGCTCCATATCCGCCACCGCCAAACCAGTCGCGTGCACAACTGTTCAAATAGACCTGCAGAAGGAAAGCAATCAGAAGAGGGATAGACAATCTAGGCAGTTGGCGAATAGACAAGACCAATCCAACAACTGCAGGAATAGTTAGCGGCAGCCATGGTAGCAGCCCATGGAAAGAAGAGAAGAGCACATACTTAGTCCATGGCGCGCTCCAATCCATAAACATAGTTCCCTGGGGCACAATCAGCGGTTGGCCGTAGAATACATACCACACGCTGAATTGCAGCGTCAGAACCAATGTCCCACCCAGGCCAATCATCAGCACTCTAAGAAACACACGGCCGACAGCCCGCCAGTCGCGGCTCCGCAGAGCGGTTCTGGCGGAGAGCAACACCGTCGAGACGGGCAGAATGAAGTAGGCGATGTTTGGGGAACGGACAAGTGCGGCTAATCCTCCGAGCACGCCGAGGAGATAAGCCGCGCGGAGATTCTCGTCTCCTCGTTCAGTGAACCACCACCAGGCGGCAACGAAACACGCTATTGTCATTGCCGAGGCAGCATGGGCATAGAAGGGTTCTCTGAATTGATAATAAAGGAGGGGAGTGGTGAACATCACAACGGCACTGGCAGTCAAGGCAGTCCACTCATTCACAAACCGTTTTGCCAGTCGAAATCCAACGAGCACGCTGAGCCATCCGTAGACACAGGTCACGGTGGCCATTCCCCACACAAAGGGCCACTCATAACAGGTGAGTGTAGCTGGTCCTAGCCCAACCCACCCGGCCAAGCGCATCAGGCCATAGACCAATAGAAACCATGGAAGCCACAGCAACGATGTTCCAACGGTGAATGGACTATCGACCCGATCAGTGGAGGTCAAGATCTCCTCAAAATGCTCACCCTCGAAGTAGGGATCATCGCGAGCTTCGTAAGAGAGGAGTAGATCATTGACCAACCTCAGGTCGCCGTCACAAACGCTCGAACGCGTGTAAGCATAGTAGAAGACTCCATCCCAAGCCATCATGCCAGGTCTGAACAAGAGCAAGAACTGGGCGACGAAGAGAAGCAACAGTATCCAAGACTTGCCTGCTGAATTGCCAAACATCGCAGAAGTAAGTCTATCATAAAAGATAGCGTTTTCCAACTCAGAATAGCTGTGTAGAAGGATACGTTATGACCAGAGCTTCTGTCATCATAGTTAGCTGGAACGGGGAATCGTACCTGGAAGACTGCCTGAGTGCTATCGAGGCGCAGACCAGTTTAAGTGACGAGATCATCGTCGTGGACAACTGCTCCGCCGATGACTCCGCTGCGTTGGTGCGCGAGCGATTCCCACAGATACGTTTGTTCGAAAACGAGCGTAACCTGGGTTTTGCCGGCGGGTGCAACGCGGGACTGCGCGCGGCGCAGGGTGGGTACCTGCTGCTGGTCAATCAGGATGTCACGGTTCAGGCAGGATGGTTAGAAGCAATGATAGAGGCGCTTGCCCCGACTGAAGTAGGTGCGGTAGGCTGTAAGCTCCTGTATCCCGACGGGACGATCCAGCACGCAGGTGGAATCATCAGCTATCCACTCGCACTCCCTGGCCATTACGGCTACCACGAACCGGACCAGAAGCAGTGGGATGTGCAGCGCGAGGTCGACTATGTAACCGGTGCTGCTATAGGTCTCAAGCGGGCCATATTGAACGAGATTGGCCTGTTCGACGAGAAATTCTTCCCAGCCTGCTATGAAGAAACGGATCTATGTTTTCGGACCAAGGCCGCCGGCTACCAAGTCATCTATACACCAAACGCCCTAGGCATACACCACGAAACGACGACGACGGACCGAGAAAGCACCGAGTACAATCGCTGGATGAATCGCGGGCGGCTGCGCTTTGTGCTCAAACACTACACCGCCGAGCAGTTTCTCGACGAATTCGTGCCCGCCGAGCGGGCGTGGCTAGCCGAGCTAACCGATCTGGCTATACGGCAGGGAACACGCGCAGCATACCTCGACACCGTACTGAGCCTGCGAGACGTACCCAAGAGCGGCGTCCTGGCAGAGGAAAGAAGCACAGAAGCGGTCGCCGAAGCACTGCTCGATTTGAGAGAAGTACTCAGCGTGTCCTTCGATTCGTCAAGAATAATCGCCCGTGACTTTCTGGTCGAACCGCCCTGGCGCATTCACGAGTCGAGGATACCCATCCTCGGCCCGGCTATCGCCCGCCTTCGCGGATTTTGGGACAGCATGTGGCGCTTGCAAGAAAAGCTCGCCGTAGTGCAGGAAATCCTGGCGTCCATGGATCGGGAGGCGACCGAGTCTCGCCGGATTCAGGCAGAGACAATGTACAGCCTACAAGAAGAGTTGGACAGCCTCCAATCGCGAGTCCGCGCACTGGAGGAAGCATCATCCAAGCATCTCGAAGAAGGGTAACCCATGTACATCGTTCACGTAACCCATCGGGCCTGGCCGATGGTTGGTGGATCGGAACGCCACGTGCAGGAGATCGCGCGGCGTCAGGCGCTGGACGGGCATCGGGTGACGATCATCGCCACCGACGCCGCCGACCTGTCGGCTCTGTGGAACCGCCATGGCCGCCGGGTCAGTTCAGATGCACCGGGCGAATACCAGGGAGTGCGCATAAAGCGCCTCCCGACGCGCTGCCTGCCGCTCGGCGACTATGAGTTTGCTGCCTTGCGCCGGCTCACCTGGCTGACAAGCCACGTCTCAGGACGGGCAGCCTTAGCACTAGCGCGATTCGGCCCCTGGGTGCCTGGGCTGCAGCAGGCGCTGGCCGAGGAACCGGCCGATCTGCTGTTTGCCTGGAACATCACGCTGGAGGGCCTGACCGCGGCCACGGCCCGCGAGGCGCGCCGGCGAGGCGCGCCCTGGATCGCCGTCCCACTGCTGCACCTGGGTTGGGAGCGGTTCTACACCATGCGCCATCAATTGGATCTGCTGCGCGAGGCACGGATGGTTCTGGCCCAAACATCCAGAGACCGAGCGTTTTTGCTGGAACGCGGGCTTTTGGCCAGCCAGGTACACATCGCCGGCCCGGGAGTGAACCCTGCCGACGGAGAGGGAGCCGACGGAGAGCGTTTCCGCCAGAAATACGGCATCGACGGCCCCGTCATCCTTTCGCTGGGCACGCTGAGCTATAACAAGGGGACACACCACCTGGTCGCGGCAGCCCGGCGGCTGTGGGATGCAGGCCACCGCCTGACATTGATCTTGATAGGCCCGGAGCAGGAAAACGTGAGACCCATCCTGGAGCAACTTCCCGCAAAGAGCCGGCCTTGCTGCCGGCACCTGGGCCAGTTATCCGAAGAGGAAAAGTGGGACGCGGTGGATGCCGCCGACGTGGTGGCCCTGCCCTCCCGCACCGAGTCCTTCGGCATCGTCTTCCTCGAGGCGTGGACGCTCGGCAAACCGGTCATCGGCGCTCGATCCGGCGCTGTTCCAAAGGTGATCGACGACGGCGTGGACGGATTGCTGGTGGAGTTCGGCGACGTCGCCGGGCTGGCGGAGGCGCTGAGCGAGTTGCTGGACAACCCCACGCTGGCTATCGAGATGGGACGCTGCGGTCGGGAGAAGGTGCGCCAGGCGTACACGTGGGATCAGCAGTACGCGCGGCTGCGCGCCGCAGTGGACACGATCACGAGGTAATCCGTGCGCATCGCCTACTTTAGTCCACTGAACCCACAGCCCACGGGCATCGCAGACTACAGCGAGGAACTCTTGCCCCACTTGGCCCGCCATGCGGAGCTGGATCTGTTCGTGGACGATTACCAACCCAACAACCCCGCCATCGTCGAGCAGTTCGCGGTCTTTCATTATCGCCGCTTTCCCGTGCTGCGAAAACAGCGCCGCTACAACGCATGTCTGTATCACATGGGGAACCACCCATCCCACAGATACATCTATGACACACTGCTGCACTACCCTGGCATCACAGTGCTGCACGACTATGTGCTGTACCGCTTCTTCAGATCCACCACGCTCGAAAGCGGCAACCCGGCAGCATACGTGCGCGAGATGGGCTATTGCTACGGCTGGCAGGGCTTCGACCTGGCTCACCGGGCCATGCACTGCATCCAGGCTTTTCCAGACTATCTCCACCCGCTGGTTGACCGAGTGGTGGACGCGAGCTTGGGGATCATCGTCCACAACGAGTATATGCGCTCGCGCACCGCACGATCCCATCCCAACGTTCCTATCGCCAAGGTCAACCATCATCTGAGCTTAAAGGCATTGGAGGACCCGCCCGATCCCAACCAGGTGCGCGCCTCCCTGGGACTGCGCGACGCTCAGTTTATCGTCGCCTCCTTCGGACACATCGCGCCTACCAAGCGCACCGACGTGGTGTTGCGGGCCTTCGCCCGCTTCCGGCGGGCATTTCCCCAGGCTGTCTACCTGCTGGTTGGCACGATCGTTCCACCCTATGACGTCCGAGGCCTTGTCAGAGAACTCGCTTTGGAAAACGCCGTGATGCTCACCGGTCACGTGGGCATAGCCGACTTCCAGCGTTACATGACCATACCCGATGTATGCGTCAACCTGCGCCATCCGACGGCCGGCGAAACGTCGGGCAGCCTGATCCGGACGATGGGCACCGGCAAGCCGGTCATCGTTTCCGATACCGGGGCTTTCTCCGAGTTGCCCGACGACTGCTGCGTCAAAGTGCGTGTCGGCCCAGGAGAGGAGGATTCGCTGCTGGCACACTTATTGGCCCTGGCCCGTGACCCGGTCCTGCGTCAGCGGATAGGCCATAACGCACAGCGGCACGTTCAGACGCACCACCGCATCGAGGATTCGGCGCGAGAGTACACAACCTTCATCGAGCAGTACCTCGAAGACTTAAAGCCAAAGGCTCGACTGTCCCGTTTCTCACTACACCGCTCTGCCGCGGTCAACCACTCCATTTATTGAAGCTCGTGTAGACAAAGGAGCGCTTGGCCTCAAAAAACACGCCTGGATTTAGGGCGAAACGCTCCATTGTCAACGCGAAGATCAATAGGACACACTGACCATGCGTATCGGATTCGATATCACTGCCCTGCATGTGGCGCAGGCCGGAGTGTACACATACGGTTACGACCTGCTGCGGGCGTTGCTGGAGTTGGAGGCTTGATGAAATCCCTTCTAAAACTCAATCCTTTTCTCTCCAAAGTTTTTCGCTTCTTCTCTTCACCCACGGGAGAAATCATCCTGGCGTTCTGCGGATGGCGTCTCGCTCTATACATCGCGGCCTACCTGTCGGGAGTCATTTCCGACAACATCGCCAACTTTGACCAGCCACATCCCTTGGCTTCATTAGGTAACCTCCTATTCAGGTCCTGGCTGCACTGGGATGCAGCCTGGTACGTCTCAATTGCTCGCGACGGATACTTTTACCGGGGAACTGAAGAGCAGTCCAGTGTAGCGTTCTTCCCCCTTTTCCCTGTGCTTATGCGCATTGTGTCAGAGGCAATCCCTTTTGTGGATAGGGCGGATGCTCTAATCATTGCGGGAATGCTGGTTGCCAATCTGAGCTTCCTTTTGTGCCTGTTACTGATTTATCGCCTGACGAAGAAACTCTTTTCCGAGCACCCACAGAGCGACCTCATAGCAAAAAGTGCTACATTCTCCCTCATGTTGTTCCCGTCGTCCGTATTTTTCGTCTCACCCTACAGCGAAAGCGTCTTTCTACTCATGGTGCTGCTCTCGTTCTATGCACTCGAAAAGGGGAATTGGCTGCTGGCAGGCGTATTTGGTGCTCTTGCTGCTTTCGGCAGACTCAGTGGAGTGACCCTCGTGCTCCCACTGGCCATAGAGTTCCTGAGAAGATGCAGGAAAACCAGAAAGAATCTCTGGCAGATACTGTATCTGGGCATCATTCCTCTAGGCCTCATAGCATACATGGGTTACCTGAACCAACATTTCGGTGAGCCTTTGGCCTTTCTACGCGCCGTGTCGGCTCCGCATTGGAGGCAGATCCCCAGGGCACCCTGGCTCTCCTACATTGAGGAGGTGCACTCCCTCTTGACACATCCGAACAACGCATACTACCTGGAGCAGGTGTCGTACGCCACCTTGTTCATCGTGCTGATCCTCCTATCGTTCCGGGTGCTTCCAGTCGGCTATGCGGTCTACGGCCTGATAGGACTCCTCCTGCCCTTCTCGACGAATCTGGTTTCCATACAGCGATACGTACTCGCCATCTTCCCTGGGTTTATGGTCCTAGGTTACCTGAGCCGATATCGTCTCATCAGAAGCGCTCTCCCCCCCTTATTCGGCATGCTGCAAGGGGTGAGCGTGGTTTTTTGGATCAACGCCTGCTGGCTAGGATAGCAACTGCCCCCTGCCAACCACAAGCGCACGAAACCAGCAGGCGTGGAAAGGAGGGAAACTTTAACGGCAACCGTTCAGATACCTGCCAGAAAGTCATTCTGAGCGAGCGGAGCAAGCGAAGAATCTCGTTCCGGCAAAGCAAGAATGAGATTCTTCGCGCCCTTCGAGGCTCTGCGAGCCTCTTCGGGTGCTCAGAATGACAGCGGCTGAGCGGTTACAAAAGAACAAACACCTGGGGTTGATTTTCACGCGGTTTATGTTATCATCTCACCAATCGAACACACAGATACCAAAAGTCGTCGTGACCCTCGGCCATGATGATCAGTAGTGCAGTGCTATGGGAGACTGGCTGGATAACCTGCCACGTGAAGGGAAAATCCCTGTGATCGGGCGCCTCGTATCGTGGTTGCGACGCCTCCTCCGCCGTCCGTGGACAAACGAGGCCTTACTCCAACGCCAGACCCGACAATGGAACCGCCTGGCCCAGAAAGCGCCCTACTGGTCTGTCTTACGCGGATGCGCCAAGACGCGCACCATCTCCGAGGTCGGCATCCGGGAGTTCTATCAATCTGGAGCCGACGAGGTCAAGACGATGCAAGCTTACTTCCGCTACGCGGGATGTGCGCTTCCATCGGGTGTCTGTGTGGACTGGGGATGCGGCCTCGGGCGAGTGACCATCCATCTGGCAAACCACTTTCAGCGCGTCGTCGGCGTCGATATCTCAGCAGCCCATCTGGAGATGGCACGGCAGTATTTGGACAGCCTTAACCGAGAAACGAGAGACAGAATCACGCTGTACGACCTCGTTCACGACCAGGCGGAGCTAGCCGATCTATACGGCCAAGTCGACCTGGTTCACTCCGTCCTTACCTTGCAGCACATGCCACCACCGCTCATGATCGAAACGCTCACGACCTTCGCGTGCCTGCTTAAAGGAGAGGGATTCGCGTTCTTCCAGATCCCCACATACGGTGAAAAATACGACTACCAAAAGTTCAACCATTATCAGCCGTTCGCCATCGAAATGCACGCGCTTGCCCAGCGCAAAGTACACGCCATCTTCCGCGACCATGGGTGCAACGCTGTGGCGACGCTTGAGAGGGATCGCGCAGGGCCGGGTTTTCTCTCACACTATTTCATTTTTCAGAAGCGCTGATCCGGGGAACGATCCCCGGGAGCAGGGCTCACGGAGGTTTCCCCTCGGAGTAGGATATGAGCGTGCGCATCGGATTTGACATCACCGCTCTATACATAGCGCAAGCAGGCGTCTTCAGATACACTCATAACCTGCTGCAGGCGCTGCTCGAAATAGACCGCGAGAACGAGTATCTGCTGTTGGATTACGCCCCCCTCCACGGCAAGCGCGCCACTCCGTCCGAGGTCACAGCCCTGGAGGCGCCAAACGCACGGGTCTTGCGTTGCCAGGGGCTCAGGTACCGCCGACTGGCCCGCTGGGATGCCGTGCAGCAGCCGACGCTGCGCTCGCTGGCTGGCCTGGTCGACCGGGTGCTTCTTTGGCCCTGGTCGGCAGCAGCGCAGGCGATGATGCACCGAAAGCTGGCGCAGGTGTTGGACGGCGTGGACGTGTTCCACTCGTCAGACGTCCTGCTTTGGCGGCACCCGGCTGCTCTGAACGTGGTCACGATCTATGATCTGACAACACTACTGTTCCCCAAGCTTCACACCTCGAGCAACCGCGAGTTGCAGCGGCAAAAATGGCAGTTTGCACAAGAGAAAGCCAACGTGATAATCGCCACCTCTGAGGCGACAAAGCGAGACATCATCTCTCACCTAGGGATCCCCGCTCATCGGGTACACGTTGTGTACGGTGGGGTTGACCGAGCCTTCCGCCCAATTGAGCACCGCGCAGCGCTGGCACAGACACTTGCGCCGCTAGGACTCACACCCGGCGGGTACATCCTGCACGTGGGCACCATCGAGCCGCGCAAGAACCTGGTGCGTCTGGTGGCAGCCTATCACCAAACGCGAAAGGCCGCCTCTTCCCCAGCGCCAAAGCTGGTGCTGGCCGGAGATACAGGGTGGCAGTTCAAGGATGTGTTCGGGCTTGTCGAGGCACTGGAGCTAAAAGGAGAAGTTATTTTCTTGGGAAAAGTACCTACAGATATACTCCCTGCGCTCTACAATGGCGCTGTGATCTTTGCGTACCCATCCCTTTACGAGGGCTTTGGCCTGCCGCTGCTGGAGGCGATGGCGTGCGGCGCGCCGGTGGTCGCGTCGAACACGTCGTCGCTGCCGGAGGTCGTGGGCGATGCCGGCGTGTTGATCGACCCGGCCGACACCCAGGCGCTGGCTGACGCGTTGGCTTCCCTGCTAAATGATGCCGAACGGCGCGCCGGCTTGTCCGCACGTGGTCTCACCCGCGCCAGGCTGTTTTCCTGGAAACGAGTGGCAGGCGAGGTGTTAAGGATTTACGCGATGGCTGAGGAATGAGAAGATGGAAATGGAAATCCCTGATGACTTGATCGAGATTCAAGACCCGGAGATCGACCCTGCCCGGATTATGGAGCAAATCCGCGAGCGCATTCACCGGCGGCGAGAGGAACTGGGGTATCCGCAGCAAGAGTTCCCGCCCTTTGGCGCTGCGGCGTACCCCGGCGAGCCTGAGAGCGGAGATTTTGACCAAGACCTGTACTACCATCTCCGCAAGGCGAACGATCTCTACTACCAAGTCGGCGTAGAGCCCGCGCTGGCGCCTTCCCCGGCGACCCGGCTTCCAATCCTGGGACGCCTGTGGAGCCAGATCAGACAGGAGGCACACAACTTGGTGCTATTCTACGTGGGCAGGCTGGCCCGCCAGCAACTGGCCATCAACCGGCACACGGTGAGCACACTCAACCGGATGGCCGTGCAACTGCAGACGCTACGCGAGGAGATGGCACAGTTACGCGAGCGATCCGAATAGCGAGGAGTCGAATGAGAATCGCCATCGTCGTGCCCCGCTACGGCCCAGATGTGATGGGGGGAGCGGAAACACTGGCCAGAGGCTTCGCCGAAGAGGCCGCGCGCCGGGATTGGGCGGTCGAGGTGTGGACGACCTGTGCTCACAGTCATTACACGTGGAAAAACGTGCACCCACCGGGTTGTGAGAACCACGGAGGGATGACCGTCCGCCGCTTTCCGATCACCCACTGGGACTCTCGCTACATCGAGTTGGATAGACGACTCGCACGCCAGGGACACCTTCCCACAGCCGAGCAGTACGCTTGGGTGGAGAGCGGAGCCCACAGCGCATTGCTGTACAGCCACATCGCCCGGCACGCCGCCGAGTTCGAGATGATCGTCGCGCTCCCTAGCGCTGCGCCATTGGCACACTACGCGACTTGGGCCGCCTCAGAACGCATAGTCGTGTGGCCGTGTCTGCACGACGAGCCGTACGCGTACATGGAGCCGACCCGCCTCCTGCTGGAAAGCAGTTGGGGGATCATGTTTCTCTCGCCGGAGGAGCAGGAATTGACCATCCAGCGCCTGGCCATACGCCCCCGCCACGCGGGGGTAGTGGGAGGGGGAGTTAATCCAACCGAAGCTGCTTCCCATCAGCCGGAAGGACCGCCCAGCGACCTGCTCTACGTTGGCCGGCTGGAGCCGGGAAAGGGGCTCCCTTTGCTCCACGACTATGTCCAACGCTACGCCGACGAGGGCGGGGGCGTTCGCCTGGTCGTTCTCGGTGAAGGCCCTTTACCTCCGCCACGTCACCCGGCTTTCAAGTATCGCGGTTTCGTCTCCGAGACGGAGAAAACGCGCGCCTATGCTTCCGCACTGGCCCTGTGCCAGCCGTCGCTGAACGAGAGCTTTTCGCTCACGGTGGCGGAATCGTGGCTGGCCGCGCGGCCTGTCCTGGTGCATGGCGACTGCCCCGTCACGCGAGGACACGTCCAACGCGGCAAGGGCGGGCTGTGGTTCCGCACCTACGAGGAATTCATCGGGGCCGTGGAATGGCTCCGAGCCAACCCCGCTGCGGCAGCTCGTATGGGAGAGAACGGGCGGCGATACGTGTTGAGCAATTATACCTGGGAAACCGTCGTGACCCGATTCGAGCGCCTGATCCGACTTTGGGAGCAAGCGGATGGGTAAGCCGGTTCACCAGTTCATCGTCGGCGCTTCGCCCGGCGACGCCATCACCGACTACGCGCTCCTGCTGCAGCGCTGGCTGCGCGAGGACGGGTTTCGCTCCGAGGTATTCGCCGAGAGCGTCGATCCGGACCTGGCCAAAGAGGTGCACACGTATCTCAGGTACCGCCCCTCCCACCCCGGCGAGATGGTCATCCTGCACCACAGCATCGGCACTGCGCTGGTGGACGGTCTGCTCTCGCTGGACGTCCGCTTCCTGCTCGTCTATCACAACGTCACCCCTCCAGAATTTCTGCTTGACACAGACCCAGTGCTCGCTGGCCAACTGCTCAAGGGGCAGGAGCAGTTGGCCCTCCTGCGCGAGCGGACGGTCCTGGGACTGGCGGCCTCGCCGTACAACGAGGCCGAGCTCAAGAGAATGGGATTCGCCCCCACCGGGGTCTTGCCCAACATGCTGGATGAATCCCAGTACAAACTGGATTCCAACCCCGACCTGCTCGCCCACTACCGGGGTAAAGAGCCGCTGCTGCTCTTCGTGGGACGACTGGCGCCGAACAAACGGCAGGAGGATCTGATCAAGCTGCTCCACTACTATCGGCGCATCGAACCCTCCGCCCACCTCCTCCTGGTGGGAACGCCGTGGGTGCCGGCATACGCAGACTGGCTGCAGGAGATGGCGCAGGAGTTGGGGCTGGGCGAGGCTGTCGTCTTCACAGGCCACGTCTCCCAGCGCGATATGGTGACTTACTACCGCCTGGCCGACCTTTACGTCTCGATGAGCGAGCATGAAGGCTTCGGCAAGCCGCTGATCGAGAGCATGTGCCTGGGCCTGCCGGTGCTGGCCTACGCGGGGACGGCCGTGCCGGGCACGATGGGTGGGAGCGGCGTTCTGTTCCGCGAAAAGCGCCACGAGGCCCTGGCCGAATTGGTGGACATTCTGGTAAAGGATAACGCACTCCGCCAGCGCATCATCGCCCGCCAGCGAGAACGAGCAAAGGCGTTCTTGGAGCCGGAGGTGCGCCGAATGTGGCGAGTGTTCTTGAGAGAGGCAAGCGACGCCAAAGCCAGTTAGGGACGGCCAATCTTGGGCTGGTGGCTTCTGCTGTTGCCCTGATAGGTCTGGCTAGCGTTTGGCGAAACCAGCGGTGAAATCACCCTCGCCACGCCAATTGGGACCTGACAATCCCTACTCAAACTTGTATTCCGCAGTTCTCTGAAAGGGTTTGCAAAATGGACAGTTTTTGCATCTTTATGTCAAATTAACCTGTCGAAACAGCGGCGAATAGGTAAGTTTGAGACGCAAAAAGCGCCTTCGCGGCCCGTTATTGTCAACCTGTTGAAAGAAGTGCGGAATGCAAGTCAAAGGGATGACCACCCTACGTAAAAGCCCGCATAAACGGCGGGGTAATGTTTCTCAACAGTTGAGATAAATGGCGAAAGGGCCATCTGGACGCCCCGCGGGGCATCCGAAACACAGTTCAAACTGGCTCAAGATG
>DAOUDX010000404.1:0-24979 GCA_034430835.1 Anaerolineae bacterium
GGTCTTGCCCTGCTGCTCGACCCAGGTGTAGTATTTGAGGTTGTGGATGCGACGGCGATCCCAGTAGCCCAACTCCTCCATGTAGTCGACCGTGCAGCCCAGCAAGTAGCGATGGGTGTCGGCGGCGGCATCCACCTCGGTGTACTCACCGTGTTCCTCGTGTAGTTCCTGCAGTCGGCTGCCGTAAAGCTCCATCGAGTCGGTAAGGACGGTCAGCACGACGTCATGCTCGCCCAACTCGTGCCACTTGGCAAACTTGATGGAGGAAAGCACGTTGGCGATGCTGGAGATGCCCAGCAGATCGAGTTGGTTCACCAATTCCTCCGGCACCCCCTGCTTGACGAGATAGGTGCGCCCGGCGGGTTCGTTGAACAGTCGCACGATGGACATGCACGCCTCGTCGTCGATGGCCATCACCAAGTCGGTGTTTTTGAGGTTGTGAATCCAGGGCACGTGCTTGTCGCCGATGCCCTCGATACGATGGCCGCCAAAGCCATTGAGCAACAGCGTGGGGCACTGGAGCGCCTCGCTGGCGGCGACCTTACTGATGGGATAGACGTGCTTCAGATAATCGCCGCAGCCGATCGTGCCCGCCGAGCCGGTGGTCAGCACCACGCCCCGGTAGGCGTCCTGCGGCCCCAGCGTCCGCTGCAAGACCTCCTCCATCGCGTGTCCCGTGACCTCGTAATGCCACAGGTAGTTGCCGAACTCTTCGAACTGGTTAAAGATGAACACCTTATCGCCGCGCGTCTCTTTCAACTCCCAGCACTTGTCGAAGATTTCCTTGACATTGCTCTCGCAGCCAGGCGTGGCGACGACCTCACCGGCCAGCTTCGATAGCCACTCGAACCGCTCGCGGCTCATCCCCTCCGGCAGGATGGCGATGGACTCGCACGCCAGCAGCGCCGCGTCGTACGCCCCGCCCCGGCAAAAGTTCCCCGTCGAAGGCCACACCGCTTTGTGGTACGTGGGATCGAATTGGCCAGTGACCAGGCGCGGCACCAGGCAGCCAAAGGTCGCGCCGACCTTGTGCGCGCCGGTGGGGAACCACTTGCCCACCAGCGCGATGATGCGCGCCGGGACGCCCGTCAGCGACGGCGGCAACTCCAGAGTGTTCACCCCATCGAAACCGTCTCCCTGCGCCACCGGCTTGTTCTTCCAGGTAATGCGGAACAGGTTCCGTGAGTCCACGTCCCACAGGCCAACACCCTTGAGCCGTGCCTTGACCCCTTCGGGGATCAGCGTGGGGTCCTTCATCTGCGCGAAGGTAGGGATGATGATGTTGCGCTCGCGGGCGCGCTGAACAGTCCTCTCCAATTGCTCTTTGCGGATAGACAAATCAATCACTGTCAACTCCTCCCTATCAAACAGCATCGACGAAGGTCCAATGACGATAGTCCTTTGTCATTCGTCATTCGTGGCAAGTCTCCCGTTGCGAACGAAAATGCAGTTCATCCAGCTTGCCGCCACCGCCCCGACTCCCGCCCCCACCGTGTTGAGCAGCCAGTCGCCCAATGCCGCCGCGCGAGTAGGGATGGTCGTTTGAACCAACTCGATGACCAGGCTGAGTCCCGCGCCGCCGACGGCTGCCAGCAGCAGTCTGCGACCTGCCGGCCTATCGCGCAGCGCCAACGCGAGCGCCATCCCCAGCGGAACGAAGACGACGACATTTCCCGCGAGGTCGATCAGCAGGTGCGGGGAGATACCTTGCTTGGCGGCGGATGTGGTCAACGGCGCGAGGTTGGTGGCGACGGCCTGATTGGGGCGAAGCGTCATCCACAGCAGCCAGGCAGAAACGGCGGCAGCCAGCACCCACCAGGGCCAGGAGGGCTTGGATCGCATTAATCCCCTACGTCGGTAGACGATACCGCTCGCCATCCTCCGGCACGATGACCTCCAGTTCGGTGTCGGCGCGCGCCTCCTCGGCCAGCACGTCGGGATACTCGCCGATCTCCAGCCCAATGTGCACCAGCGCCAGGCGGGGACAGCCTGCCTGCCGGGCGATCTCACCCGCCTGGCGGGCTGTGCTGTGGAAATGCATCGACGGGTCGGCTTCAGGCTGCAACACGGCGCTGTAGGAGGCTTCGTGGACCAACAGGTCGCAGCCACGAGCGAACTGAATGGTGGCCGTGTTGGGGATCGTATCGGTGACGAAAGCGAGCGAGGGCCCGCCATCGAAATCCCAGCGAGCGGCCAGCGTCGTCACGCCGGGGGGATAAGGCACTACGACCGTATGCAGGGTGACACCGGGAGCTAATTCCACCTCGTCCACGCCACGATCCGACAGGCGATACCAGTCGGACTTGAGATAATTGCTGTCGAAATCGGCATAGGCCAGGGTCCAGAGCATCTTCAGCGTCGAGATCGTGTCCTGGGCCGCGTAAATCTGAAGCCGTGTGGTGGCCTTGATGCGATTCAAAGCGAGCATGGGAAAACCGAGTGAGTGATCGCCGTGGGAGTGAGAGACAAAGAGCCGCTCGATGTCAGCCGATTTCAGACCGGCGTGCGCCAACTGCTGCACGATCGTCGGCCCGCTTTCGACCAGCATCCGGAAATCAGCAGCCTCGATCAGCAGCGCCGTGCTGCTCCTGCGCTTCGTGGGGAAGGCTCCCCCGGTTCCAAGAAAAACGATCTCGAGCATCAACAGGATGAAATCAAGAGCATCTCAATAAACCACGATCCAGTTTACACCAATTCCCCGCATTCTCCAAATGACACGTCGCTCGTCGCTCATTCTAAGACCCGCCTGACGGCCTCCAGCGTCGGCTCAACGATCAGCGGCTGTCTCCCCACCGCCTCCATCACGCTGGCGACGTCCTTGAGCCCGGAGCCGGTCGATAGAACAACCACCACCTCATCCGGCTCGACCAGCCCTTGCGCCACCGCCCGAACAAGTCCGGCGTAGGCGGCAGCGGCGGCCGGCTCGGCAAAGACTCCACACCCCTGCGCCAGGACCGGGATGGCGGCCAGAATCTCGGCGTCGTCCACGCGGATGAGCGCTCCGCCGGTCTCGCGCACGGCCCGCAGCGCCTTGATCCGGTCGCGGGGCAGTCCGGCGACGATGCTGTCGGCGACAGAATGAGCCTCCACCGGCTCCATCTCCCAGCCCTCCAACCCCCGCTCCCAGGCATCCACCAGCGGCGACGAACCTGCTGCCTGCACACCGACCAGGCGCGGCACGCGATCGGTCCAGCCCAGCGCCAGCAGATCGCGCAGCCCCTTGTGGATGCCGCCGATAATACAGCCATCTCCGACGGGGACAAAGATCACATCAGGGGTCAATAAAGGTGCGGCGCGCTGCACCCCTACAGACAATTGTTCACAGATCTCGTAGGCCGCCGTCTTCTTGCCCTCGCTCATGTAGGGGTTGTAGGCGGTGTTGCGGTTGTACCAGCCGAACGCCTGCGCCGCCTCCAGGCACAGATCGAAGGCCTGATCGTAGGTGCCATCGACCAATAGGACGGTCGAGCCGTAGGCCAGGAGCTGCGCCACCTTTGCCTCCGGCGCGGTGCGCGGGACAAAGATGACGTTGGGCTGCTCCACCGCCGCGCACAGGCCGGAGAGCGCGGCGGCGGCGTTGCCCGTGCTGGCCGTCGTCACCACGTCCGCACCCCGTTCCCGCGCCTTGGCGACGGCGATGGCGGAGGCGCGGTCCTTGAACGAGGCCGTGGGCTGGCGGCTGTCGTCCTTGATCCACAGGTGTTTCAGCCCTACTTTGGCAGCCAGGCGCGGTGCCGGGTAGAGCGGCGTCCAACCGACGGTGCACACGACTGTGTTGTAAAACAGGTTTTTTGTTTCCACCGGATCGACCGGCAGGAGGGGGAGATAGCGCCACATAGAGAGCGCGCAGTCACCGGCTAACTGCTCAGGCGTGAATGCACGGCGGATGTGATCATAGTCGTAGACAATGTCCAGGATACCGTTGCTCCCGTGCTTGGGACAGACGTAATCGACCTCGTCCACACCGTACTCCGCCCCGCAGATAGTGCACTTCAAACCGAGAATGTGTTGCACCTCACCACCTCCAATCACGGCACGACCCGCGTGCCCGTCTCGCCGCGCAGCGCGCGAGGCACGTTGGGTGGGTCGGTGATTACGACCTCCTTGCCGCCGTACCGCAGATAATAGATGGCCGCCTCTATCTTGGGCAGCATGCTCCCCTTGGCAAAGTGGCCTGCTTTGATGTATTGCTCCGCCTCGGCCACCGTCATCTCCCGAATCACCTTCTGGTCAGGCTGGCGGTAATTGAGATAGACGTGATCGACGGAGGTCGAGATGATGAACAGATCGACGTTGAGCCGGCGGGCGAGCAGCGCGGAGGCGTGATCCTTGTCAATGACGGCCGCCACCCCTTCCAGATCCCCCTCGTCGTTCTCGATCACGGGGATGCCGCCGCCGCCCACAGTGATGGTGATCACGCCTGCTTCGATCAGCTTGCGAATCGCGTCCAGCTCGACGATACGTTGAGGATATGGAGAAGGCACGACGCGCCGCCAACCGCGGCCGGCGTCCTCGACGACTGCCCACCCGTCGCTCCCGGCTCGCTGCCTGGCCTCCGCCTCATCCATGAAACTGCCGATGGGCTTGGCTGGGTTCTGGAATGCGGGATCGTCCCGATCCACCAACACCTGCGTGACCACCGTCGCTACGCACTTTTTCATCCCGCGCTGTCTGAACTCGTTGAGCAGGTTCTGCTGAAAGGCATAGCCGATGGCCCCCTGCGAGTCTGCCCCGCAGACGTCGAGCGGCACCTCGTGCATCCCGGCCACCTTCGCCGCGATCTCCGACCGGCGCAGGATGAAGCCGACTTGGGGACCGTTGCCGTGCCCGATGGCGATCTCCCACCCCTGCTCGATCATGTCGGCGATGTGATGCATCGTCTCCTTGGCCGCCCGGTACTGATCCTGAACCGTCTTGTGCTGTGGGTCCTTGATCAGAGCATTTCCACCAACAGCAATGACTGCCCACTTCTTCTTGGCGCCAGCCGCCATAGCATGCCTCCCTACCACATCGTCAACGCCATCACGCCCTTTTGCGCGTGCAGCCGGTTCTCAGCCTGGTCGAACACGACCGAGTTGGGGCCGTCCATCACGGCGCTGGCTACCTCAATGTCGCGGTCCGCCGGCAGCGGGTGCATGTAGATGGCGTCCGGCTTGGCCAGCCCCATCCGTCGCTCGTCGGTGATCCAGCTCCGGTACTTGTCCTGCAGCGCCTTTCCCTCGTCTGGATCAGTCGTCGTCAGCATCGGCCCCCATGACTTGGCGTAGACGATGTCGGTATCCTTGAACGCCTCGTCCATATCGTGTACGATCTCGAAGGCAGTGCCGCGTCTGCGCGCTATCGTCCGGGCCTCGTCCACGATGCCGGGAACCAAGCTAAACTCCGGTGGGTAGGCCAGGGTGATGTCAAGCCCGAAGCGACCCATCTGCAGAATCAGCGACTGCGGGACGGACAGTGGCTTGAGATAGGAGGAGGCATAGGCCCAGGAGACCACCATCTTTTTCCCGCGCAGGTCGCGCCCCTTCTTCTCGATGATAGTCATCAGGTCGGCCAGGCACTGGAAAGGATGGTAGAGGTCGCACTGCATGTTGAGCACCGGCGCGCGGGAGGCCTCAGCGACGGCATTGATGTACTCGTTGCCGACAGACCAGTCGCACTGGCGAATGGCGATCCCGTCAAAGTAGCGCCCCAAGATTGCACCGATCTCCTTGGCCGTGTCGCCGTGAGCGATCTGCGTCGTCTTCGACTCGATGAAGGCCGCGTGGCCGCCGAGTTGCGCCATCCCTGCCTCGAAGGAGCACCTTGTGCGCGTGCTGCTGAAGAAGAAGAGCATCCCCAGCGTCCTATCGCGCAGGTAGGGATGCGGCTCCCCCAGCGCGCGCTCGCGCTTCAAGTCCCAGGCCACGTCGAGCACGGTCTCGACCTCTTCCCTAGAAAAGTCCAGGTCGCAGATCAGATCGCGACCGCGAAGATTAGTTTGCATATCAATACCCCCTCTGTAGGGCCGAAACTTCGCCCAGGGCAAGTCGCTGACTTGCCCCTACTCCATCGCCCCCAGCACCAGCGCCAGCAGCGCCATGCGCATCACCACGCCATTGAACGCCTCTTGCCAATAACGCGACCACTTGGTGATGTCCACGTCGGTCGGGATCTCGTCCATGCGCGGCAGCGAATGCAGCAGGATGGCATCGGACTTGGCCTTGTTGGCCAGCAAGTCACGCGTGATCTTGTAGTTGGCGGGTGTCAGACCGACGTCCCCCTCGCGCTCATCGCGGGACTTGGTGTAATCCGGCTGCACCACCGGCTCGACCAGGATCACGTCCGCGTCGACGATGGCCTCTTCCACGTGGCCCGCTTCCTTAAAGTCCAGGCTGTACTGCTTGAGCTCGGCCTTGAGCTCCTCGGTCAGGGACATCTCCGGCGGCGAAACAAAGGTGATGGGGCAATCGAACTGCGTCAGCGCATAGGCCAGTGAGTGCATCGTACGCATGCGCATGTCGCCCAGGGCCAGCCACTTGAGGCCATCGATGTGCCCCTTCTCACGGTAGACGGTGTACAGATCGGTGAGGATCTGCGTCGGGTGCTCGCCCCAGCCATCGCCGCCGTTGATGATGGGCACACTGGCCCACCTGGCGGCCTCGTGTGGCGCGCCCTGCTGGAAGTGGCGCATCACGATCACGTCGCCGTAGAACTCGAGCATCTTGACCGTATCCTTGATCGACTCCTGGTAAAAGTCACCGGCGCGCGTCATCTTGGCATCGGCAAAGCCGGTGACGTGGCCGCCCAACCGGTGCATCGCCGCCTCATGGGCCAGGCGCGTGCGCGTCGATGGCTGGTAGAAGGCCACCACCAGCGTCTTTTCGCTGAGCAGATCGGTGTTGCGCCGCTCGCGCGCGATCGGCTCCATCTGCTCGGCCACGTCCAGGACGTGGAAGAACTCGTTGCGCTCAAAGTCCTTCAGTGAGAGAATATCGCGTCCCATGAAACTGCGCATCGTTCACACCTCCCGAATCAAATGTTCACCCGGCGGGTGACGTAGAACTTGAAGTGGCCGGGAATGAAATAGCTGATGGAATAGTCGAGCACCTTCTCGTCACGGCCGTACAACTGCCCCTCCAGCTTCAACAGGGCCGTGCCCTTTGGGACACCCAGCCGCGCGGCGAGCTGAGCGTCGGCCTCCTCCGCACCGATCTGCGTGCGGGAAACGACGGGAGACACGCCATCTAGGTGAAGGAAGATGTCCAGCACCGAACCGGCGAACTGCTCCCCCAGATCTTTCCGGCGCAGATAAGCCTGTGGCACCACGTCTTTCAGGTAGGCAAACGGCTCCCCCTCGATGGCGATCACGCGATCTACATCAAGCACGCCCCCGGGTGCATCATCGGTAAGCCGGAGCATCTCCCGCTCCTCCTCCGTCGCCGTCCGCTCCGAAACGGTCAGTTGGACGACCTCGGTATCCAACCCAAGCCGCTGCGCCTGGCGATCCAGGCTCTCCAACACTTCCAGGCCGGATTCAAAAACCAGAGCACGGCGAGAGATGAACGTTCCCACGCCGTGCCTGCGGATGATGATTCCTTCCCTTTCGAGGTTATGCAGCGCCTCGCGCAGGGTGGGGCGGGAGATACCCAACTGCGTGGCCAGGTCGGCCTCGGCAGGAAGCTGTTCGCCAGGCTCAAGCGTGCCATCCTCGATGAGACCGAGCAGGTATTGCCGGGCCTGCAAGGAGAGCGGCGTCTTGTCGATCTTGAGTTGCTGCATACAGTCTCCAGAGGTAAGAGGTCAAACGTCTTACGTCAAGGATACAGCAGATTAATCGCTTTGTCAAGAAATTGGAAGGGGACGGCTTGCTCTTAAGCACGTATATCTCCCGCCCTTCACACCTGGGCCTTTTCCGTCCGTCCGCTTCACTGCTGCGTGCTCTTCGCCGGCTTGCATGAGTCACCAGAGTGGGATACAATCAGCAGTAGAATGGCAAACACCCATTGGAAGCTCGCTTGAGTTGAACCACTCTGCAAAGCAAGGAGTGACGTGTTTCATCCTTCCGACCGCGTGCTCGTCGCCATCATGAACAGCCGGCGCGATTTCGACATCGCGCGGGATGAGGGCTGGTATCGCATCCCAACCAAGTTCGCTGTGCAGAGCACGACGGAGGCCATCGTGCTCGCGTTCTACTTCACCCGCGCCTTCGGCGACGAGAAATGGGCCGTCCACTGGTATGCCCCCGTCCGCGGCCACGAGTTGGTGCACCGCCGCGACCTATTCCTCGGTGAACCCGCGCACCCCCGCGCCGACGAAACCTACTACAAGATCCAGATCGGGCCGCTGGTGCGCCTGGAGCAACCTATTCCCAGCCTGCGCTGGAGGCGCATCACGTTCATTGATACCACGTGGGATCGCTTCACCGCCGCCGAGGAAATCAACGACCTGTACGCCTCGGGCGCCGATGGTCTCTACGTTACCCTTAAGGAAGCCGGCTTCTATCCCGAGCGGGAGTACAGCGTGCGCGAGGGCGGCGTCCGGTACGAGGTCGATCTGGCTGTCCCTTGCCAAACCGGGACTGTAGTCATCAGCACCAGCGACCGTCCCGCCCCGCCCTACACCCTGCACAACCCGGACGTGAACACCGTGCGCCGCGCAGTCCGGCGGCTGGGGGGTGTCAGGCCGATACGGGGCAGCACATAACGAGCGAATGGATAGCACTATGTCTCAACGCCGCCGAGTTCTGATAATTGGCCTGGGCATCGTCTTCCTCCTGCTCCTACTGCCGATCGTCCTGCTGATACTGACTCGGGAATCATCCCTGGGATTCTCCGGAGCAATCTCCGGGACAGCCCCCCCACTCGGATTACCCCAGCACATTATTTGGTGGAGCCTGTTGGTCGGAGGGCTGTCTCTGGGCGTCGCCGTGGGCGTCGGGCTGCTCGGCGTCCTGTTCCGACGCGGGGAGGGTGCAGAGCGGCGCATCGCCGTACCCGTGCGCGTCAAGCTACTGATCCTCTTGGGAACAGTCTCGCTGGCTGTTTACGTCGTGAACTTTCTCCTGCCGTTCCCCCTAACCCGCTACTACAACGTCCAGAACCTCAATTTCGGCAAGATCGCCGGGCTCGATGCCGGTACGGCGCTGGGCGTGACTGCGGCCATCTTGGCCCTGTTTCTCCTGTACTACCTGGCCTATCGCGTCTGCCGCGATCAGAACGGTAATGGCCAGCATGACTACCGACTGTGGGCCGTCGTGCTGATCGGCGCTTTGGTCTTTGCCCTGATCAACGCCTACGTGTGCACGACCAACTCGCTCGACATCTACGACTACATCGCCCGCGGGCGCATCACCGCCTTCCTTGGTGGAAACCCCTACGACAAGACACAGACGCCGAACGCCTACGCGACCGTGGATCCTTTCATGCAGTACGCCTCGTGGAAAGACAAGACCGCTGCTTATGGTCCCTTGTGGGAGGTGCTGAGCGGCCTCATTAGCTACGGTGCCGGCGACAAGTTGTTGGCCAACATGTTGGCACACAAGGGCTTGGCCCTGGCAAGCTACCTCCTGTGCGTCCTCATCATCGCCGTTACCCTGCGCCGCGTCACCCCGGATCGGGCCATTGCGGGCACGCTTCTCTTCGCCTGGAACCCGCTGATCCTGATGGAGGGCTTGGCCAACGCCCACAACGACCTGCTGATGGTCGCTCTGATCCTCGCCGCCTTCTGGTTCATCAGCCAGGCAGGTCGGTCTCCAGACGAGAACGAGACGGCTAACGACCACACCTGGTACCTGGTGGTTGGGGGGTTCGCCATCCTCATGGTCTGGATGGGCGTCCTGGTCAAGTTCATCCCCTTCCTACTTCTTCCTCCCTTCTTCCTGTACTCACTGATCAAGGAGAGGAATTGGCGGCGCTGGATCGGCCTGGGCCTCCTCCTGCTTGCCCCGGCGGCGCTGCTCACGTTCCAGTATTGCCGCGTCTTCTGGATCTGGCCGGATGTGCTCGATCCCATCCTCCGGCGAGCGGATATGTTTCGCTTCACCATCCCCAGCGTCATCGTAAGCGTGTTAGAATGGCACATCGGCAAGGATGCCGCACAAAGGGTCGTGGGCCAGCCGTTCCTGATCGCTTTCGCGCTCATCTATCTGGTCTTGATGGCGCGCACTGCCTACTCGCTGTACAAGTCTCCATCTGATGAAACAAGAGCCTTGCCCTCCTCGCAGGGTCTCTGGGAAAAGATAGGCCGTCTTTTAATCGGGCGCCGAGAAGATGATGAGAAACGCCCTTGGCAGATCCTGGTCGGCGCCTGCCTCGACGCTTTCCTGCTCTACCTGCTCCTGGCCAGTCTGTGGTTCTGGCCGTGGTACCTGATCTGGCCCATCGCCCTGCTCGCTCTGTCGGACGATGGGCAGTTTGTAGTCCCGCTCACGCTGGCCGCCTGCGCCGGGCAACTGGCTCACGTGGCCCTGGACTTTGTCTGGTACTGGTCGAACGCTCTCACCTGGGAGACGTTCTACGCCGTCGAAAGGCCGGCGACTCTGCTCCTGGTAGTCCCCCCGCTGTTAGCGTACATCATCGCCAGATGGCCACCTCCTGCCAAACCGAAGCCGGTCAAGTACGCCGTCTACCTGCTCTATGCGTCTATCATCGTCGGGTTCACCAACCTGACCCTGGACCTGCCCGACGTCACCGTACAGATATGGAGAGTCCCCATCGTCGTCATTAGAGCCATCATCCTCACGATACTGCCCGCATTCACCGTCATGGTCTCCAAAGGAAAAACCTGGGCACGAATGGGGACCATCGGTTTGTTCATACTGAACTGGGCCTGTTTTACCTGTCCCATAGGGCCGGCTTCCACCGTCAGTGTTGCCTCGAAAGCGACCGGGATCGTCCAAATCGCACTGCAAGTTGCCGTCATCATCCTCCTGATCCTGGATCGATCGGGCGCTTGGTTTAAACCGAGCAAATCCAGAACCGAACGAGCAACCATCTCCCCCGAAGCGTAGCAACACAAACCCGGGCGAACGCAGCCCTCCCGAACTTTGCCCAGGCGAAATCCGGTCCTTTTCAGCTTGCCTCTGCCTCAAGATGCGGTACAATCCCTCAGACGCAACAAGGAACGCGAATAGCACGAACCCATTTCGCGCTTTCGTACCATTTCGTGATATTAAGGAGCAAGTCTTGGCAACAATCGGCACAGTAGCACGTGTCGCCGGCGTCGTGGTCGATGCCGAGTTTCCCTCCGGCGACCTGCCCAGTATCCACGATGCTCTCATCGTCCAGCGCGACGACGGCCCGGAACTGGTCGTCGAGGTGGAGGAGCACGTCGACCCGCGTACGGTGCGCGCCATCGCGATGGGCAGCACGGCGGGCCTGCGCAGGGGTCTGGCGGTAACCGATACCGGCCAGCCGATCCGCGTGCCCGTGGGCCGCGCGACACTGGGTCGCCTGTTCAACGTCCTGGGCGAGCCCATCGACGGCCAGCCCTTGCCCGAGTGGGTCGAGCGCCGCCCGATCCACGTCACGTCGCCGCCGTTGAGCGAGCAGCGCGTGGTCGTCGAGCCTTTCATCACCGGTATCAAGGCCATCGATCTACTGACCCCCTACCCGCGCGGTGGCAAGATCGGCCTCTTTGGCGGGGCCGGCGTGGGCAAGACGCTGCTGATGATCGAGTTGATGCGCCACACCATCCAGGAGCATGCGGGCATCGTGCTGTTTGCCGGCGTGGGCGAGCGCAGCCGCGAGGGGAACGAACTATGGCTGGAGATGCGGCGCAGCGGCGTACTGGAGAACACTGTCCTCGTCTTTGGCCAGATGAATGAGCCGCCGGGGGCCCGGCTGCGCACGCCGCTCACCGCGCTGACGATGGCCGAGTACTACCGTGACTACGAGCAGCGCCCGGTGCTGCTCTTTATCGACAACATCTTTCGCTACATCCAGGCCGGCGCGGAGGTATCGGCGCTGCTGGGGCGGATGCCCAGTGCCGTGGGCTACCAGCCCACCCTGGATAGCGAGATGGGTGAGCTGCAGGAGCGCATCGCCACCACCAGCCGGGGCAGCATGACCTCGGTGCAGGCGGTCTACGTGCCCGCCGACGATCTGACCGATCCGGCCGTCGTGGCCACCTTCGCCCACCTGGACGCATCCACGATCCTCTCCCGCCGCCAGGCCGGCCTGGGCCTCTACCCGGCCATCGACCCGCTGGCCTGCAGCAGCGCGCTGCTCACGCCTGAGGGCGTGGGAGAAGAACACTACGCCATCGCCACGCAGGTGCGCGCGCTGCTGGCCCGCTACCGGGAGCTGCAAGACGTGGTCGCCATCCTGGGGATGGAGGAGTTGAGCGAGGAGGATCGGCTGGCGGTCGAGCGGGCGCGGCGCTTGCAGCGCTTCCTCACCCAGCCCTTCTTTGCCTCCGAGCCGTTCACCGGGATGCCCGGCCGGCACGTGCCGCTGGCAGAAACGCTGCGCGGCTTTCGCGAGATACTGGAGGGCCGCCACGACGACCTGCCCGAGCAGGCGTTTTATATGATAGGCACGATCGACGAGGCAGTGGCGCAGGCGAGGGAGTTGGAAGAACAAGTAAACGAGTAAGTGAGATGAGAAAGTCGTTTCATTTGACGGTGTTGACGCCGGAGCGGGCGCTGCTCGAAGCGGAGGGCGTGACACAGGTGCAAGCTCGCCTGGCCGACGGTGGCCCTATCGGCATCTACCCCGGCCACGCGCCGCTGCTGGCCGAAACGGTGGCCGCGCCGCTGCGCTACGCCGACCCCTCCGGCGAACACGCGATCGACCTGGACGCAGGCATCCTGCAGGTGAACGGCGACGGCGTGACGGTGTTTGCAGGCAGCCAGACCTCGGGGGTCTGGCGGACCCCCGAGGTCTTCGAGAACGACGAGCACTTTGACCGGCTGGCGCGAGAACTACTCGCCACGCTGGATGCGCAACCCGATGGAGTATTGGACAGTGAGACAGAGTGACTGGCACATCGAACAGCGAACATGGGGAATCTGAATATGAAAACAATAGCAGTCAATGGTCTAACCTTGTTCTTCGACCCAGGTGAGCGAGACGCTGCCGAGCTCATTGGTCAAGCGTGTGAGAAGAGCGTCGAGGCCATTCACGAGTGCTGGGGGCTCGACACGCCACAAGACTGCCGCGTCTACGTCATGACGTCGTGGTTGCGCTTTGTCTTGCACGCGCCCTCGTGGCCCTGGCGGATGCTGGTTGGCGTGACGCTGCCCCTGTGGTACCTGCGCGCGCGCAAGCTGTGGGCGCTGGCCGGCGGCTGGCACCAGCAGTTCGGCCAGAGGCGCGCCGTCGGCGTCAAGCCTCCGCGCCTGTTAAAGCTCGCCGATGCGAGCATCGGGAAGCGCGTCTTTGTCCAGGAGAACGACCTCGACGAAAAAGTCAGGCGCAACACGTGCCACGAGCTGACGCACGCCTTCACCTCGCACCTCGGGCTGCCGATGTGGTTGAACGAAGGGCTGGCGATGGTGACGGTTGACAAGTTTGCCGAAAAGCCGACGGTAAAACCCGAAACGATCCAAGCGCTGGCTCAACCACCGCAAGACACAAGCCCTGGCCGGTACCGCCAGCTACGAGGGGAGGCAATGAATAACCTGGTGTTCTATCATTGCGTCCGCGGCTACTGGCTCACGCGCTATCTTGAGGACACCCAGCCAGACTTGCTTCAAGGCTTGCTCCGGCAAAAACACAGCCACGGCGCGCTGGAAAGCAAGGTGGCCGCCGCTTATGGGATGGAGCCGGGGGAGTTTTGGAAGAGAATCGACAGTATACTCGCTTCGCATTTCGGGGAAAGAGCAAACCTATGATATGGTTTGTTATCGGCATCATCATCGGCACACTTAACGGCCTGACGCTGCGCTGGACGGTGGGCCGCCTGCGGCCCGAAACATCCCTCGCCGGTGCGCCGCTGGTGGCACTGGGGTTTCTCCTCCGCATGGGACTTGCCACTACGTTACTGATCTTGGCATCACAGCACGGCATTGTGCCGGCCTTACTGGCTTTTATCGGGCTGTGGCTGGCCCGCTGGATAGTCATACTTGTCACTGTGTCTCCTCACCTTCTCGCCAAGCTTCGAAGGAGTTAACCTATGGACAGAGTCGCCCCACAAGTAGTCCAAATCTTTGGCATCTCTGTCAAAGACACGGTTGTTTCGACGTGGTTTATGATGCTCGTCGTCATAGGCGGCGTCATAATCATCCGCCGGTTTTTTCCAGCACTGCTGAAGCGGTTGATCGATTTCCTCGGCGATACCATCTCCGACGTGATGGAGCGCCCCGCCAAACCATACCTGCCATACCTGGGGGCACTGGCCATCTTTGTCGCCATAGCCAACGTCATCGGCGTGGTACCCATCGTAGCCACCCCCACCAAGGACATCAACACAACGGCGGCGCTGGCCATCACCGTTTTCTTCGCCGTCCACGTCTTTGGCATTCGCCAAAAAGGCGTATGGGGACATATAAAAAGTATGGCTGCGCCAATAGGATTGTTTTTCTTGATGCTGCCCTTGGACATAGTCGGCCAGTTGAGCCGCACACTATCGCTCACGCTGCGACTTTTTGGTAATGTCGTCAGCTCCGAGCTGATCGTGGACGTTGTTTATGAAGTGATGCCCGTCATCGCGCCGCTGCCCATGATCGCACTGGGCCTGTTCATCGGCGTGTTACAGGCCTATATCTTTACCATCCTGGCCACTGTGTTCATCAGTCTGGCAGTGAGGGAGGACGAGTAGTAGAAAAGGAGTGTGAAAGATTATGGATTCTCAAATGTTGATTACAGTGGTCATCATCATTACATCGGGCATCGGCATCCTAGCCAGCACGATCACCCTTGCCATCGTCGAGGGACGGGCGGTGCTCAAGGCACTGGAGGGAATGGTGCGCCAACCCGAGGTTGCAAACAGGCTATTCACATCGCTCATCGTAGGCATGGCTCTGCTGGAAACGTCGGCCATCTATGTCATCCTGGTGATCAGTCTTCTGCTTGGTCTCTTGGGAGGATAACGAATGCTGGAGCAGTTAGATCTTGAGACAATCCTCATCCAACTAGCCAACTTTGCGATCCTCGCCGTTGGGCTATACTTTCTCCTCTTCCGGCCGATGATGCGCAAGATGAAAGAGCGCAAGGCCAAGGAGGAGCGCATTGCGCAGGACATCGCCCGCGACCGTCAGGAGGCGGAACGCTTGCGCGCCGCGCTGGAAGATCGCCTGGCAGGCGTAGAAGAGGAAGCCACCGCCATCGTCGCACGGGCCAAGGAGCGAGCCGAGGTCGAACGGACGGCCCTCCTGCAAGAAGCCGAGGCCGAAGCCGAGCGCATTCTGACCGAGGCCCACGCCAGCGCCGACCGTCTGGGGCGCCAGACGATCGACGAGTTCCAGGACGACCTCCTGGACACCATCCTGTCCATCAGCGGCCAGGTCATCGGCCAGGCAGTGCCGCCGGAGGTGCACGACGCGCTGATCCAGCAGCTCAGCGACCGCATCTGGGAGATGGGCCGCAGCGAGATGGGGCAAGTGGAGACACTGCGCCGCGCGCTGGGCGATCGCGAGCCCACGGTTTACGTGACGACGGCGCACCCGCTCACCCCGGAGCAACAGGGGCTGCTGGCCCGCACCTTCACCGCGCTGGCCGACCGCCACGTCAGCATTGAAGTGACGGCCGATCCAACCCTGGCTGCCGGCGTGTGCATCCGCCTGGGCGACATGGTAGTCGATAACTCTATCGCTGACCGGCTGGCGGCGCTGCGCGAATCGGTTGGACAGACGCTGAAGGAGCAAGTGAGTGTTGGGTAAAGAACGAGCCGACGGCACGTCGGCCGACGTCTCCTCGCTGCTCCAGGCGCTGCGCGATCAAGCCGATCAGCTAGACGCGGACGTGCACGTCCGCGAGACCGGCCTGCTCAAGCGGATCAGCGACCGCGCACGGGCGCGTGCGGCCTCAGAGCGCCCACAGGCCCAGATGTCCGCCATCCTGGAATCGCTGCGCGAGCAGACGGGCCAATTGGAAAGCAGCGTGCGCTTCCACGACGTGGGCACCGTGCAGCACATCGGCAACGGCGTGGCGACCCTCTCTGGCCTGCCCCGCGCCCGCACCGATGAGCTGGTCAACTTTCCCGCCGGCGTGCAGGGGATGATCCTCAACCTGGATCGCGACCTTATCGACGTGATCCTGCTGGGGCCTGAAGAAGGCATCCAGGGCGGCGATCTGGTGACCGCTACCGGCGAGCGGCTGCGCGTCCCGGTGGGCCCCAACCTGCTGGGCCGGGTGGTGAACCCGCTGGGGCAACCACTTGACGCGCTCGGCCCTGTGGACGCAGAGGACTTTCACTACCTGGAGCGCGATGCGCCCTCCATCATCGAGCGCGAGCCGGTGGCCGAGCCATTGCACACCGGCTGGAAGATCGTGGATGCACTGATACCCATCGGGCGTGGGCAGCGCGAGTTGATCGTCGGTGACCGGCAAACGGGCAAGACGACGCTGGCCGTGGACGCCATCCTCAACCAGCGCGACGAGGACGTGGCGTGCGTCTACGTCGCAATCGGGCAGAAGAAATCCTCCACGCTGGCCGTCATTGAGACGCTGCGCCGCGGCGGCGCGATGGATCATACCATCGTCGTCACGGCCAGTCCCGACGACCCATCTGCCCTGCGCTACCTGGCGCCCTACGCCGGCTGCACGATGGCCGAATACCTGATGCACCAGGGGCAAGACGTGCTCGTCGTCTACGATGACCTGAGCAAGCACGCCGATGCCTACCGCGAGCTGAGCCTGCTGCTGCGCCGCCCGCCGGGGCGCGAGGCCTATCCGGGCGACATCTTTTACCTCCACTCACGGCTGCTGGAGCGCGCGTGCAAATTGATTTCCTCCCCCCCTGTGGGGGGGACAGAGGGGGGGCAAGGCGGCTCCCTAACCGCCCTACCCATCGTAGAGACGCGCCAGGGCAACCTATCCGCCTACATCCCCACCAACCTGATCTCGATCACCGATGGGCAGATCATGCTTGACGCGGATCTGTTCAATCGCGGCGTCAAGCCCGCCGTCAACGCAGGGCTTTCGGTATCGCGCGTGGGCAGCGCCGCACAGACGCCGGCGATGCGTGCCGTGGTGGGCAACCTGCGGCTGGAGCTGGCGCAATTCGAGGAGGTGGCGCGCTTCGCCCGCTTTGGCACAGAAGTCGGCGAAGCCACCAAACGTCAGATCCGGCGCGGCGAGCGGTTGCAAGCCGTGCTCACCCAACCGGCCCACCGCCCGCTTTCCCTGGCCGCCCAGGTCGTGATCCTGCTGGCCGCCACCGAAGGGCTGCTCGACGACGTTCCGCCGGGAGAGGTGCCAACATTCGAAGCCGAGCTGTCGGCGCGCGTCGAAGCAGAGCATCCCGGCTTATTGCAACAGATCAACCGCACAGGCGAGCTTACCGATGAAGCGCGCCAGCTCTTGCGCGCATTTTTCGCGGACGTAAGACGAAAAGGAGCAGGCGGATGAAAATGGTCATGGCCGTCGTACAACGGGACGAGGCGGAGAACGTCCTGCAAGCATTGATCGCTGCCGGTCACACGGCGACCCTCGTTGAAAGCCGCGGCGGTATGCTGCGCCAGGCCTGGATGACGATGTTCGTCGCTGTGAAGAAAGAGGACGTAGATCCCGTTCTGAGCATCATCAAGGGTAGCTGTACTTCGGACGTCAGCGTAGAGCCCGGCGAGCACGACGCCCCTCTCTCAAACCACCTCTCGTCGGCCAAAGCCAAGGTGGGCGGCGCCGTCGTGTTCGTCTGGGATCTGGACAAGTTTGAAGTTTACTGACGATGAGGCTTGTGGAGGTTACATGGTGGATGCTCTCGCGTCGGGGGCTGCATCGTTAAACCTCTGCAAGGTTGAGTGAATCGCAATGATCGAACTGGAACGCGCCCAAGCTCGCCTGGAAAACATCCGTAGCGTGCAGCCCATCCTCAGCGCCCTGCACACGATCTCACTGAGAAGTTGGCAGGCGGCGCTGAATCAGCGTGGCAGGGTGCAGCGATACGTGGAGCGGTTGGAGGTCCTGCTGCCAGTGGTGGTGGCGCACTTGCCCTCCCCCCCCTTTCATCCCCCCCCACTGGGGGGGGATAGAGGGGAGGGCGTCGTCGCTCTCGTCATAGGCAGCGAGCGCGGGCTGTGCGGGCGGTTCAACGCGGCCGTCGTCGAACAGGCTGAGGCTTACTTGGCCGAGCAGGAAATCAGCGTAGAGCTGATGGCGCTGGGCAGCCGCGTGCGCCGTGTCCTCAAACGCCACGGCCACCGACCCGCTTGGTCGGGCACACTCTCGATCACCGCGCTGCCCTCCTTGGACCTGGCGCGTGATCTCTCCCACCGCTGGCTGGCGCGCTACGAGGCACGCGAGATTGACGCGGTCGATTTGATCTACAATGCCTATCGTGGCCTGGGTAGCTACGAAGCAACGGTGACGCGACTGATCCCGCCTACCCCCCCCACGCGCTCCTCCCCATTGGGGGGGACCGAGGGGGGGATACCTGTCATCATCGAAACCGACCCGCTGAGCCTGTACGCCCGCGTGATCGCGCAATGGACGGCGACCCACCTGTATGAGCTGTTGCTGGAATCGGCTGCTGCGGAGCACTCTGCGCGTTACGAACTGATGGGAGCTGCCACCCAGAACACCGACCGTCTGATCGCCGAGCTGACGCTGGTCATCCAGACGGCGCGCCAGCAGGCCATCACCCAGGAGATGCAGGAACTGGCCGCCGGCGCGGGAATGATTGGCACGAGAAATCGTTAGAAAAGGAGCAAACATATGCTGTTCGATATGCCACTCAAAGAACTGGAAACCTACCTGCCACCCCGAGAAGAGCCTCCCGATTTCGACGCCTTCTGGGAGGCAACGCTATCCGAGGCACGCGCGTTTCCCCTGGACGCGACCTTCGAGCGGGTGGACTATGGGATCGAGACCCTCGAGACCTTTGACGTCACTTTCAACGGCTACGGCGGCCAACCCATCAAGGGCTGGTTCCTGCTGCCCAAGCACCGCCAGGAGCCGCTGCCCTGCGTGGTGGAGTACATCGGCTACGGCGGCGGGCGCGGCTTCCCCACCGATTGGTTGATGTGGGCCAGCGCGGGCTTTGCCCATCTGGTGATGGACACCCGCGGCCAGGGCAGCTCGTGGCAGAAGGGCGACACGCCCGACCCGGAGCCTGACGGCTCCAACCCCCACTATCCCGGCTTTATGACCCGGGGCGTGCTGGACCCCAAGACCTACTACTACCGCCGCGTCTTTACCGACGGCGTGCGGGCAGTAGAGGCGGCCAAGACGAACCCGGTCGTGGACGTCGAGCGCATCGCCATCACCGGGGGAAGTCAGGGCGGCGGTATCACGCTAGCCGTCGGCGGGCTGGAGTCCACCGTCAAAGTCGCCATGCCCGATGTGCCCTTCCTGTGCCACTACCGCCGCGCGACGGACCTCGTCGATACGTACCCTTATCAAGAGATCGTGCTATTCTGCAAGACGCATCGGGACAAGATCGATACCGTCTTCAACACGCTCTCCTACTTCGACGGCGTCAACTTTGCGGCGCGCACAAAGGCTCACGCCCTTTTCTCTGTGGGCTTGATGGACAAGACTTGCCCGCCATCCACCGTCTTTGCCGCCTACAACCACTTTGCCGGCCCCAAAGAGATTCGGGTCTGGCAGTACAACCAGCACGAAGGCGGCGGCAACTATCAGGGAGTCGAGAAGCTGAACTACCTGCGCGGGCTGTGGAAATAGAGGCTCGCTGACTTTCCATACCAGAACCGAAGTCCAAGAACTTGCTTGGCGTTCTTTGCGCCTTTGCGGTGGTATTTCTCGCTATGCAGAAACGCCGTCACGCTCGTCTCATTCTTACCCTCCTCGCTATCATGGCCTGCCTGAGCACGCTCGCCGGGTTGTACGTCTGGCGGCGCACCGGCCGCAGGCTCGTCCCGCCGCCGCTGCCCTTCATCCCGACGGCCCCGCCCTACACCCCTTGGCCCACACCGCCCGTCGCCGACGGGTTCGACTACCCCCTGCTGCCCGCCGAGTCGTACGGTCCATACGTGCAGGGCATCACCGGGCCGCTGGCGGTCGATACCCGGTACGGCGCGCAGAACCCGGCGCAGGGCAACCGGTCCAACTGCTTCCGCGACGCCGAGGGCAACACCGTGCCCTTCAGCCAGCTTTACCACGCCGGGGTTGATCTGTTCGCGCTGGATGGGGTGGGGCAGCTTGCCTGGGGGCAGGCCGCACACGCCCCGGTGCACGCCGTGGCCGATGGGGTGGTCGTCGCCACGCTGAGCGCCGGGGGCGAGGGGCACATCCTCATCGTCGAGCATCTACTGGCCAACGCCCGCGAAAGCGGGCGCGTGTACTCGGTCTACTGGCACACAGACCACGTGCAGGTGGAGGTCGGCCAGCCGGTGACACGTGGACAGATCGTGGCCGTGGTCAAGGATATGGGGTTCAACAGCCATCTGCATTGGGAGATGCGCGCCTTCCAAGACGGATCAGACGTATTTCCGGCGGGGACGGCAGGCGCGCGGGGTACCTGCAACGGCCACGTTGCCGGCGTGGGGTACACGTGGGACGACGACCCTGACCGTGCCCACCCGGACTATTATGGCTACCTCGACCCGCTGGCGTTCGTCGAAGCGCGCAGACCTTGAGAGATCACGGGGAGCGTTGGCAAGGGCCGGTGATGTGTGCTAGAATGAGGCCGCACGACCCCTGGCATCCGACGAGTCGATCCTGAGGTCACCGACACGAAGGAAGGACGTATCTCAGTCCTGCGCTATGAGGAATAAAACGATGACGAAAGGGAACTCGACGATCATCTATTTTGACCACGCCGCCACCTCCTGGCCCAAGCCACCGGAGATGGCGGCGGCCATGACGCACTACCTCGGCGAGGTGGGGGCGAATCCCGGCCGCTCAGGGCACCGCATGGCGGTCGAGTCCGCCCGGATCGTCTACGAAGCCCGCGAGGCCATAGCCGATCTGTTCAACGCGCCCGACCCGCTGCGCGTGACCTTTGGCGCCAACGTGACCGAGGCGCTCAACCTGGCGATACGCGGCTACCTGCGGGCCGGCGATCACGTCATCACCAGCTCCATGGAGCACAACTCGGTGATGCGCCCGCTCCGTGCCCTGGAGCGGGAAGGGGTCGAGCTGACGGTCGTGCGCTGTTCGCCGGAGGGGTTCCTCGACCCCGCCGCTGTGGAAGCGGCCATTCGCCCGAACACGACGATGATCGTCCTCAACCACGCCTCGAACGTGGTGGGGACACTCCTGCCGGTGGCCGAGGTGGGGCACATCGCGCGCCAGCACGGCCTGCTGCTGGTGGACGCCGCGCAGACGGGCGGGGCCTACCCCATCGACGTACAGGCGGATCGCATCGACCTGCTGGCCTTTACCGGCCACAAGTCGCTCTACGGGCCGATGGGCACGGGCGGGCTCGTCGTCGGCGAGCGGGTGGACGTGAATCGCATGGAGCCGCTCAAGCGCGGCGGCACCGGCAGCCAGTCGGAGTTGGAGGAGCAACCCGATTTTCTACCGGACGTGTACGAAAGCGGCACGCCCAACGGCGTGGGCTTGGCCGGGTTGGGTGCCAGCGCGCGCTGGGTGCTGGCACAAGGAGTAAAGACCATTCGCGCGCACGAGAAAGCCCTGACGCAGCGGTTGATCGACGGGCTGCGCGCCATCCCCGGCGTGACCGTCTACGGAGGGCTGGACGCCAGCCGCCAGACAGCGACGGTCTCGTTCGGCGTCGCCGGCCTGGAGCCTTCAGAAGTGGGGTTACGTCTGGACGACGAGTACGGCATCATGTGCCGCGTGGGGCTGCACTGCGCACCCACCGCCCACAAGACGATGGGTACCTTCCCGGACGGCACGGTCCGCTTCGGGCTGGGAGCCATGAACACCGCCGATGAGGTTGACGCCGCCCTCGAAGCGGTGCGCCAGTTGGCCGGGGATGCGCCGTGAACGAATACGCCGCAAACGGGCCTCTCTGAGTTGAGCAAGGCCCGCACTGCCAATCGCCGACTGCTACCAGCCAACAGCTACTCGCTAACCGCTTTCTTGGCCTCCCCCTTGGTCACCCCCAGCATGCACAGGATCGCCAGCACGAAGAAGGCGGGCGTCGCCAAGAAAATGAGATTATAGTCGCCGCCGCCCCACTCCACGATGTAGCCGTTGACGATGGGCCCGACCACGGCAGCCGACTGCGCGGCGATGTAGTACATCCCCGTGTAGACGCCCAGGTCGGCGGCAGAGGCCGCCGTATCGACCACCATCGGCAGCGAGTTGATGTTGACCAAGGCCCATCCCATGCCGCCGATGGCCAGGATCGGCCAGATCAAGGTGGCATTGCGCAGGAAGAAATTGGTCGCCAGCAGCCCCCCAAAGACAGCCAGGCCGACAACGATCGTGCGCCGACGCCCGAAGCGGGCAGCGATGTAGCCAGAGGGAACCGCAAAGATCAGGAACGCCAGCGACGCGACGCCCATCAGCAGCGGTGCCCGTCCAATAGACATTCCCAGCTCGCTGACGCCGTAGGAAGAGAGGAACGTTTCGACGGCGTTGTAGCCCACGAACCAGCAAAAGATCGCGCCCATCAGAAAGGCCAGGCTGCGGCGGGCAGCCGAGGAGACACGCTTAAGGCCGCGCAGCACGCCCAGCCTCTCGTCCTCGTGGGCGGCTGCCTCGAACTCTTTTGGCTCCTTGACGAACAGGAACAGCATCAACACGGCGACGAGCGTCAGCACCCCGCCGAAGGCAAAGGGCACGATCTGCCCTATGCCGTAGAGAAACCCGCTGCCCAACGTGGCGATCAGCGTCCCCACGCCGCCCATCAGATTGATGATGCCGTTGGCCTGCGAGCGCAGCGGGCTGGGCGTCAGGTCGGGCATCAGGGCGATCACCGGCGTGCGGAAACCGGCCATCGTCGTGAGAAAGACGCCGAGGACGATCATGAACAGCGCCAGCGGCGTCCCCAGTCGATCGACCTGGCCGCTGAGCTGCGGCGGGATCATCTGCACCACGAGGGGGGCCAGCACAAAGGCCACGACGGAGAGAGGGGCCAGCAACAGGATGAACGGTATCCGGCGGCCAAAGCGCGTCCACACCCGGTCGGACCAGACGCCGATCAGGGGCAGCAGGAAGAAAGCGACGACGTTGTCGAGGGTCATGATCACGCCCGTCAGCCCCTGGCCCAGACCGAAGCCGACCTCCCCGTGCGCGTCGAAGGTGGGGTTGCCCGCCTGGAGATAGATCGGCACGTAGGCATTGTACAGCGTCCACAACACGCTGGTGCCAAAGAACCCGAAACCGATCAGAAACGTGAATCCCCAGTTCAGCTTGGGGGGCTGGGTCGCCTCTGTATTTGCGCTCATCGATTCCTCCTTGTTGGAATGCAACTCTGTGATCGACCTACTCTCTACCACTCTCCAGCAACGAGATGAATTCTTCAGGTCTACAGATACGAGTGTCGCCGTAGGCTTCTAGAACCAGCAAATCCTTACCCTCTGTCACCAGATACTCAGCCTCAGCAGCTCTGGCGCAGGCCAGGAATTTGTCGTCGTCGGGGTCACGAGAGACAGACGACACCTGATCAGGCTCCACCACCAAAGCCCGCTCAAAGAGAGCGATGACACGTGCGACGTCAAGCTGGGTTATCCGGGGGAACTTGGCCCGCAAACGGGGACGATGCAAAACCTCCAGCACCCCGCGGACGATGGCAGGCGAAAGGACAAGCTCGTACTCCCTGGAAAACTCGCCAAGTAACCGGCCACAACGCGAGTGGGGGTTGATCAACGCCCGCAGAAACACATTGGTATCCAGGACGGCCTTAACCATTATCCCGTGACCGCACCGCGTCCACCGCCTCGTCAATCAGGGCGTCGATCTCGGCCTCGCTCATCGCCTGGGCGTCCTCGCGGACAGGGGCAAACATCTCGTAGAGCTCCTGCGCCCAGGCATTGCCCGCCGGCGTCGTCACCACAGGCACAACTTCGATCCTGTCTTCGCACAGCGTCAGTTGAAGCAGCGTGTCATCGTCGATGCCCAAGCGTCGGCGAAAGTCGGCGGGGATGGTGATCTGCCCACGCCGCAACGGGCGCACGGTTTTGGTTATTGTACCGGTCATTGCCACATCTCCAAAATACGGATTTTCCACATTCATTATACGCCATTGTGCAGTGCCCGTCAAGTAGTCCCTTGACAAAGACCTTGGCTGCACAGCGCGAGCGATTGCAAATGCGGCTCCGGCCTTTTGGCGGCAGTCCCCCATTGCGTGTCGCTGCGCTGCTCCTGCCTGAGAGAAGGCAACGGCAGAGCGTTCGAGACTGCGGTTGTGTGGGGAGTGCCGTTGGGATATAATGGGGCCTGGCTGCAAACGCCGTATCGGATTTGGGTGGGTAAGTATCCATCTATTCGGTGTTAGCCCGCTGTTTAACCAGCAAGGAGTCTGGTTTGGGTAATTGCAAGCACCCAGAAGTCACTTGTATCAACCAATATGAACTTATCCGCAAGTACAGGTGTAATTCCTGCGGCGAAATTATGATGTGTGCTTGCGAGGAAGAATTCGCGCGCCGTTTTTTGCCACATCAGTTGAGCTACGGAACTGAACTGAAAACACGGCGGGAAGTCCCGGTAACTATTAGCTTTCAGGAGAATATCTGTAACACCTGTCGGGGACAACCCGAAGAAGCGCATCCCACGGCAGAGATATACGGGATGTCATCAAAAGTAGTCAGGTACTACTGGCGTGAGATATTCTTCGAGACCACACAACGTTTTGGGGACTGGGCTGATAGTCAAGGATACGCAGATTACCACAATGCCCGACAAGAGAACCCTGATGCATACTCTCAGATCGAGAAGGAAGTAATCCAGGAGATCAAGGGTCTTCACGAACGATCCCCGAAGTACATCTATCAAGAGAAATCACAGAAGCAAGTCCTGAAAGAAAA
>DAOUDX010000405.1:0-27409 GCA_034430835.1 Anaerolineae bacterium
AGGGCACGGTAGACCGACAACTTGTTGACCAACTGGCCGAGCAAGTCAGCGCCCTCGATAGCGTCAACGCAGCCTTGCAGGATGCCCAGCGCCGGCTGCTGACCGAACTCGAACAGGAACGCAAATCCCTGGCCCGCGAGATCCATGACCAAGTGATCCAGGACCTACTGAGCGTGAACTATGAACTGGAGGAAATCGAGGCATCTGGAGCAACGACGCCAGTACTTTGCGAGGAATTGACCTCCATTCGAGAGAATATTCGCGGGCTGGTAGCGGACCTCCGCAGCATCTGTGGTAGCCTGCGCCCGCCTACCATCGACAATCTGGGGCTGGGTGCAGCGATCCAATCATACACTCACGACTGGAGCAAGCGAACGGGAATCTCTGCCACCATCGACCTGGATGGCAATCTGGGTCGTCTCCCCGAGGCTATCGAGCTATCCATCTTTCGCATCGTACAGGAAGGGCTGAACAACGTGCGCAAGCACGCCGACGCCGGCGAAGTGGAGATCTCGATCAAACACACGTCACCGCGGGCACTGCTGCTCTCCATTGCCGATAATGGACGGGGACTGGAAGACAACTTTGCTCTCTCGGCACTGCCAACCGAGGGGCACTATGGCCTGCTGGGTATCAGCGAGCGCGTAGCGCTGCTGGGAGGGCGCGTCAAGTTTCAGAACCAAGCCACAGGCGGCCTGCTCGTCCAGGCAGAGATACCTCACCCTCGCGTGACGCACTCCAGCGAAGATCGCTGGTAGGTGACATCCACCTGTTTCTTCGAGGCAGCCGACTCCAGGATCGCGTCGCAGACGACGGCAGCCCGATACCCATCCTCAAACGTTGCGCCATAGGGCTCTACGGCCTTGTCGTTGACGATACAATCCAAAAAGTGTGTCAGCTCGTGCACAAAGGTGTGCTCCCAGCCGATGATGTGCCCGCGCGGCCACCAGTTCTCCCACCAGGGGTGATAGCCTTCGGTGACCAGCACGTTGTGAAAACCCTGGGTCTCCTTTGGCTCCTCGCCCACCCAGAACACCTCTAACTCGTTCAACCGCTCCAGGTTGAAGCGAATGCTCCCCTTCTCGGCATTGATCTCGATCGCCTGGTAATTCTTGCGGCCGGCGGCAAACCGGGTCGCCTCCAGCGTGCCGATAGCGCCATTCTCGAATTCGACCACCGACACGAAAGCGTCGTCCACGTCTACCTTGCCGGTACCGCTGCCGCCGGGCAGCGGGCGCTCGTTGATGAAAGTGCGCGTCACCGCGCTCACGCTTGCGATCTCGCCCACCAGGAAGCGGGCCAGGTCGATGATGTGCGCACCCAGGTCGCCCAGCGCGCCGCTGCCGGCCGCCTCCTTGCTCAACCGCCACAGCCTGGGCGTGTCCTGGTGGGGCAGGAGCCACGACTGCAGATATACCGCGCGCCAATGATAGATCCGCCCCAGCTTGCCGCTTTCGATCAGGTAGCGCGCCTGGCGGATGGCCGGCACGAAGCGATAGTTGAAAGCGACCATGTGCTTGACGCCCGCCTTTTCGACGGCGTCGAGCATCCCCCCGGCCTCCTCCGCCGTGCGGGCGAGGGGCTTCTCACAGATGACGTGCTTGCCGGCCTCCGCAGCGACGATGCACGGCTCGGCGTGGACATTGTTGGGACCGCCATTGTCGAATAGCTGCACGCGATCATCCGCCAGCATCTCACGCCAGTCGGTGTAGGCGCTCTCGTAGCCATACCGGCGCGCTGCCTCGGCCACCCTACCCTCGTCGCGCCCGCAAATAGCCACCAGCCGGGGCACGGCCGGCGGCGGATACATCATATAGGGAATCTTTTTGAAACCATTGGTGTGCGCCCTGCCCATAAAGGCATAACCCAGCATACCCACCCCGATTTCCTCGGTCATATCCCCTTCCTCCCTTTTCTACCCATGATGCCGCTCGGCGTGCGGGAGGTAACAGTGCGGCACCTCCAGCCCGTGTGCCCCCATCAACACCGCGTCGGCCAGCAACTCCTCTGTCGGCCCGTCGGCGATCACCTGTCCCTCGTCGAGAACTACGGTGCGGGGAAAGACCTCCGCCACCAGCCACAGATCGTGGGTAGCGACGAGCAGCGTCTGGGACAGCTTTTGCAACAACCCGATCAGCCGCCGCCGGGTGCGCGGGTCGAGCCCGGCGGTGGGCTCGTCCAGCACCAATATCTCAGGCTCCATCGAGAGCACGCTGGCGATGGCGATGCGCTTCTTCTCCCCCAAACTGAGGTGGTGCGAGACCCGCTCTGCATACGGCTCCGCCCCCACCTGCGCCAGCGCCCACGCCACTCGCCGCCGAATCTCCTCCTCCGGCAGCCCGGCGTACAGCGGCCCAAAGGCCACGTCCTCGAAGACGGTGGGCGAGAATAGCTGATCGTCAGGGTCCTGGAACACCAGCCCCACCTGCGCCCGGATACGCGCCAGGTTAGGTTCTGTCACGGCCTGGCCCATCACGCGCACACCACCATCTCCCCGCAAGATGCCGTTGAGGTGCAGAAGCAGCGTCGATTTGCCCGCGCCATTGGGGCCGACCAACGCCACCTTCTCGCCCGGCCGGACGCGCAGGTTCACGCCACGCAACGCCTGGCGCCCATCGTGGTAGGCGTACGAGAGATCCTGGACGTCGATGCAAATTTCCACAGCCATCTCAAAACAACTGCGCCAGAGCCTGGACGGCCCCCAGCACCAGCACAAAGAGCAACGCGACGAGGACGTCACCGAGTTGCAAGCTCGGCGGGCGCAGCACCCGCACCTCTCCATCGTATCCCCGCGCCACCATCGCCTCGTAGATGCGCTCGCTGCGCGCGATGGAGCGCAGGAATAGATTGCCCGCCATCCCTCCCGTCACCCGCGCTCGCCAGAAGACACTGCCACCACCCCGACCTTCACGAGATCCGCTGCGAGCCGCCCGCGCGCGCATCATGCGCATCACTTCGTCGGCGATGACAAAGATGTAGCGGTACGCAAATCCGACGATGGCGACCAGCACCTTGGGCAGACACAGGCTGCGCATCGCTTGGAGCAGACCTGGGAAAGGCGTGGACGCGGTCAACACGACCGCCATCTGTACCGACAGCCACGACTTGAGCACGATGCTGACGAAACGAACCAAGCCGGCATCGGAAAGGGTTACATCCCAGCCAAGAATGCGCGCCACCAGCAGAGGCTGTCCCGGCGTGGAGAACATCACAGTCACGGCGGCGAGAGCAAACGGCAGCGCCACCGCCGACCGGCGGTACACGAACCCCACGCCCAATCGAGACAACAGAATCACACCCAGCGCCAACGCGGCCAGCAGCGCATAGGCGGGCCAAGCCCCATCGGGCGTCAGCGCTGCGGTGGCGATGAACAGTACCGCCAAGACCAGCTTCACCCGCGCATCGAGGCGGTGGACAAGGCTATCGCCGGAGCGATAGGCGTCGAGGGCGTGGATGCGAAGGCCCATCGAATCGATCTCTAATCGCCAATCTCTTGTAGCACAGCGCGCTTGCGCAACCGGGCAACAGCAGCCGCGATCCCAAGGCCAAGTACCGCCACGATCAACGCCCCCACGATGCCTGCAAGGATGGTCGCCGCTGGCGATTCCTCGGAGAGGCCAGGGAACACGTAATCGGGGATGATCGCGTAGGGCGCGTCCAGCGCTGCCTCGCCAAAGCCCAGGTCCTCCGCCACGCGCTCAAGCCCGTCGGGGTACTCTGAGGCCAGGGGCGCAAACAGCGTCACCGCCAGGGCGATGGTCAGCCCAACGGCGGCCCAGCCGAGGCCCCGCACCGGCTTGTCACTTGGCCCCCCTTCGACTCCGCTCAGGGCAGGCAGCAGATCCCGCCGCGCCGCGGCGACGAAAGCCAGCGCGCCCACGGTGATCAGCCCCTCGCCGATGCCGATGAGGACGTGCACGCCCGCCATCGCTGGCAGGGCCACCCCCAGCGGCGATGTGCCGGAAAAGGCCAGTTGGATCGCCGTCGCCACGGAGGCTATCACCACCGAGAGCCACGCCGCCGAAAAGCCACCGACGAAAAGCCCCCAACGCTGCCCGCGCGCCAGCGCCGTCACGCCGCGGTACACGCCATAGGCCACCAGCACAGAGATGATGCCCATATTGAGAATATTAGCTCCCATGACGAGCAACCCGCCGTCCTGGAAAACCAGCGCCTGGATGGCGACGACGGTCGTCAACGTCAGAATGCCGGCCCACGGCCCCAACAGGATCGCGGCCAGTGCCCCGCCGATCAGATGGCCCGACGTGCCCCCGGCGACGGTGAAATTGAGCATCTGTGCGGCAAAGATGAAAGCCGCCAGGACCCCCATTAACGGCACCTGGCGTCCCCCCAGGGTCTTGCCGCTGCGCCACAGGGAGACGCCCACACCTACAGCCGTCAGCACCCAGCAGATCGCCGACACCACGATGCTGAGAAACCCATCGGGGATGTGCATGGGAGCAGGAGAAGGAAGAATACCACTCGCTAACATGACTACACCTCCTGAGACTGAGATTTGCAGCCGGCGCAAAGACCAGGGACTGCCAAGTGACAGAGATCCGCCACAAAGCCATACAGCTCTTCGAGTTGCTCCTGCAGCGGACTGATCAGTTCGTGGTCGGCCTCAATGATTCCACCGCAACGCTTGCAGACCAGATGAACGTGCGGGCCGTGCCGAACCGTGGCATACACCGCCCGCTGGCCCCCCAGATCGACCCGGCTCGCCAGTCCCAAATCGACCAGCAAGTCGAGGGTGCGGTAGACGGTGGCGACGTTGATGGCGCTGGTGCAGCTCTGCACTTGCTCGTAGACCTCCTCTGCAGTGACGTGCCGCCCGGCGTGGACGATGGCCTCCACGATCATCTCCCGCTGGGGCGTGAGACGATACCCTTGCTTGCGCAGCTCCTCAATCAGCGTATGACAATGAGGCATAGGTATCCTTATTGCGAAGAATTGCAACAGCGATCATTATACACAAAGCGGAGAAGAAAGCAAGACGACCCGTCCCTCAACCTCAGGAGACAGGCCGCACTGAATGGGCAACGCTGATTGACTGACAAGCTCATTTGGGACGCAGATTCACGCAGATTTTCGCAGATGAAACAGGAATCAGCGTTGATCAGTGTTCATCTGCGTCCAATTACAAGCCTGCCAGGTTAATCTACGGAACACCGAGGTTTTGTCAGTCAACCAGCTCCTACCTCTGAAATACGTGTATAGCCAATCCTTTCGGGCGACACAGACCATGAGCACTATCACTTGAAAAGCGGTTTGATCTTTTGCTCCTTGACCAGCTTTTTCATCTCCTCGTCAGTCGGCGGCCCTTGGAAGCGGCGGGTAGCGTGCAGCACCTTAGGCAGCAGGTTAACGTCCGCCGCCGTGTTCAGGAAAACACCCGGCCAGCCCAGCACCCAATGCACCGCCCGGTCGATGGCCGCCTGATCATCCAACGGGTCATACCAGACAGCGCTGGTGTGCGTCTTTTTGCCCCACTCTCCCCTCGCGATGGACTTGATGGTCTGCACGGCCACTTTGCGATCCCGGCACACAGCCATCAGCATGGTAAAGTCGGCAGTGTATCGCTCGTTCTGCATCATCACATAGTTGAGCGGCAACAACACCGAGTCAAAGTCGAAGCGCTCCAGGCTGCGCATGTGCATAGCGGGAGCCGTCATGCCATGGCCCGTCACGCCGACGAAACGCGTCAGCCCCTGCTCACGAGCCTCGATGACTGCCTCCAGCGCGCCGCCTGGCCCCATCGCGACCTCCCACTCCTCCGGATCCACCAGATTGTGCAGTTGCAGCAAGTCTACCCGGTCCACACACAGCCTCTCCAGCGACTCCTGAATCTGATCCCAAGCCTCCTGGTAGGTGCGCTTGTCCGTCTTCGTAGCCAGGAAGAACTTGTCGCGGTGGCGCTCCATCCACGGCCCGATGCGCAGCTCTGAATCGCCGTAGGTGGGGGCCGTGTCGATGTGGTTCAAGCCATAATAGAGCAGCACGCTCAGCGTGTGATCGGCCCGGGTCTGGTTGACCTCGCCAAGAGCCGCAGCGCCGAAGATGGTGCGCGTGCTCATATGACCGGTACGGCCAAATCTCAGTTCTTCGATCATCGTTTACTCTCCCTTTCTCTGCTGACCGTTACAATGCTTGAACTTGTACTGCCGGGTGAACGACGCCAGCACCTCACCCGTCGTGCGAAAATCGCTGCCGGGGTAGAGCTGCTCTTTCGCAAGGTGTTAGCAATAGGCGCAGTCCAGATTACGGATCGGCCCCCAAGGATCGAGCATGACGTGGAAAGCACTCACTAGGGCAATCTCTTGACAAAGAATTATCTATTTGGTATAATTTAGCTAAATTAGCTATTATAGACAATAAGCAATGGCAACAAAAAGCGTGAGTTCAACAAAAGCGCAAAACAACTTTGGACGAGTCCTGGACGACGTGACCCATAACCACACTCGTTACATCGTTGAGCGTCGTGGAGTTCCCCAAGTCATCATTCTAAGTTTCGATGACTTTGCCCACGTATTGAGCGACGAAGAAGAACGCCAACAGATGGACAGTGTTCTGAAGGAACTCCGGCCTGAATATCACCTTGGAAAAGTCGTCAGTTCGGCTCCCCACCCAGAATAGCCTCCGGCCAATCGAGGTTTTCGGCGATGACAACCCTTGCAGAGCTATCGGATCACCAACTGAAGCAATTGAAGCTTTTCGAAACGGAAGAACTCTCTTCTGCGACGTCAGAGAATGGCAGTTCTTATTTCAGCGATCCCTCCTTTGCAAACAACAAAACACAACCAATACACCGATGGGTGCCGTGGATTGCAGGTTTTTCGAGCAGCTTTGTCAAAGATGTGCTGAACAAGTACCTAGAAAATCAAGGGGCTGTCCTAGATCCGTTTTGCGGTGTAGGCACTACCCTGGTGGAAGCTCTCTTGTGTGGGCACAATGCCATCGGATTTGAGATCAACCCGTATGCCGCCCAGGCCTCCCGCACAAAGGTCAGCGCTCATCAGGTCGCAACCTCAGAGCTTTATGACGAGATCTCAAGATTCCAGGTTTTTTACAGGGACAAAACCACAGACAGCTACACACCAAAAAGCGCTCCTCCCGAGGGATTCAAGACACGGACCGAGTTCTACAGCCCAAAAGTATTGCACAAGGTTCTGATACTGCACGACTTTATAGACACGATTGATGACCCAAGTATACGGGACCTGTTTCGGCTGGCCTTTGCCTCCACAATGGTGTGCTACTCAAACTACTCTTACGAGCCGAGCTTGGGGAGACGGGTGAGTGCAGGCAAATCAGACATCCACGATTTTCCAGTCGGTCGAACTATTACAGACAAACTACTAGAAATGCTGGAAGACATCTCTTGGTTTCAGAGGAACCTACCGGCCAGGCCGCCTGACGCAAAAGTTCTCAACGACTCGTTTTTTGGGTATCAGAAATATCTGGCTCCCGCATCCATCGACCTGATAGTCACATCACCGCCATATCTGAACAACTACCACTACAACCGAAACACACGCCCGCAGTTGTACTGGCTGGGCTACGCAGAATGCCCAAAGGACCTGAAATCTCTCGAACGCTCAAACTTTGGCAAGTACTGGCAAACTGTTCGCGAACGAGACAGGCTAGACCTGGAGCTTTCCTTACCAGGCACAGATTTAGAAGAGCAGTTAGAAACACTCAGACAACTCAAGCCCGAAAAAGGCGTTTATGGTGGCAACGGATGGGCTAACTACGCCGCTTCGTACTTCAATGACAGTCTTACTTTTGCCCAAGCCATCAAAAACATTCTGAAGCCAAACGCTACTGCATTAGTGGTTATCGGAAACAGCATACTACAAGGCATCATGATACCGACTGATCAATACTTTGGGAAAATTGCCGAATCCATTGGCCTGGAGTTAGTCAGAATCGACATTCCACGAGCGACACGTGTTGGCAACAGCATCATCCAGTCAGACGTCCGCGTGGTCAAAGCCAAGGAATCACATCAACTGTATGAGGCCATAGTAGAATTAAGAAAGCCCAACGCCTGCTAAAAACTGGCGAACCTTCGCCCACACACTCTCCAAACTTGAGGACTCCCCGGTCAACCGCTCTGCCCAAATCCTACCAGGGTGCAAAACATCCCATTCAGACTTCGCCTAGTTATAACGGCCCTTGCCGGGGTCATGATTCCCAAAGCCATCGACGACAGAATTCCAAAGAGGCTTATACCTTCGAATCAGTTCGGCTTCTGCGGGTACGATCAAGTCGCTCTCGACGCCGTTCAAGATCACGAACCGACATAGGAAATCGCCAACCCGCAAATTCTCGGTCTGTTGTATACTCCTGGCATGCTCCTGCAATCGCCCGTAAAGAACCGGCGCTTCAGTCTTCCGCGATCTTGCCGCTCGCCATCCAGGCGGTACAGCTTTACCCACATAAATCGGCCGTACACAGTTTCTCTGATTCAAACGGGCGATTTCTGCATAAAGCTCATAGCCGCCAATATAGTACAGCCCATAAACTCCCGTGCCAGCAAAACTATCAGGCGGCGGTAGTTCGTATACGGGCGTGCGGTTAAAAAACTCGATTGCCTCGTTCACAACACCCTGAAATAGTGGCGAACGGAATATATGCAGACGATAGTCGAAGCTCACTGCCTCTCCTCCACCCTGTAATGAACCTCCGGCAGCGCGCGCAATCGTTCAGCGGCCTGCTCGGCCGTCAAGTCGCGCTGCGCCTCGGCCAGCATCTCGTAGCCCACCATGAACTTTTTCACGGTCGCGGAGCGCAGCAGCGGCGGGAAAAAGTGGGCGTGGAGTTGCCAGTAGGGGTAGGGCTCGTCCCTACCCTGGGTCCCACCCTCACCCCTATCCCTTCTCCCTGGGAGGGAACGGGGAGATGGCGCGCCGTGCCAGCCCATCGAGTACGGGAAGGAAATCTCAAAGAGATTGTCGTACCTGGTCAGCAGCCGCTTGAGGATGCTCGCCAGCGTGTCTCGCTCGACGTCGTCCAGCTTGGGCAAGCGCAGGACATGGCGGCGAGGCAGCAGCAGCGTCTCGAAGGGCCACACCGCCCAGTAGGGCACCACGGCTACCCAGCGCTCGTTCTCAACGATGACGCGATCTCTCAGTTCTGCCTCTCGCCGGACGTAAGCCATCAGCAGCGGCTCGCCGTGTTCTTCAAGGTACGCACGCTGCTGCCGGTCTTCCTTGGCTGGCTCATTGGGCAGCGCGCTCCCGGCCCAGATCTGCCCGTGGGGATGCGGGTTGGAGCAGCCCATCACTGCCCCCTTATTCTCGAATATCTGCACCCAGCGATAACTCCCCCCCAACTCTTCGGTCTGCTCGGCCCATACGTCTACCACGCGGCGGATGTCCTCGACCGTCATCTCCGGCAAGGTCAGATCGTGGCGCGGCGAGAAGCAGATGACACGACAAGTGCCCTGCTCGGCCTCGGCGCGGAAGAGGGGATTAGACGGTGCATCCATCTCCGGCGTATCGGGCAGGAGCGCGGTGAAATCGTTGGTGAAGGCGAAGGTGCTCTCGTACTTGGGGTTACGCTCGCCACTGGCCCGCACGTTGCCTGGGCAGAGATAACAGTCGGGATCGTATCGAGGGCGAGTCTCGGGCGGGGGTTTCTCCACCTGCCCTCTCCAGGGACGCTTGGTGCGATGGGGCGAGACGAGAATCCAATCGCCCGTCAACGCGTTGCAACGACGGTGAGGGTGCTCGGCGGGATCGAATTGCATGTGTCTGGGTTTCTCCTACATCTAGCTGCAACTCCAAAATCATACACCAGTTTCGTCCTTATGCAAACCCTGGCAGACTGCGCGCGGGTAGACAAGCGACTTTCTACACGCTTGCTCTTTTTGCCCAAACCCACCAAGTGTGCTAAACTCTGTGCCAATGACCGCCCTCACCATCGGACTGCTTTCCGACACCCACATCCCCCGCCGCCTGAGGCAACTCCCCCAAGCAGTACTAGACGCGCTGGCCGGGGTGGACGTGATCTTGCACGCTGGCGACGTGGACGATCCGGCAGCGCTGGAACCACTGCGGACTATCGCACCGGTGCATGCGGTGCGCGGCAACTTTCACTTCCTCGATCTGTCCGACGGCGGCGCGGCGCTACCCGCCGCGGTTGAGCTGGAATTAGCCGGGAAGCATGTCGTGCTTACCCACGGCCACGAGCCTGGACTGAGAGGCTTTGGCCTCAAGAGTGTCCGAGTTTTCGTCAACCAGGTCGGCTTGCTGGACAACGGATGGCTCAACCGGCGCAACGCCCGCCGCCTGGCACAGGTCTATCCTGAGGTGGACGTCATCGTCTTTGGCCACGCGCACCGCGCGCACGTTGAGTGGATTGGGCACACGCTGCTGGTCAACCCCGGCGCAGTCGCCGAATCGGGAAGATACGAACTGCCCTCGGTGGCGAGGGTGCAGATAGGGCCAGGGAAGCCCACTGTGGAGATCATTCCCCTGCCAGTAAGGGGAATCAGGAGAATCGGAGGTAGACTATGTCTGAGGAAAAGAACCCGTTAGACGCGCAAGAAGAGGTGGAACAGATCATCAAGACGGCCAAAGCTCTGGGCGTCGAGGTGGACGAGACAGACGTCGCCCAGTGGCTGGCAGCGATGGCCGCGTCCGGCACGATGGAGTGGAAAATGGACAAGGAGGCCGGTATCTACGGCCACGAGATCACGCTGCTCGATTTCGACAAAGCCACTCTCGACCGCTACCGTCGCATCGCCGACATCGTCCAACTACCCGACCTGCCCAACGTCGAGACCGCCATCAGCCTGGCCGGCAGTGCAGCCCAGGGCGTGATCCAGCTCTACCCCGGCGACTGCGACTACTTTGAGCGGGTCAACATCCAGGCGGAGACACGAGAGGAGGCTTGCCAGATCCTCGCCAAGCTGATGCGCGACAAGGCGCTGGACACGTTCGAAGGCCCCGGCTACCAACTGATCGAGGTCAAGTTCGGCACCTGGAAGGCCGACGTAGTCAAGGACGGCGAACCCATCAAGACCGCCTCTCCCGTCTCCTGGGACCCCGATGAGATCAAAGCAGGCAAGATGCTCGTCTTCCGCACCTCGGGCGAGCCCTGGGAAGTGGAATGGGAGTACGGCTGTCTTGACCCCGGTTGGTGCAAGATGGACTGGGTCGTCGCCGAGCCGGGGAAAGGGCGCGTGGTCAACGCCAGCAACATGCTTGACGTGACTTGGGAAGCGCCAAATGGCACGATCACGCCCCTCGACGGCTTCATCGACCCCTACTTCCAGGAGGTCTATCTGGAGGCAGAGTCGGTGCCGCTGTTTTCCAAGCTGGCCCAACAGATATCGCCCCAGTCGCTGGACGAGTACGTGCAGCAGATCACAGGCGAGGTCTACAAGTATACCCACAAGCACGTCAACTACGGCAAGGCGGCGAAGCGGCTGTACAACATCTTCCGGTTGACGGGCCGCCATCGGCCCGCTGCGTTGATCCGCGAGCTGTTCGACGAGCCCGCGGCGCTGCTCTACCAAGTCTGGTCGCTGCTGGACACCATCGACGACGCGGCTCAGCCCGGTTCGACCATCGACCGCGAGACTCTGGTGCAACAGACCGACGAACTCATCCGCGACGTGTTGGAGACCACCGAAGGGCCGATGGAATCAGAGATCGTGATGGCCCTGATCCGGCTTCGGGACGACATCACCGGACGGATAGACCTGGGAGACGGATGGAACGAGTTGATCGCCGACTCACGGGCCAAGGTGGAAGGGCTGGTCAACGAGTTCTTCAAGGCCAAGCTGCTGGCCATCCCGGAAGTGGAAGAGTTCCTCGATTCGCTGGAGGGAAAATAGGAACACGCTTTCCAGCCCAAGAACACAGCCGCCTACCCCATTGAAAGGAGCCCGTGCTGTAATGACGCTTTGGGAGACTTGCGGCATCGCCGCCGCCGCCATCCTGGGGACCGTGTCGATCCTGTGGGGCGTCAGCCTGCTCCTGAAAGATTCGAGCATCATCGACGTTTTCTGGGGCGCAGGGTCTATCGTGGCAAACTGGCTCTATTTTGTGCTAACCCCCGGCGGCCTTCTCGCCCGCAAATGGCTCATCGGTGCCTTGGTCACCATCTGGGGCTTTCGGCTCTCGCTCCACCTCCTCCGACGCAAATGGGGCAAACCGGAGGACTTTCGCTATCAGAAGTGGCGGGAAGAGACGGGGAAGAAATGGTGGTGGCAGAGCTTTTTCAGAGTTTTCCTGCTCCAAGGGTTTCTGGTATGGCTGATCTCCGCTCCCCTGCTGGCCGCCCAGATCAAGACTGCCACAGACCGGCTCACAGCGCTCGACATCGCAGCCCTGGTGCTGTGGGCCATCGGGTTCTCTTTCGAGACGGTGGGGGACTGGCAACTGGATCGCTTCAGAGCCAATCCGGCCAACCGGGGCAAGGTGCTGCGGACCGGTCTCTGGCGCTACACGCGCCACCCCAACTACTTTGGCGATGCCGTCCAGTGGTGGAGCTACTATCTCATTGCAGTTGCTGCGGGCGGCTACTGGACGTTCTTCAGCCCAATCATCATGACTGAATTGCTGACGCGCATCTCTGGCGTGACGCTCTTGGAGAAGAGTCTGCAAGAGACCAAACCTGACTACCAGGCATACATGGAGACGACCAGCGCATTCATCCCCTGGTTCCCACGCAGAGGCCAGAAAGGAGGCTCAAATGAACTGGTTTAAGGCGCTTCCCGAAAGCGAGCTACTGGAAGGCGAAAGGAAGGTGGTCAAGATCGACGGCCATTCCATTCTGTTCATCCGCGAACAAGGTCGAATCTATGCCATCGCCAGCGCCTGCCCGCACATGCGGCTACCGCTCAAAGGCGGGAAGATAGAGGACGGCACCATCACCTGCCCCTGGCACCACAGCGCCTTTGACCTTCAAACCGGCGATGTGAAAGCGTGGAGCCCCTGGCCGCCCGCCGTGGGCAAGATGCTGGGCGCACTCAGACGGGAGCATGCGTTGCCCGTTTTCCCCACCAAAGTGGAGGACAGCACGATCTGGGTAGGCATCGAAGAGACAGAATGACAACCGCCATCTGGTGGGCGCGGCGCGACCTGCGCCTGAGCGACAACCAGGCCCTCTCCGCCGCCCTGGCCCACGCCGAGTGGGTGATCCCCGTCTTTGTGTTGGACCCAACGCTGCTGGAAGCGCATCGCGCGGCTGAGAAACGCGTGGCTTTCCTCTTCGGCGGACTGCGCGCGCTCGACGACAGCCTGCGCGCCAGGGGAGGGTATCTCGTCGTGCGCCACGGCGACCCGGCGGACGAACTGGCCGCGCTCGTGGCTGAGAGTGGGGCGGAGGCAGTTTTCGCCGAGGAGGACTTGACCCCCTACGCCCGGCAGCGCGATGGTCGCGTAGCGGCGCGCGTGCCTCTGCGGCTGGTCGGCGCGCCTGTCGTGCATCTGCCGGGGAGCGTCCTCAAGACCGACGGCACGCCCTATACCGTGTTCACTCCATTCGGCCGCAAGTGGAAGGCGCTGACGCCGCCGACACTGAGGAACATCCTGCCGGCTCCCACACACATCGCCACGCCAGCGGAGATAGCCAGTCTGCCGATCCCCACAGAACCCGCGCTGGAACCCAGCGTGCCGTTCCCGCCCAGCGAGGCCGAGGCCCACCGCCGACTGAGCGTCTTCAGCGGCGAGGACGATCCGCCTATCTACCGTTACGCCGAGATGCGCGACCGCCCTGACCTGGACGATACGTCGCGTCTATCCCCCTACCTGCGCTTTGCGATGGTCTCGGCGCGCCAGGCCCTGGTAACCGCCCTGATCGCCGCCGACACCGCGCCGGACGACCAGGGTCGTGCCGGCGCCGAAACATGGCTGAACGAGCTCGTCTGGCGCGAGTTCTACATGCACATCCTATACCACTTTCCCCACGTCCTGGAGCGGAGCTTTCGTCCCAACCTGCAAAACGTCCCGTGGGAGAACGATACCATTGCCTTCGCTGCCTGGTGTGCGGGCCGCACCGGCTATCCGATCGTGGACGCCGCGATGCACCAGTTGACGCACACCGGCTGGATGCACAACCGAGCGCGCATGATCGTCGCCTCGTTCCTGGTCAAGGATCTGCTGATCGATTGGCGCTGGGGCGAGCGCTTCTTCATGCAGCACCTGGTGGATGGCGACCCGGCGGCCAACAACGGCGGCTGGCAGTGGACGGCCGGCACCGGCACCGATGCCGCGCCCTACTTCCGCATCTTCAATCCCATCACTCAAGGTAAAAAGCACGACCCAGAAGGCACGTACGTGCGCCGTTGGGTGCCAGAGCTGGCCCAGGTACCCGATCGCTTCATCCACGAGCCGTGGAAGACGCCACCTGGGATGCAGCAGGAGGCCGGCTGCGTCGTCGGGCAGGATTACCCTGTCCCCATCGTAGACCACGTTGGGGCGCGGGAGCGGGCGCTAGCAGCCTATGCTAGGGCGAGCAAGACCCCAGGGGTCTTGCATGCTTGAATAGGAGGAAGAGTTATGGCTTACATGATTATGTTGATCCTTAGCAGCCCCAGCGATCTGGACGACGTGCTCGATGCGTGGCGCGAGGTGGGCGTGCGCAACGCCACCTTTATCGAGAGCTCGTGCTCGAGCGAAGGGGAGTGCCGCCCTCGCCATCACATTCCAATCCGGTTCGCGTTCGAGAACCTGGACCCATCCACCGAGCGGTGCTCCTGCACGCTGTTTGCCATCGCGCAGGACAAGGCAACGGTGCAAGAGTGCATCTCCAGGGTCGAGGCAGTGGTGGGCGATCTCGACGAGGTCTCGGGTACCGCCCTGGTCGCCTGGCCCCTGCCTATCGCCAAGGGCATCCCCAGCCTGTTTCAGACCCTAGCAGGCTGTCGGAGAGAAAAGTTTTTCTGCAAAAACGCCTCGCTTCGACTTGTTATTTGGCCGGCAACCCATCGGAGGGAGTGATTTTTTCGCAGAAATGCCGCTCTCGGGCCCGTATTTGGCTAAAACTAGGACACGAAGCGCCATCTGGACCTCAAGAATGGGCCGAAATGGAACGACAAATTTCTCTCCGACAGGCTGCTAGAGGACGCCTAGATGGCCTGGCTGCAATTCGCCATCAGCGCAGGCATCGTCGTCTTGGCGGCGATCAAGCTGGCCAAGTACGGCGACGCCATCGCGTATCGCACCAAACTCGGCGGCCTCTTTGTCGGCGCGTTACTGGTGGCTGCCGCCACCTCGCTCCCCGAGCTGCTGACCATGTTCAACGCCATCAACCAGCGGCACATCAACCTGGCCGCGGCGACCTGTTCGGCAGTAGCATGTTCAACATGCTGCTCCTGGGCTTGCTGGACATGATCTTTTATCGCACCCGCATCATCCGGCGCGTCGCACTGAGGCACGCCCTCACGGCCAGCCTGGGCGCGATGCTGACCGGTATGGCCGTCTTCTTCCTGCTGGCGGACGTCAACCTGCGCATTGGTTGGATAGGCGTCGACAGTCTGGCGATGATGGCGATGTACTTTGCCGGGGCCTGGCTGCTCCGCTCCAACCCGGTGCTCGGGGGCCAGCCGTCGGACCAGGTGAAGGAGGAGGCCGGGGACGTTCCCACACTGCGATGGGCCGTCATTGGATTCGCGGCGACGGCCGCCGTGTTGATCTTGGTCACTCCGTGGCTGGTGCGCAGCAGCACCGAGATAGCCGACGCCACCGGGCTGGGGGATGGCTTTGTCGGCGTGGTAATGGTGGCCTTTGTCACTTCTGCCAGAGTTGGTGGCCATGGTATCGGCGGTGCGCTTCGGCGCGTACGACATTGCCGTGGGCAACCTTTTCGGCAGCAACGTGTTCAACATGTTCGCCCTGGCGCTGGCTGACGTTTTTTACACCGAAGGAAGTTTTTTCGGCGCCATCGATCCGGCGTTCGCCCTAGCGGGCCTGTTGGCGCTGCTGCTCACCACGATGGGCCTGATCGGCAACTTGCCCAGGTGGAGCGCCGCATCGGCATTGTCGAGATCGACGCACTCTTGTTGATTCTGTGCTACTTTGCTGGACTAGAACTGCTATACATCCGAGGAATTGGAGTCTAAATCGTGCTAACCAAAGAATTCGAAGCCTACATCTCTGTAGACGTCGAGACGGCGGGGCCGAACCCCAGCCAGTACTCGCTGCTCTCCATCGGCGCGTGCATGGTGTGTGACCCGGAACGTACCTTTTACGTCGAACTGCAACCGGACAAAGACGATTTCCTGCCATCGGCGTTGACTATCTCAGGCCTGTCGCTGGGGGAACTGGCCGAACACGGCCTGCCCCCCGCAGAAGCCATGGCGCGTTTCGAGATATGGGCCAAGGAACAGGTGCCGGAAATGCAGCGCCCCATCTTCGTCGCCTTCAACGCTCCCTTCGACTGGATGTTTGTCAACGACTACTTCCACCGCTACATCGGGCACAACCCCTTTGGCCATACCGCCATCGACCTGAAGGCCTTCTACATGGGCGTAACGGGCGTCTCGTGGGAAGAAACGACGATGCACCACGTCGCCGCCCGCTACCTGGATGGGCGCAAGCTGACGCACCACGCCCTCCACGACGCACTAGATCAGGCAGAGATTCTGCGCGAAATGCTTGCAGAGGCCGGACACTTTGACAACGAGAAAGCTTCGTAGTAAAATCCAGTCAACTTCACAGAACGCGATAGGTTTTATTCACACAAAAGGAGAGACTCCCATGACCTCGGTGCTCGTGATCGGCGCGGGCATCGGCGGCATCGCCATTGCCGCCCGACTGGCCCGCAGAGGCTATGCCGTCACCGTCCTCGAGAAGAACGCCGTCCCTGGCGGGCGTTTGAACAAGCTGCTCCAAGATGGCCACCGTTTCGATGTCGGCCCCAGCCTGTTCCTCATGCCCCAGACCTATGCCGCAACCTACGCCGCCCTGGGCGAGCGGATGGAGGACCACCTCGACCTGAAGCGCATCGACCCCACCTACCATCTGCGCTTCGGCGATGGCACCGAGCTCCAACTCTCCGCGGACATCAACTGGATGCAGGAGCAACTGGAAGCCATCGAGCCCGGTTCGTTCGGCGGCCTCTTGCGTTACCTGGTCGAGGGCCACCAGCACTTCCATATATCCCTTGACCGGTTCGTCGGCAAGAATTTCTACAGCCTCTTTGACGAGTTCAACCCCGGCAACCTGCCGCTGCTGTTCCAGTTGAAGGCGCTGACGATGCATTACGACTACATCGGCAATTACTTTACGGATCCCAAATTGAAGGCCGCCTTCACCTTCCAGAACATGTACCTGGGGCTAAGCCCCTACGAGGCCCCGGCCACCTACTCACTGTTGCAATACACCGAATTGGCCGACGGCGTCTGGTTCCCCATCGGCGGCATGTACCGCATCGTCGAGAGCCTCACCCAGATCGCCGAGGGGCACGGCGTGCGCTTCATCTACGATGCGCCCGTCAAGCAGATTGCCATCGAGGGCAACCACGCCACCGGCGTCGTTTTGGAAGACGGGAGCAAAATGCAGGCCGACATCGTCGTCGCCAACGCCGATCTGCCCTACGTCTACGACAAGCTGCTACCCGATCGGGACCTGGGGAAGCGCATGATGAACAAGCAGTTCACCTGCTCCACCGTCATGTTCTACTGGGGCGTCGATACCGTCTACCCGCAACTGGCCCATCACAACGTCTTTCTCTCCGGCGACTATAAGGCCAGCTTTGACCGCATCTTTCACGACCACACGCTGCCGGAAAAGCCCAGCTTTTACATCCACGTGCCCAACCGCACCGACCCCGCCGCCGCGCCGCCAGGGCGCGACGACCTGATGGTGCTAGTGCCCGTGGGCTGCCTGTACAAAGAACAGAACCAGGACTTTGCAGCGCTGCAAGCCCGCGCTCGCGAGACCGTCGTCAAGGGCCTGGAAAAACTCGGCATCACCGACCTGGAATCACACATCACCCACGAGGTGAGCTACACGCCCCACGACTGGCGGGAGATGTTCAACCTCGCGCGGGGTGCGGCTTTCGGTCTGGGGCACAATTTCACGCAGGTGGGTTATCTGCGCCCGCAGAACCGACACAGCCGCTACAAGAACCTGTACTTCTGCGGCGCCAGCACCCACCCCGGCACCGGCGTGCCCATCGTCCTCATCGGCGCCGGGCTGGTGGAGGAGCGCATTGTGAAAGAGGCCCCCCTGTGACCTCGGTGCTCGTGATCGGCGCAGGCGTCGGTGGCATCGCCGTTGCCGCGCGTCTGGCCCGCAGAGGGTACGACGTGACCGTCCTGGAAAAGAACACCCTCCCAGGCGGGCGGTGCAATCAGATCGTGCAGGATGGCCACCGCTTCGACGTCGGCCCCAGCCTGTTCCTCCTGCCACAGGTCTACGCTGCGACCTACGCCGCCCTGGGCGAGCGAATGGAGGATCATCTCGACCTGAAGCGCATCGACCCCACCTACCACATCCACTTTGAGGACGGCGCTGTCCTCCAACTCTCGGCGGACATCAACTGGATGCAGGCCCAACTGGAGGCCATCGAGCCCGGATCTTTTGGCGGCTTTCTGCGTTACATGTCTGAGGGTCATCGCCACCTAGATATCGCGCTCGACAGGTTTTTGACCAAGAACTTTTACACACTCTATGACCAAATCAACCCCGGCAATCTGTCTTTGCTGACCGAGCTCAAGTTACTGAGAAAGCACTATGACAACCTGGGCAACTATTTCAAGAGCGAAAAGCTCAAGGCCGTATTCTCGTTCCAGGACGTGTACATGGGGCTGAGCCCCTACGAGTCCCCTGCCGCCTACTCAATGCTGCAATACACCGAGTTGGCCGACGGCGTCTGGTTCCCCATCGGCGGGATGTACCGCATCGTCGAGAGCCTCACCCAGATCGCCGAGGGTCACGGCGCGCGCTTCGTCTACGATGCGCCAGTCAAGCAGATCGTCGTCGAGGGCAACCGCGCTACCGGCGTCGTCTTGGAAGACGGGAGCAAAATGCAGGCTGACATCGTCGTCGCCAACGCCGACCTGCCCTACGTCTACGACAAGCTGCTACCCGATCGAGGCCTGGCGAAGCGCATGATGGACAAGCAGTTCACCTGCTCCACCATCATGTTCTACTGGGGCGTCGATACGGTCTACCCGCAACTGGCCCACCACAACGTCTTCCTTTCCGGCGACTACAAGGCCAACTCCGATCGCATCTTTCACGATCACACGCTGCCGGAAAGGCCCAGCTTTTACATCCACGTGCCCAACCGCACCGACCCCAGCGCTGCCCCGCCAGGGTGCGACGACCTGATGGTGCTGGTGCCCGTGGGCTGCCTGTACGAGGAGCTGGACCAGGACTTTGAATCGCTGCAGTCGCGTGCCAGGAAGACCGTGCTCAAACAGCTAGAAAGGCTCGGCACCGCGGACCTGGAAGCGCACATCAAGCACGAGGTCAGCTACACCCCACACGACTGGCGGGAGCTGTTCAACCTGGCCCGGGGCGCGACCTTTGGGCTGAAACACAACATCACACAACTGGGCTACCTGCGTCCTCACAACCGGCACAGCCGCTACAAGAACCTCTACTTCTGCGGCGCCAGCACCCATCCCGGTACCGGCGTGCCCATCGCCTTTCTCGGCGCCGGGCTAGTAGAGGAACGCATTCTGAAAGAACAACCCATCACCTAGGAATACATGGAATCATGATCTCGAAAATCGCTTCTTGGGAACAGACACTCATAGACTGGGCGTACGCAGGGCTGGGGAGCCTCCCGCCAGACAAGCTGGCACTGCCCGACGCTGACCCTGCGCAGATCGAGCGAGCCTATCGGCACTGCGAGGCCATCACGCAGACCCACAGCCGCACGTTTTATCTGGCGTCTGCTTTGCTGCCCACGGCCATCGGCCGCTCGGTGCACGCTCTGTATGCCTTCTGCCGCGTCAGCGACGATCTGGTGGACCGCCCCAGGCGGAACCCACAAGCAGCCCTCGAAGTCTGGCGAGAGCGCGCCCTGAGCCCGCGCCCTCCAGAAGACGACCTGGTCGCTCTGGCCTGGGCCGATACACGCGCGCGGCACCGCATCCCCCTGTTGTATGCCGAGCAACTGCTCGACGGCATCGCGCACGACCTGGAAACAGTGCGCTACGCCACCTTTGGCGAGTTGACAACCTACGCCTATGGCGTCGCCTCCACCGTCGGGCTGATGGCGATGCACATCGTCGGCTTCTCCGGGCCGGAGGCAGTGCCCTACGCCGTCCGGCTGGGCGTGGCCCTGCAACTGACCAACATCCTGCGTGACGTGGGCGAGGACTGGCGCGCAGGTCGGCTCTACCTCCCGCTAGAAGAGCTGGCCGCCTTCGATCTGACCGAAGAGGATATTGCCACCCGGCAGATCGACGATCGCTGGCACGCCTTCCTGTGCTTTCAGATGGATCGCGTCCACAACCTATATACCAGCTCCCTGCCGGGCATCGCCCTTCTCGCCCCGGCTGGCCGCTTTGCCATCGCCGCCGCAGCCGAGCTTTACTGGGCGATCCTGGACGACATCCAGGCCAACGGCGGCGACGTCTTCAGCCGGCGCGCCTACGTGAGCAGGCTGGAGAAGCTGCGCCGTCTGCCCGGCATCTGGTGGCGTACCAAGACACTGGCGTACAAGCTTGCCAGCCCGAGCAGACCCCGCGAGCCCGTGTGCACCTAGGAGCAAAGTGAGGATATGGCGAGAGGACATCAAGGCGGCGTGCGAAGGGCTGCGCGGGTGGCCCGCCCGGCTCCTCTTCGTCTGGCTGGCAGCGATGCTCACGATGCCCATCACCAACTGGATTTGGGGTGACCGGGCGATCTACTTGCACATCTCGGTGAGCGTCCTACTCCAAGCGTGTCTTTCAGTGACTGTGCTGGCACGCGGCCAAGGAATTCCCCGCACCATCCTAACTGTGGCCATCGTCTCCGTCTTGTCCTGGGGGCTCGAGGCCGTGGGATCGACCACCGGCTTCCCCTTTGGCGACTACCACTACACCGACCGCCTCCAGCCACAGATCGCCCACGTGCCGGTGCTGATCATGGCCGCCTGGATGATGATGCTGCCGTCGGCCTGGGCTATCGGATGGCGGCTCGGCGGGCGGCGGTTTGGCTGGGCATTCGTCGCCGCCAGTGCGCTGGCCATCACCGCCTGGGATCTGTTTCTCGACCCACAGATGGTGCAGTGGGAGTTGTGGGTGTGGGATCAGCCTGGCGGCTACTTTTCCATCCCCTGGGTAAACTTTTTCGGGTGGTTCCTGGGCGCAGCGCTGATCACGGCAGCCGTGCGCCCCAAGAACCTGCCGGAATGCCCGCTATTGGCAGTGTACACGCTGACGTGGGTATTGGAGACGTTTGGCTTGGCCGTCTTCTGGGGACTGCCAGGGCCAGCTCTGTGTGGATTCGTCGGAATGGGCGTGCTCGTCGTGCTGGCATGGCGGGCCACCCCAAAGGAAACGTGACGTGAGAGAAGCTGCCAAACCCAACATCCTCGTCAGCAAGTGCCTGGGGTTCGACCATTGCCGATACAACGGCGAGATCATCGCTGCGCCGTTCGTGCAAAAGATGCGGCCCTACGTGAACTTTACGGTCGTGTGCCCTGAGATGGCACTGGGCCTGGGCGTGCCCCGGGAATTCCTGCGCCTGGTCGCGGTCGAGGGGGAGCCCCGATTGCTGCAACCCCAAACAGGGCTCGATCACACGGAGAGAATGCACGCCTTTGCCGCCTCGTTCCTCAACGGTCTTGCCGATGTGGACGGGTTCATTCTCAAGAACCGCTCACCATCATGCGGCCTCAACGACGTCAAGGTTTACACCAGCACCAAGAAAGGGGCTGCCGCGCTGAAAGGCCAGGGGATGTTCGGCGGGGCAGTGATGGAAAGTTTCCCCCACTTGGCCACCGAAGACGAAGGACGTCTGAACAACTTTCGCATCCGCGAGCACTTTTTGACCAAGATCTATGCCCTGGCCGCCTTCCGCCAAGTGAAAGCATCGGGCGCGATAAAGGACCTGGTCCAATTCCAGGCCCAGAACAAGCTATTGCTGATGACCTACCACCAGACGGAACTCCGGGCACTGGGCCGCATCGTCGCCAACCCGGACAAGCGGCCTTTTGACCAAGTCGTCGCGGACTATGAGCAGCATCTCTACAGTGCCCTTGCCCGGCCGCCGCGCTGTACCTCCCATATCAACGTGCTCATGCACGCGCTGGGGTATTTCTCCGACGAGCTTTCGCGCGAGGAGAAGGCTTTCTTCCTCGACGCGTTGCAGAGGTATCGTGAGGGCAAGTCGCCATCCAGCACCCCCCGCAGCCTGATCCGATCATGGATCGTGCGCTTCGGGCAAGAGTACCTGGCTCAGCAGACTTGTTTCGAGCCGTACCCGGAAGAGCTGCTGGAGCTGAGCGACTCGGGAAAGCAGATGGCGTGCGTGGACCAGAGAAACGAGCCATGATCCCCAATCAATGGTACGTGGTGATGGATTCCAGCCAGGTCAAGCGTCAGCCGGTCGGCGTGATGCGCATGGGCGAGAAGCTGGTCTTTTGGCGGGATGGCGCCGGACAGGTCAGCTGCCTGCGCAACCAGTGCGCCCACCGGGGTGTGCAAATGAGCAAGGGCAAGATCGTGGCGGGCCACCTGCAGTGCCCGTTCCACGGCTTCGAGTACGACCCATCCGGCAGGGTCACCCGCATTCCTGCCAACGGCAGGCTTGCCTCCATCCCCGAGCGCTTCCACGTTCACCACTACCCCACCCACGAGGCGCACGGCTTTATCTGGATCTGGTGGGGGGAGGAGCCGCCGCAGGATCTGCAGCCGCCGCGCTTTTTCGCCGACATCGATGACAGCTTCAGCTACGGCAGGGTCTACGACCCATGGGATGCCCACTACTCCCGCGTTATCGAGAACCAGCTCGACGTGGCCCACCTGCCTTTCGTCCACTACAACACCATCGGACGCGGCAACCGCACCCTGGTTGACGGCCCCGTGGTGCAGTGGGTGGGCGAGGATATGTTCTACTTCTACGTCTACAACCGGGTGGACGACGGCAAGCCGCCGCGCAAGCCGGAGGAGATCGCGCCCGACCCGGCCCGCGACTTCAGGCTGGGCTTTATCTTTCCCAACCTGTGGCAGAACTATATCTCGGACAATGCCCGCGTGTTAGCCGCCTTCGTGCCGATAGACGATGAGCACACGATCCTCTACCTGCGCTTTTACCAACGCTTCGTCCGGATGCCGCTGCTGCGCGATCTCTTCAACTGGTTGGCGATGCCCGGCAACCGCTACATCGCCCATCAGGATCGGCGCGTGGTCATCACTCAGCGGCCCAAGCCCTCAGCACTGCGCATGGGCGAGCAACTGATCCAGGCCGACCGGCCCATCGTGGAGTATCGCCGACGGCGGCAAGAGCTGCTGGAGGCAGCGAAACAGAAATGACCTACTTGGGCTACTTGGCGCTTTTTGTCGTCGTCCCCCTCCTGCTGGTGAGTGGCCTCACACTTTGCGACGCACGCCGTGGCAAAATACTGCCCAACGCCCTGCGCGGCTTTCCCGCCTGGCTGACCCTGGCGGCCCACGTACTCGCCGCCCTGCTCTACACCACGCCATGGGATAACTACCTGGTAGCGACCGGTGTGTGGTGGTACGATCCCAAACTGGTCGCTGGCATCACCATCGGTTGGGTGCCGATCGAGGAATACACCTTCTTCGTGCTCCAGACGCTGTTGTCTGGACTATGGCTGCTGTGGCTGGCACGCCGCTTGCCTGTGCCGGATCGTCCCCTGAGTCCCAAGCTGCGCTGGATCTCGGCCTCGGTCACAGGGCTGATCTGGCTTGCCTCAGTCGTCGGGCTTCTCTCCGGCTGGAAGCCCGGCGTCTATCTGACCATCCAACTGACCTGGGCGCTGCCGCCCATCATCTTCCAGCTCGCCTTCGGTGCCGACATCCTGTGGCGCTACCGAAGGCTGGTCCTGCTGACGCTTGTGCCGGCGACGCTCTACCTGGGCGCGACCGATGCCGTCGCCATCGGCGCCGGGACCTGGGTCATCGACCGGGCCCAATCGCTGGCGCTCTACCTGGGCGGCGTCCTACCGCTGGAAGAGTTCACCTTCTTCCTGGTGACAAACACGCTGATTGCCTTCGGTATGACACTGGTGCTGGCCCGCGAGAGCCAGGAGCGCACGCCGCCGAGGGTGCGAGACTTCATCGCGCGTATCTCGTAGACACAGTTTCAGACGACGCCTACAAGGGAGACCCATGAACATTTGGCAATACTACAAAGCCATCACACGCCGCCTGCTGGCGTGGAGTGCCATCAGCGCGGCCGTGGGCGTGGCGATCCTGTTTCTCGACCCTTTCTGGCAAGGCGTAGGCCTGGAGGCCATCGCGTGGGGCGTGATCGACGCGGGAATCGCCCTCGTCGGCGGCTGGGTCACGCACCGCCGTCGCGCTGGGCTAGCCGATCCATCCGCCCTGGATGTGCTGACCCGCGAGGCGCGCAACCTGCGCCGCATCCTGCTGATCAACACTGGGCTGGATGTGCTGTACGTCACCGGCGGCGTTGCGCTGACGCTGGGCACCGATAACCTTTTCTGGCGCGGCAACGGCTGGGGCATCATCGTCCAAGGCGGGTTCCTGTTCTGCTTCGACCTGCTCCACGCGCTTGGCATGCCCTCAGAGACGGACTGAGGCCATGGCTAACCCCATCGTCGTCATCGGCGCGGGCATCGGCGGGCTGAGCGCGGCGATCCACCTGGCCGCTGCTGGCCAGTACGTCGTCGTATTCGAAAAGAACGATGCCGTCGGCGGCAAGATGCGCCACGTCCAGGCTGGAGGATTTGAATGGCTCACAGGACCTTCAGTGCTCACGATGCGTCATGTGTTCGAGGGCCTCTTCGCCACGGCAGGCCGCCGCCTGGAGGACTATCTCACGCTGCTGCCCGTCGAGCCGCTGACGCGCTACTTTTACCCTGATGGCACCGTGCTCGACATCAGCCGCGAACTCGACCACACCCTCGCTCAGATCGCCGCGCTGGACGCGCGCGACGTAGAGGGCTACCTGGGCTACCTGGCCTACGTCGCGCGCCTGCACCGCGTCACCGGGCCGCTGTTCACCTACTCCGATCCCCCCACCTGGCGCGACCTGTTCCGCATCCCACCGAGGGACGCCCTGGCGGTCGATGTGTGGCGCACGCTGGATGGCTCGGTTCGGAAGCATGTGCGCTCTCCACATCTGCGCCAACTGCTGAACCGCTACGCCACCTATGCCGGAGCCAGCCCCTACGAGGCCTCGGCAGCCTACAACGTCGTCGCCCACATGGAGCTGAACGGCGGTGTGTGGTACGCCAGGGGCGGCGTCTACACCGTCGCCCGCGCGCTGGAGCGGCTGGCGCGGGAGTTGGGCGTGGAGATTCACACCGGGCGGACGGTGACGCGAATCGAGGTCAGCAGTGGGGCAGTGCGAACCATCGTGCTAGCAGACGGCAACCGACAACTGGCCAGCGGCGTCGTCGCTAACGCCGACGTGACCAGCGTCTACCAGCATCTCCTGCCGCGCGAAGCCGTGAACCCCCGCAGGCTGGACCGCTTGATGAACGCACCCCGTTCCTGCTCCGGCTTCGTGCTGGCGCTGGGCGTGGAGGGTATCCACTCGGAGCTGGCCCATCACAACATTTTCTTCAGCTCCGACTACCGGCGCGAGTTCGACGAGATCTTTCACCGCGGTGTCCCGCCTGCCGAGCCGACCATCTACGTCGTCATCACTGCCCGCTCCGACCCCGGCCACGCGCCAGAGGGCTGCGAGAACTGGTTCGTGCTGGTCAACGCTCCTGCGCTGGGGCCGGAGTACGACTGGGAGACACAGGCTGCCGATTACTACGACCTCGTCCTGTCCCGTCTGGCCGGCTTCGGCTTCGACGTGCGGAACAGAATCCGTGTGCAGCAGATGCTGACGCCTCTCGACATTGCCCGACTGACCGGCACGTATCGCAGCGCGCTGTACGGCACGTCGAACAACGGCCTGCTGGCCACACTGCGCCGCCCGCACAACCGCTGCCTCGACGTGCGCGGGCTGTACTTTGCCGGATGTTCTACCCACCCCGGCGGCGGTGTGCCGATGGTGATGCTTTCAGGGAAGACTGTCGCGCGGATGATCGGCGAGGATGCATCCCGGAAGAGCTAGGATGCTAGCTGCGCGGGGCGGGCGGAACCCGCGATGGCAAGAGCTGCCTTGATCAAGAGCAGCGCAAAACCGACCACGCAGAGGATTAACCCCCAACCCAACCCCACAGGCTGGCCGTACAGCGCGGCGACGAGAGGACGAACGCGAATAAACTGCCACAGCGCAGGGACGACGCCCGCAATCGCCAGAAGCGCAAGCAAGACACCCACCACCCGGCGAGGAAGCCAATGCGCCAGCAGCGTCAGGAGAACGAGCGCTGCTCCGATGGCCATCAGAACCAGCGTGCTTCGATACTCGGGGCTGAGTGGAGGATCGTAGAGGGGTAACGCAGCAAGGACGATCAACAAAGCGACGCCAATCCCGCCCAAGCGCACGAGCGGACGAACGGAGAGACTCCGAACCCAGAGCGCCAAGAGCACGGCCGCGGCGATCAAGGGCGTGGCGAACAACTCGCGTCGCACAGTCAGCGTGCCATCCCACACCTGGGGGAAAAACTTGACGAGCCACGACAGCTCGGAGCCGGTCACGGTCAACGCGGCCGTCTTATGAGGCACCCACGGCCCAAAGTAGCCCGCGACGGCGAGGAAAAGCCCCAACATCCAAAGACAGAAGCCCGCAGTCTGCAGTTTACTACCCGCGACCACGGTCAGTCTTCCCAATCCGGCTTCAACTCGGAGATGTGTTTGAAGAGGTCGGGATCCTCTTCGAAAACATCCACCAAGTGCCAGGGTAGCTCAGCGAACATGGGTGCCAGCGGCACCTTCGCCGGTATACTGGCCTTGGGAGGCACAGGCGGCGAGCGGCGGATATGACGCTGCTGGTGGATGCGATCCCTCAGAATGCGCCAATCGCCCGAAAGGAAACCCACGTACTCCCCATCGCGGGTGTACACGTCCTTGCCGTCCAGCCAGCCCACCCACTCGCCGTAGGCGTCGTATAGATAGTTTTCCTCGATCAGGGCAACCCACTCGCCTTTTGTAGTGTAGATAGGCTTCACCGCGAGACCTCCGTTGCGATACAGGAATTATAGCGCAGGAGGTCAGAGGATGCAAGAGGGAAAAGCGGCGAGGAGAAAGGGAGGAGACGCACATTCCAGGCACCTAGTGGACTGTAGTCGAAGTGTTGCAAGGAATTCCTGCTGACTTCTTGGCTATCCATTCACGAAAAGCAGAGCGTGTCCAAGACCACTGAAACGGATGAGCAAACAGATCGTTGTACTCCGGATGACTGTT